>JANYLK010000083.1 GCA_025357875.1 Granulicella sp.
ATGCAACGGGTTGTTCTGGCTGCGCAAGTCGGGGAGACATTCTCCCGTTCACGGCGATATGTGCGGGCGCGGCTACCTGGGTCGGCGCGGGACCGACTTGGAAGACCTCCGCCGGCGTGGTCGGACGCATCAGAAATATCAGAATCGCCGCGAGGGCCATGATGCCACCGGCCCCGAGCAGGAGATTGCGCTGCAGGCGTGTCAACCGCCGCGGCGCCGCGCCCCTTGCCGAGGCCACCGGGCGTGTGCTCTCCCGCGCGACCGTGTCCGACCGCTCGTGGATGGGCATTTCAACCGTTCGCGAGAGAGGTTCGGCATGCTGATTGCGCATCTGTTCGTCGCGCATCTTTTCGAAGATAGCTACCCTGGGCGCAAAGGTTTCCGGCTCGGATGTCCGCGTCGGGGTGTTGGCGGTCGGGGTGTCGGCGGTCGGGAAGGGAACGACCTCCGCGTTTTCGGTTGATGGCACGTTCCACGGGCGGCGCATGACCCCACTGATAAATGCGAGCAGTTGGCGCAGAGGATCGCGGTATTGTTGGGGCGCAAGGGCCAGCTCCGGACCGGCGATGGCGAGACTCAGGATCTCGAGCAGTTGAGCATGCGGCATGGCACCGCCTTCGCGCAGGACCATGGAGCGGATCAGCGAACCGAGGTCCTCGGAGAAGCTTCCTTTCTCCTGCAGGCGGTCGGCGACGAGTACCGCATCATCGGGCGATCCGAAGGGTACGCCGCTGGTGGCAAAAAACTCGTGCAGCTCCTCAATGTAGGGAGCATAGCGGGATTCCGCGGCCTCGGGTAGTGGGCGTGTCGCCATCGTTATACGTTGGATGGCAATTAAGACGGTGCGGGATGGCTGATTTGAGAGAGGTTCAACGCCTATGGCGATTTGAATTCTGTCTTGAGCTTCTAATCGTTCGGGAGCGCAAAATATACGCTTCAATCGTATATTCAGCATGGCTTATTGTTTGGAGCGAGTTGCGGGTATTTCTACGCCCATAGTAGAGCCGTCAGTAGGGGGCAGCCGCAGGAACAGGCGGTGCAGCCGCGCCACCGAAATCCGCCAGGTCAGCGCGAACAGCGTGCGGGCGTAGGCGGTCCCGAACCAGCCGCGACCTTAAGTGGCGGCCATTTCGGAGAAATCGCCGAGAATGGCGGTTGCGCGCTCACGGCCGGCGATGTTGGCGAGAAGCCATTCTGGGGATGAGATCGTCTTAGGCATTTGCGTCTCCGGAAAGGTAACCCCATGTTCGCCCATCACTTTGTTCAGGGCGAACATGGCGCACCGGTGCTAGTGACCTAAGTCAGGCTTTCGTGGAAGGCTGAGCCTGAGGTGGGGAAGGTGAGGGCGGCCGGGGTGAGTGGCTCGGTGGGGTCGACGATGAACCAGAATCCGACGCCGACCGCGAGGAGGATGGCCATCGGGATGAATGGCAGGTTGTAGTTGCCGGTGCGGGCGACCAGGTATCCAAAGGAAAGCGAGGCCAGGAATGCTCCGACCTGCGCGGCCATGTTGCCGCAGCCGGCCATCGCTCCGGCGTAGGCACCGCCGATGTCGATGTCGAGGGCGACGGCGAACATGATGGGCTGCTGGAAGCAGATACCGCCGTAAGTGAGCGAAAGCAGCACGAGCGTGGCGATTTGACCATGGGCGAAAATGGCATAGGCCAGGACAAATATGCCGGTGACCCATCCCCAGGCGACCGGGCCAAGGTGCAGGTCGGCCTGGATGCGCGGCCCCGCGACCGAGATACACACACGGTCGAGGTAGGTGATAACGAGAAGCAGGGACAGCAGTCCGAGCACTCGATTGCGATATCGCATGAATTGTCCTGGAAAATAACACAGACGTTACCAGGCGCACGCTCGTGAAGTCCAGCTAAGGCTAGCCATTTTCGACGCACGCCTTCATATCCGAGTACGCGGTCTCGATGAGTTTGCTGAGCGATGCGGCGTCTGTGGCCGTTCCCGGCCGCAGCTTCACCTGGCGCATGAACTTGCCGGAATCTTGCAACAAGCAGGCCGGATCGGGCAGCGCCGCGCCCTGAAAAAAATCCGACGTTTCCGTGCGATGTGAATACATTGACGTTGCCGAAGGGCACATCGCTCATACATGCAACTGGACAGCCGTCATGCAGGAGTTCGCGGACTTCGTCCCGCTTTGTCGCATCAACTCAAACCACTGCTGTGCGATGGCGCCCAATTCATCGCGATGCTTCTTCATCCACGCATCGATGGCGGGATCGCGTTCGACAGTACCGTTGAGTCGCAGCCATTGCGTTCTCATCGCCACCCCATTTCGCTCTCGGATCTATGAAGCTCTGAGGCTTTTGGAGAAAGTATATCGGCCAACTTCACAAGGCTGATCGGCTGTGTCATTCTGTCTCAGCTAAGAATTCACGAGAGTTGGGACTCATGGCTGGTTTTCCTCGTCTACCTTTCTGGTTCCTGTCCTGCGTCCTGGGACTGATGTGTCTGCAGACGGCCGCGGCGCAAAACCGTGTGACCATTCTTAACGATGCTTTCGGCGACCGGCCGGAGTTGGAGCAGGATTGGGGCTATTCGGCGCTGATCGAGTTCGAGGGCAAGCGCATTCTCTTTGATACCGGCGACAACATTGAAGTGTTCCGCAAAAATGTCGAGAAGATGCATGTAGATCTTACGCATCTGGACATGGTCATCATCACCCATGCGCATGGAGACCACACCGCAGGACTCCGCTATGTTCTTGCGAAGAATCCCAAGGTCAAGCTCTATGTTCCTGACGACCCATATTTCACTGGAGTCGTTCTGCCCGCAGCGTTCCTGAGTACGGATGCAAGGCCGGAGCTGCCTGCGAAGATGCGTTACTTCCGCGGGGGTGCGGCGCCGGAGCCGAGGGAATGGGTCTCGTGGACAGATACGAACTTCACTGCGGTAAGCGAGGCGATGACGATAGCCCCGCACATTCGTCTCGTCTCACTCGTGTCAGAGAAGGTAGCGTTTAAAGGGCTCCGCGAGATCTCGCTGGTGCTGGACACTCCGACGGGACCGGTTGTCATCGTGGGGTGTTCTCACGCCGGGATCGAGAGAATCATGGCAGCGGCAACTGAGAACGATGCCACGAAACCGGTGGCGATGCTTGTGGGCGGGTTGCATCTGCTGCAGGATTCTCCCGAGCAGGTCGAGAAGACTCTCGACGCGCTGGCACAGAAGTATCACGTGAAGACGATGGCGATCGGCCATTGCTCGGGCGAACTGGCATTTCTGCGCGTTCAGCAGAGGTGGGGCGACCATAGTTTGTACGCTGGACTGGGCGAAACAGTCGTCTTCTGAAAGTAATGACTCGCACTGGCGAATGTCATTTGTGAACACGGGCTATCGTCGTGCCGCGCTGGCATCCTGCGGTTGAATCGAAGCGAGAGCGCCATGCCTATGACACGACGGACCACGCCAGGGATTTCACGATTCTTCATCGCCAGTGCCATAGATCAGACCATCGCCTTCTACCGCGATAAGCATGGCTTTGAGACGAGATTTCAGCAGCCGGACAAGAATCCATTTGTCGCCATCATCGGCCGCGATCGAGCGCAAATCTTTGCTAAATCCGACAAGGACGTGTCGCCACTGCCGAACCACTAGCGTCATCGCTACATGAGGAGGGACGCCTATGTGAATGCGTCCGATCCCGATGCGCTTGCCGCAGAATTTGCTACACAGGGAGCGGTATTCAGTACACCGCTTGAAGATACTTACGACGGTCTGCGCGGCTTCGAAATCAGCGATCCTGACGGCTACATCCTGTTCCTCGGGCGACCCAGGTAGCCGGAGCCCTTCCAGTTCGCCGGCAATCCGTCCGGAGAGCAATTTACAAAAGCATCTTGAACCGGAGGCCGGTCGGCTGCGTACAATCGTTTGAGACTCCATGGAATTCAAAGAGGCCATCAAGCTCGCGTTGCAGTCGCTGTGGCAGAACAAACTGCGCACGGTGCTGACCCTGCTCGGGGTCATGATCGGCGTGGCCAGCGTGATCGCTGTCGTGACTTTAGTTAATGGCGCAAACACCTACGTGACCACCAAGTTCACGCGGTACGGTGCGGATGTGTTCACCATTTCGCGCTTTCCGCCCATCATCACTAACTCCACCGACTATGAGAAGTATCAGCGGCGCAAGAACGTCTTGTACGACGACTACACCTACGTACGTGACAACTGCAAGCTTTGCGTCGGGATGGGAGCGCAGCAGGCGACGATTGCCAAGATAACCCGCGAGACCTACTCGGTGACCGACTCCCAGGTTCGCGGGTACACATGGCAGATGCCGTCCCTACAGAATCTGGACATTCTGGAAGGGCGCGGTTTCACCGAGGTGGATGAGGACCACGCGTCGCATGTTGCGATCATCGGGTCTGACATTCGCGACAATTTATTTCCAGGCGTCGATCCGCTCGGCCTGGAACTGCGAGTGGATGGCGAGCAGTACACGGTCATCGGCGTGGCGGAAAAGCAGGGCAGCACCTTCGGGCAGAGTCAGGATAACTGGGTTGGAGTGCCGCTGCCGGCGTACATGAAGACGTATGGCGCGTCCAAGTCGGTGACGATCTACGTCAAGGCGGGCTCTGCCGGGTCGGTGTTGCAGGAGGCCGGAGACGAGGTGCGCGTGCTGATGCGTTCGAAGCGCCACGACGCACCGGGACAGCCAGATTCATTTGAACTCGACGTCAACAATACGCTTGTCGGTTTCTTCTCGGTAATCACGGGAATGTTCGGGGCAGTGGCTGGCGGTATCGCGATGATCGCGCTGGTCGTCGGCGGCATCGTAATCATGAACATGATGCTGGTGAGCGTGTCGGAACGGACGCGCGAGATTGGTATTCGTAAAGCTCTGGGCGCACGCGGCAAGGACATCACGCTGCAGTTTTTGGTTGAGTCGGCCGCCATGGCGCTGCTGGGAGGCTTCCTCGGCGTATTGATCGGACTGATCGTGGCGGAGATAGTGACCCTGGCGCTGGGGTTTCCATCCACAGTCACGGCGTGGAGTGTGGCGCTTGGACTGGTGATGGCTACCGCGACAGGAATCTTTTTCGGTGTGTATCCTGCGTGGAAAGCTGCGAGTCTGGACCCGATCGTAGCGCTGCGGTCTGAGCTGTAGCCAGGTTCGAGGGTCTTGGTACCAGGTTCGAGGGGACAGGCGATGCGGGCCGGCGATCTAAAAGAGACGGTGACGATGGCGCTGGATACGCTGCGCGCGAATAAATTGCGCAGCGGGTTGACCATCCTCGGCATCGTGATCGGCGTGATGACCGTGATCACGATCTCGTCGGTAGTAAACGGGCTCAATCAGAGCGTGAGCGGGCTGGTCGAGTCGCTGGGTTCGAATGTCCTGTTCGTCTTTCGCTTTCCGGTATTCGGGAGCCGGCCGACCACCGAGATGCTGAGCCGCAAACAGCTCACCTACAACGACGCTCAGGCCATGATGGCGCTGCCGCACGTGGTCGGTGTCGCGCCGATTCTGCAGCATGTGGATCGGAACTCCGGACTTGGCACAACTGCAATTCGCGCCAACGGGCACTCCATGCAGAACACCCAGCTCGAAGGCGATACGCCCGAGGCGGAAGCGGTGAACAACATGACGATGCTCTCCGGCCGCTTCTTCAATAGCAGCGACGTAGAGCACGCACCCAACCTCGCTGTAATCGGCATCGACACGGCAGAAGAGTTGTTCAACAACCAGGACCCGATCGGCAAAGAGGTTGTAGTGGGCGGCATTACGTTTACCGTCATCGGGGTTGTCGACAAGAGAAGAACTGCCTTCGGGGGTGGTAAGAACGCAGAGGATAACAAGGTTTATTTCCCCATCACCACGTTTCACAAGCTGCATCCGGAGGAGCTCGACTATTGGATCACCCTCAAGTATGACGACGTAAAGAACGTGCCTCTGGTGAAAGACGAGCTGACCGAGCTGCTACGCCGCCGCCGTAAAGTGTTGAACGAAAAGCCAGACAACTTCGCCATCTTCGGCACGGACTCCCTGACGCGGTTGTGGGACCAGATCACGGGCGGGCTGTTCCTGCTGCTGTTTTCACTGTCGAGCGTGGCGCTGCTGGTGGGCGGAGTGGGCGTGATGAATATCATGCTGGTCAGCGTGACCGAGCGAACTCGCGAGATAGGAGTGCGCAAGGCAATTGGCGCGACCAAACGCGTCATCCTGACC
>JANYLK010000087.1 GCA_025357875.1 Granulicella sp.
TGCGTACCAACCTGCTTGGTGCGCAGGTGTTGCTCACGTGGCTTCCGCATCCGGGTACGGCCGTCTACCTCGGGTATAACAACGATCTGAAGAACCTCGGACGCACCCTCTGCAATAGAAGTCCGACTGGCGTATGCGACGCGTCAGGCCGCACTCCGCGTTCCCCCGATTACCTCAACGATGGCCGCCAGATATTTCTCAAAGCCTCCTACCTCCTCCGCTTTTGAAAAAATCACATCGACCGTTGCTAAGCCCAAAGTGTGCCCACTACGCCAGGCTGCTTTGGCTGCTCAACGGCGACCCCATCGCCTCAGCCGCAGCGCTCGCCATCCACATCGCTCCGAGATCGCGAACTCTTTACGTCTCCCCCATGTCCGCTTGGGAAGTTGGCGTCACCGTCGGTAAGCAAAACCAAGTCCAACGCCCGAATCTGCACGGCCTGCCGTTGGATCGCTGGTTCAAATCTACGGTCAGTGCGCTGTCAGCCAAGGTCCCCCAGTTGAATCTCGCCGTCGAAGCGGCCGCCGTCCCCGTCCATCTACGGATATGGCGACCCCGGCAACTGTTTCCTCATTGTTACCGCCCGCGTCCGAAGGCTTGCCCTGGTCAGGCACGACTCCACAATCCTCGACCTCGCAACGCGCGACCCTGAGTATCTCACCGTCATCACCGGCTGACTTATCAGCAATTCCTGTCGACCCCACAAACGGTGGTAAACCAGCTCAACTCACACAAACTAAAGAGAAATATACCTGAAAATAGTTGGCCTAACAGTTAGGGTCAACCTGCTATCCTTCAAACAGATAGGAACGAAACAAAGAGTGTGCAAGGACCGGCCCCGGCCCCATGCTCTCAACTTCGGGCTACGTGGGAACCTGTCGGCCTGCCGAGCGTAAACTCAGGCAGACCAGACCGCACCTACGACTGTGTCCAATTGGGGACGCATGCTGTGGTCATTCGTATACACCCCAGCGCAACCCCAGCAGCATCAACAATTGCGGGGTATACCCCCGGGGGGCTAGACCTGCACCTCGAACCTCGAAATGCCCGATGACTTCGCCCAACTCGTCAAGCAACAAGCCGATATCGTCCGCATCATCGGCGACTATCTGAAGCTGCGCAAGACCGGCGCCCAGAACTACACCGGCCTCTGTCCCTTCCACAAGGAGAAGACGGGCAGCTTCTCGGTCAACGCGACCCACGGCTACTACTACTGCTTCGGCTGCCACGAGAAGGGAGACGTCTTCAACTTCGTCATGAAGATGGAGTCGCTCAGCTTCCCCGAAGCCGTCCGCTCGGTCGCGCAGAGGGCTGGCATCCCGCTGCCCAAACGCGAGTTCAACTCGCCCGAGGAAGCGCGCGAAGCTGGCCTCCGCCGCCAGCTCATCGACATCCACGAAGCCGCAACCCAGTACTTCGAAGCGCAACTCAAGTCGCCCGAAGCCGCCCGCGCCCGCGAGTACCTCACCAGCCGAGCAGTCCCGGCCGAAACGATCAAGACCTTCCGCATCGGCTACGCGCCCGACGACTTCAACCACATGCGCGACACGCTGAAGTCGCACTTCGCCGAAGAGGTCCTCCGCGCCAGCGGCCTCTTCTCCGCTAAAGATCAGGCCGACGGATCGCCCGGCTCCATGTACGCGCGCTTCCGCAAACGCATCACCTTCCCCATCGCCAACGAGCAGGGAAAAATCATCGCCTTCACCGCCCGCGCCCTCGACCCCGATGAGAAGAACGCCAAGTATCTCAACTCGCCAGAATCCGCGCTCTATACCAAGGGCCACGTACTCTTTAATCTCGACAAGGCCAAAGCCGAGATGCGCAAGTCCGACTTCGCTGTCCTGGTCGAAGGCCAGATGGACTGCATCTCCGTCTACATGGCCGGAATCCACAACGTCCTCGCCGTCTCCGGCACCGCCTTTACGGAGACGCAGGTTCGTCTGCTCGGCCGCTTTACCAAACGCGTCATCGTCAACTTCGACCCCGACACTGCAGGCGCGACCGCGACGGAGAAATCAATCGCCCTGCTCACCGAAGAGGACTTCAACATCAAGGTAGTCACGCTCGAAGGCGGCCTCGATCCCGACCGCTTCGTCCGCGAGCACGGCATCCAGGCTTACGGCGCAGCGTTGCGAGGAGCCAAGCGATACTCCGACTACCTGATCGATCGCGCCCGCCAGCTCTTCCCCGCGCGCACCGCCGAAGCCAAGGTCAGCTCGCTCAACTTCCTCCTCCCCCACATCCGCCGCATGCCCAACGCGCTCCACCGCGGCGAGTTCGTCAACGACGCCGCGCAGAAGCTGGGCATCGACTCCGCGCTCCTTCTACAGGAAGTAAAGCAAGCCGCAGCGCAGCGTACCGCCAGCATCCCCGC
>JANYLK010000095.1 GCA_025357875.1 Granulicella sp.
TGATCAGGCCGGCCTGCGTGTATCCGCTCGGAGGCTTCGTTTGACGGCTGAGCACCCGTGTACTCGTCGCTGCGACTTTGGCTCCGACAGACAAGGAAGGTACTTTGCCGTTGTTCTCGTTCTGTTCTGAGCTCTCGTCCGCCTCCTCCGCGGTGTCTTCGGGTGTGAGGCTCTTCCATCCCGGTGCGGTAAGGGTTCGGCCCGTACTCCGGAAAACGAACGTTTGTAGTCCGTGTCGCGCTTCTAACCGGAGCGTGTTCACGCTGTATTCGGCATCAGCGAGTTGCGACGCGATCGCGCGATTCCAAATGAGCGCATACAGCTTTTTCTGCTCCTCATCCTCTCCTGCGGTGCGCTCCTCCAAGTGGGTCGGGCGTATAGCCTCATGAGCTTCCTGGGCGCTGTCTTTGGTCTTCCACGTTCTCGGCTTGAGCGGTAAAGGGAGCATATTCGCCTGGGCAAACTCGCGGATTTCAAACAGTGCTTCAGCAGAGAAGTTCTGGCTGTCGGTCCGGTGATAGGTGATCAGTCCTTGCTCGAACAGCTTCTGAGCAAGTTGAGCGGTCTGATCGGGTTTGAATCCAAGCGATACGCTAGCAGCCTGCAGCAGCGTTGCTGTGGTAAACGGGGGCGGAGGGGACTGACGTGCTGGTTTGGTAGCTGCCTCTGCAACGCGGAACTCACCTCCTTGTGCGGCCTGCTCGGCGAGCGCTGGCTCAATGATGTATTTCTCATCCCCTTTCAAAAATGCCGCAGTATCCCATTGCGCCGTCCACTTGCCGTCCTCAAAGCTGGCCTCAGCTCCGAAGTGCTTCGTCACTTTGAAGTTCTTGATTTCGCGCTGGCGATCGACTACGAACCGAACCGCGACAGTCTGAACGCGGCCGGCGCTTAGCCCTGCGATGCCCGTCTGTCTTGAAAGCATCGGTGAAACTTGATACCCGACTAGACGATCCGCTCCACGACGGGCTTCCTGTGCGTGAATCAGATTCATGTCGAGCTGCCGGGGCGCAGCGAGCGCCTTACGTATGACGGGTTCTGTGATGGCGTCAAACGTAACCCGTTGATAGTTTTGCAGTTGAAGAGTCTCTTTAAGGTGCCACGCAATGGCCTCGCCCTCTCGGTCAGGATCGGTGGCGAGATAGACCGTCTCGGCGCGAGCAGCCCGAGATTTCAGCGAATCCACAACGCTTTTTCCGCGCTCGTTGAATTCGTACTCCAATCGATATTCCGGCGCTGTGATGCCCAGCGACTTCTGGGGCAGGTCGCGAACGTGCCCAACGCTTGCAGCCACATCCCAGCCATAGCCCAAAATGGCCTTGATCTTTTTCACTTTGTTCGGGCTTTCAACGATCATCAGGTTCATAACACTCCCCTTGCTGACCTGCTGATCTACTCAGGGTAGGATACTCACACTATCACACTGTACAACGCATCTAGCCTTGCCAATCGCGGTAGAAGGCTGCCTCCGCATTAGTTTTCTGCAGTGTCTTCAAATTCTCTTCGGTCAGTTCCGGAGGTGGTTCATAAAGACGGGCAAAGCCCTCAAGATCATGAGTGAACACTGTAGCGAGATACAGCATGGCTTCCGCTAGCTCCTCAAGAGTTTGGAACCTCACCCGAAGTTGGCCCCTCTCAATGCTCATCATCCGGGGTGGCGAGTCGACCGATGCTGGGTAATCTTGGAGAGAGAATTCCAGCAGCTTCCGCCGCACGACTTTCCCTCCCTCCGCCCGCATCAAGGCGAAGGTTTCTGCCGGGTTCTCCGATTCTCGAAGTTGCTGGAGAAACGCGCTGAGCGTCTCTCTTTCTACCAAGCGAGCGCGCCCGACAGAGATGTTGGGCAGGGTCGCCATGAGTTGCTGGGCGGCGCGAGGCTGCAACTCGAAAAGTCGCTGAAGCTCCTTTCGGTCATAGTGTGAACGGGCCGACTCCTGCACGGTGCGCAAGATCGGAACGATGCGATCAAGCCAGGAGACAGACCGCGCCATCGGGGAATCCTCAGAGGTCCGTTGCCCAGTCAACGACCTGGACGAAGGCATTTGCTTGGGCAAAATCCCCGTCGTGACTGACCAGTGTGGCTCCCAAGGCAAAGGCATGTCCCGCGATCAGCATGTCCAGACCTGAGAGGTTCTTCCCTGCTGAGCTGAGGTTGGCCCGGAGCTTTCCGTAAGCCGGAGCGATGGACATGTCCCAAGGCAGGACCTGCACGGCATCGAGAAACATCTCCACTGCGGCACGCAGCCGGAGGCCTTCTGGCTTTTTCTCAATTCCGAACAGAATCTCGCCTTGCGTAATAGCGGAGACGGCCACTCCAGCGTAGACCTCGACCTCGCGCAGTTTCT
>JANYLK010000150.1 GCA_025357875.1 Granulicella sp.
GCATGAATCCCACCCGCGCCGCACTGCTTGACGTCATCACCGCGCTCGGCGGCCGGATCAAGATCCTCAATGTCGAGGAGCATCACGGCGAGTTGATCGGCAGCATCCAGGTGAACCGTGCGTCAAGCGCACCCACAGGCAAGCCGTTCGTCATCAGCGGCACGCTCACCGCTCGGATAATTGACGAGCTGCCAGTGCTCGCCGCCATTGCACCATATACGGCAAATGGCATCATCATCCGCGACGCGCAGGAGCTACGAATCAAGGAGTCGGACCGCATCGCATTGGTCGCCAAGAACCTGCGCGCAATGGGCGCAGAGCTAACCGAAAACCCCGATGGACTTGAGATTCCCGGCAATCAAAAGCTTCACGGCGCTTCTATCGATTCAGGCGACGACCACCGAATTGCCATGGCGTTTTCCATCGCAGCTTTGCGCGCTGAGGGCGACACGGAAATCAACGGCGCGGAAGTGGCCGCCATCTCGTTCCCCGAGTTCTATACCAGCCAAGACTTGCTGGCCCAGCGTTAACGATCAATACAATCGAGCATCGACTATGAGAGCCGCCGAGGAGATGACGCAGTGAACCTGGCCCAGAAGCTGAAGGCTGCTGCATTCTCGACAGTTGCCGCCGTCGAGCAAGCTGCGCAAGGAAGTTCGCAACCTCCGCTGGCAGCCACAACGAACTTCCTGCTGCTGCAATATGCGACTGCGCTGGGGACGGCAGTTCATGCCACACCGTTGATTCCAGCGCTGCGCGCCGCCGCACCGGGATGCCGGATCGCGGTCGTCGCAAGCGGAATTGCGCTGGAAATCTTCCGCAACAATCCCGGCGTTGACTGGCTGATCGAGACACCAAGTCCGCTGGAAGATCTGAAAGGTGCGGTTCGTTCGTTGCGCGCTCAGCTCCCATTTGCCGAAGAGCGATTTGCCACGCTGACGTCAATGGGAAACGAGCGAACGCGGATTGGGATTGCCAGCCTGCTCAGCAGCCGAAGCCCGCGAGTCGGATTCACCGAAGTGCCTGAGATTTATTATGAAGTCCTTCGCTTCGATACATCGCGAAGCATGATTGATAACAACCTCAGAATCGTAGAAGCCTTTGGATCTCCGTTTCGCCACTTTGAGCCGCAGATATTCTTCAGCGAAGCGGACCTTGCATGGGCGCGACAAACTCTGGTCGAGAGCGGCGTGCGTGATGGCCAAATGGTTGCGGTGTTTGTCACGCAGACCAGCGTGACCCAGCGCAAGAGTTGGCGAGCAGAACGCTTTCAGGCGGCGGCGCGGCACATGATCGCCGCTTATGGAGCGCACGTCATCTTCGTCGGCACGGCTGCGGAATCGGCCGCTATCAACGCCCTACGCGCGGACTTGGGCGACGGATCGACCAGCGTTGCAGGTAAGACTTCCCTCCTGCAGCTAAGCGCGCTGCTGAGTCTCTGCCGCATCGGTCTGACGCTGGATACCGGAACTCTGCACCTCGGCCGCGCCGTCGGTCTGCCAATGACAATCATCGCGCCAGCGTGGTCTCCGCCCATCGAGTGGCTTCCGATCGGGAACCCGCGCTACCGTATCCTGAAGAACTTGGACATGCCAAATTGCCCGCCCGACTATGTGATCGATGAGGTCTCGGTGGCGGAGGCGACCTCGGCGCTCGACGATCTGATAGCGAAGTATCCTCAGGGCGCGGCAAACTGAGCAGCGACCGAAACACCGATAAAATACACTTGGAGGATAGGAAGCAATGAAGATAAGGCAGCTCATCATCGGCGCAATTGTAACCGCTTCGCTCCTAGCGGCGACCTGCTCCATGCAAGCTCAATTCGCCGGAACCGGTCCACGCGATAATTTTCGAGACACCACGATTCTGCGTCCACCTGCCGGCAGCAAGGTCGCGTTGATTGTCTTCGAGGACCTTGGATGCCCGGCTTGCGCGCGCGCCCATCCCTTTGAGATGGAGGCCGTAAAGCAGACGCACGTTACGCTGCTACGCTACGATTTTCCGCTCGAGGCGCACATCTGGACATTCGAGGGCGCGGTCTGTGCCCGTTACATCCAGGACACGATGGGACCGCAGCTTGCCGATGAATTCCGAGGCATCATCTTCAAATCGCAAGGCATGATCGCGAGCGTCGATGACCTGCATCGATTCATGGCCAGTTGGCTCACGAAGCATGGAAAAAAGATGCCCGCCGCTATAGATCCTGGTGGCAGGCTGGCGAAAGAGGTCAGCGCCGATCGTGCTTTGGGGCAGCGATTGAACGTGGAGTGGACTCCGACCGTCGTCGTTGTGACCAGAAATAACTATCAGGTTGTCTGTGGGACCAAGGATGGGCCCGATGATCCTACGAGGATTCTTGAAGTAGTGAAGGCGGCGATTGCAAAGGCGCGCTGAAGGCTGATCACATCTTGTAGCGGCCGAGGTCGTCGTCGTTCAGATTTTCAAGCCAGCGACGCATCTCATCCGTATTGGCATTCGGAGGGCCTTCCGCAACCTGCTTGGCGTTTTCGAGCACCGCCCGGCTGGCGTAGATCGGGCAATCCGACCGCAGCGCAAGCGCAATCGCATCCGAAGGCCGCGAGTCGATGGCCACAGTCTCTCCGCCTTGTTCCATCCAAACCACTGCAAAAAAAGTATCGTCGCGCAACTCTGAAACGACTACCTTACGCACGACCGCGTTCAGTCCACGCACCGTGTTTCGCAGAAGATCGTGCGTCATTGGCCGGGGTCTTGCAATCTTCTCCAACTCTTCCTGAATTGCGTTTGCCTCAAAAATGCCGACCCAGATCGGCAACACCGTATCGCTGCCAACGTCCTTCAAAATGACGATCGGCATGTTGGTCAGCGGATCGATCATCAGGCCGCGAATCTGCATCTCCACGTCAGCCTTCGCGGCGGCGGCGGAATCCCCGAGTTCGACTGAGATCTTCATCAGACTGTCACGGCCTCGCCTACGAGGCTGTTGGGAAATGTCTGGGTGATTCGGACCGGCAAGTAGTTGCCCATTGCCGGCAGGATCGGTTGCGCCGTGGTGAAGTTTACCGTCTTGTTCTGCGAACTACGACCGACCACCTGGTTGCGCGCATGGTTGTGCCCTTCGACCATCACTTCCATCACCTGGCCGAGATGGCGTGCGTAGCTCTTTCGCTGAACCTCGCGCTGACGCTCGAGGAGCACCTGCAATCGCCGCGCTTTCTCCTCATCCGGGATCGAGTCGGCCATGGTGATCGCTGGCGTATTCGGCCGCGGCGAGTACTTGAAGCAGAACACGGCATCGTAGCCAACTTCTTCCAGTAGCGTCGCCGTGTCTTCGAGGTCCTGCTCCGTCTCTCCCGGAAAGCCGACGATGATGTCGGACGTCATGCTGATCTCGCGCTTCGCCCCTTTGATCCAGGCAATGCGTTCGAGGTACCAGTCGCGTGTGTATTCGCGGGACATTGCCTTGAGGATTGCTGTCGATCCTGACTGCACCGGGAGATGCACATGGTCGCACAGGGTCGGCACCGCATCGATGGCCTGGACAATGTCGCGCGTGAAATCCCGCGGATGGCTGGTGGTGAATCTCACACGGCGGATGCCGGCGATCTCACCGACTGCAGCGAGCAGCTCCGCGAAACTCATCTTTCCGCTTGGGTCGCGGTAGGAATTTACATTCTGACCGAGCAGTTGAATCTCGGTGAATCCGGCGTCTGCCATCCGCCGGCCTTCCGACAACACCGAGTTGGACGCGCGCGAACGCTCTTTTCCGCGGGTATATGGGACGACGCAGTAGGCGCAGAACTTGTCGCATCCCTCGACGATGGTGATGTATCCGCGGTGGGGATTGGTGCGCGAGGTGAACTCGGTGTCGAAGGTCTCCTCGGTCTGGCGGTCGTCGAGCCCGGTGATGCGGCTTTCCCCGGCCTCCAGGCGTACCAGCATCTCAGGCAGGTTGCGGTAGGAGGCTGAGCCACTGACCAGCGAGACGTACGGCGCGCGGTCGAAGATCTTTTCGCCTTCCTGCTGAGCGACGCAGCCTAGTACGGCGAACTTTTTGCCCTCACCCTGCAACTTCTTGTATTCATTCAGCCGGTGAAAGACTTTTTGCTCCGCCTTATCGCGGATCGAGCAGGTGTTGTAGAGGATCAACCCTGCATCTGCTTCATCCTCCACGCGCATGTAGCCCTCATGCTCGAGCGTGCCGATGACTTTTTCCGAGTCATGTGCATTCATCTGGCAGCCAAACGTCTCGATATAGAAGGTCTTCGTCACTATCTCAGTATATCGCCGGGATTGCGCCGGGGCCGCCATAGGCCTTTTACGGCACTATTTAAGGCGGAAGTGAGCAGTTTCGCTCGAAAAAACCTCTCCGAGAGCGATAGCATTAGGTTGGCTAGATCATTGCGCGTGGCAAAAATGGCTGAGACCCAATAAAAGATGTGCCGTCCGTCACAGCGCGTAAGGGGGTCTAGCGGCTAGTCTTACCCTTGTACAACGCAAGTAATAAACGGAACCGCAACGCTGTAGCTCGGGCAGGCACAGATTGACTGCAGTTTGATGCTGACGCCTGGTTGAGAATTTTTCGCGCTCCTCGCCGGAGCCCCTCTTCTGAAGACTGCGACGTGAATGAATGCCTAAACATATTGATGTAACCGAACTGATCCTTCGCGATGCTCACCAGAGTCTGATGGCGACCCGGATGTCGATTGAAGACATGATTCCTGCCTGCGCCGACCTCGACCAGGCCGGTTACTGGTCGGTGGAATGTTGGGGCGGCGCGACGTTCGATAGCTGCATACGGTTCCTCAACGAAGATCCGTGGGAGCGGCTGCGGACGTTTCGCAAGCTGATGCCGAATACCCGGCTGCAGATGTTGCTGCGGGGACAGAATCTGCTCGGCTACCGCCACTACGAAGACCACGTCGTGGAACGCTTCGTCCACAAGGCCGCCGAAAACGGCATGGACGTCTTTCGGGTCTTCGACGCGCTGAATGACATTCGTAATCTGAAGTGTGCCGTCGCGGCGGTGAAAGCGGCGGGCAAACACGCGCAGGGAACAATCTGCTACACAACCAGCCCCCTGCATACCACCGAGCAATTTGTCGCGATGGCCAAGCGCCTACAGGACCTGCAATGCGATTCGATCTGTATCAAGGATATGGCCGCACTGCTGAAGCCTCACGCGGCCTACGAAATTGTGCGCGGGATCAAAGAGTCCTGCGGCGAAGATATTCGTGTGCAGGTTCATGTTCACTCCACCACCGGAGTGACACTGGTAAGCCTGATGGAAGCCATTAAAGCGGGTGCCGACTGCGTCGATACTGCTATCAGTTCTCTGAGTCTCGGACCGGGACACAACCCGACCGAGAGCCTGGTCGAGATGCTCGACGGAACAGGATACACCACTAGTCTCGACATGGAGCGCCTGCTCAATCTCAAGCGCTACTTCAACAAGGTGCGGCCTCGGTATGCGGAGTTCCTCTCCAACATCACGGGAGTTGAGACGGAGATCTTCCAGAGCCAGATTCCAGGTGGAATGATCTCGAACATGGAGGGCCAGCTCAAGCAGCAGGGAGCGGGCGATCGGATGCAGGAAGTGCTTGAGGAGGTGCCGCGGGTTCGCAAGGATGCCGGCTATCCTCCACTGGTGACTCCTTCCAGCCAGATCGTCGGGACGCAGGCCGTTTTCAATGTTCTGCTGGGGCGCTATAAAGTTCTATCGGGCGAGTTCGCGGACCTGATGCTGGGGTACTACGGCGAGACAATAGGGCCGCGCGATACCGCTTTAGTAGAGCAAGCAGCGAAGCATGCGAAGAAGCAGCCTATCGACATTCGACCCGCGGACTTGCTGAAGCCCGAGTGGCAGGAGTTGCGCACGAAGGCTATCGAGCAAAAAGGCTGCGACGGCACGGATGAAGATGTTTTGAGCTATGCGATGTTTCCGCAGGTGGCAGCGAAGTTTTTTGGCACTCGTTCGGAGGGCCCGAAGAACCTTGGGAAAGACCCTAACGCTAAGGTTGTTATTGCGCCGTTGCCGAGCGTCGTCACCGTGAACGGTGTGATGCGCGAGCCGGTTACCTACGACGTAAAACTGAATGGGACCACGCATAAAGTCACGGTTTCAGCGAGCTGAGAGGGCAAGCATGCCGATTCTTGAAGAAGTTGCAGTACCTACAACCGAGATGCAGAAGAAAGTCGCAGAGTTGAAGGAGCGCCGTGCAAAGACGATGCTCGGCGGCGGCGCGGAGAAGATTGAGAAGCAGCACAAAGCCGGCAAGATGACGGCGCGAGAAAGAATTGATGAGCTTGTCGATCCCGATAGCTTTGAAGAGAGTGGATTGTTTGCCGAACACCGCGCCACCATGTTCGGGATGGAAGGTAAGGAGATGCCTGCGGACGGAGTGGTTACCGGGGCAGCATCGGTCGCAGGGCGGCTGATTCACCTGGCCAGCCAGGATTTTACGGTGGCGGGTGGAGCGGCTGGCGAGGTGCATTCGATCAAGGTTGCAGAGATCATGATGCATTCTCTAAAAACGGGATCGCCGTTCGTATTCATCAACGATTCGGGCGGCGCGCGC
>JANYLK010000168.1 GCA_025357875.1 Granulicella sp.
ACCCGGTTCTGTTTGTTGAAGGTACCGGTGTTTATCTGCGCGACGAGCAGGGTAACGACTATCTGGATTTGCTGAGCGGCATTGGCGTGTCGGCTCTGGGCTATGCGCATCCCGCTGTACTGGCGGCGATCGTGTCACAGAGCAAGCGTCTACTGCACACATCGAACTTGTTCTTCCATGAGCACGCGGCGGAGTTGGCTCTGCGGCTGACCGAGATGAGCGGACTTGATCGAGTCTTCTTCTGCAACTCCGGCACCGAGGCGTGGGAGGCAGCGCTGAAGCTCGCCCGTGCTCATGCGGGTATCCTGCGGTCGCAAGGGAAGAGCATTGGTACTGATTTTCTCGCGATAGAGAATAGCTTCCACGGACGGACCATTGGCTCGGTTGCGACTACGCACAAAGAGAAGTACCGCGAACCATTCGCGCCGGTGATGCCGGGTGTGGACTTCGTTCGCTTCAACAACGTTGCCGACCTTCGCTCGAAGTTTTCCAACGAAGTCTGCGGCATCTGCATCGAAGCGGTGCAGGGCGAAGGTGGCATTCGACCGTTGAGCCAGGAGTTCATTGCAGCCGCGCGAGAATTGTGCGATTCCACAGGCGCGCTTCTGATTGCCGATGAGATTCAATCCGGTATGGGACGCACGGGTGAGTGGTTTGCGTATCAGCATTACGGTATTTTGCCCGACGTTACTACACTGGCGAAGCCGATCGCGAATGGCCTGCCCATGGGAGCGATGCTGTGTACGGATAAAGCTGCATCCGCATTCACCCCGGGTATGCACGGAACGACATTTGGCGGTGGACCGCTGGCTTGCGCGGTTGCCATCGCGGTTATCGACACCATGAAGCAGGAAAACATCCTCGGCCACATTCGCGAAGTCGGCGGCTATTTCAGGGAGCGGCTTGAGTGGCTGCGAACGCGGCATGATTGCGTCACCGAAGTACGCGGGATGGGTCTGATGCTGGGCATTGAACTCGACTCGGCTGAACTCGCAAAGAAGGCCGCGGCGACCATGATGGAGAAACACATCATCATTAACCGAACCAGCGAGACTGTGCTGCGTTTTCTTCCTCCGTACATTCTTGAGCGAAAGCACGTGGATACGGCCATCGCGGCGCTCGATGAAATTCTTACCAGCATCACTTCAACCAATGCAGCATTGGCCGGCTCGGGGTCGGCGGGAGAACATTCTCATGGGTAGCAAAACTGTCATGATGAGTCCGAAACTGGACTCTGTCGCCGAGCCGGCGCGTACCGCTAAGCAGTTCGGCATCCAGTCTGATGTTGCTTTCTCCGAGGCAGCGAAGCGCCTTTGCGGGCGCGATCTCTGTTCCATCTCCGACCTGACGGTTGAGGAGATGGCCGCGGTGATGGAACTTGCGCACGCCGTCAAGAGCAATCCGGATGACTTCCGCCATGCGCTTGACGGCCGTCAGATGGTGCTGTTTTTTGAGAAAGCGTCGCTGCGCACGAGGCTTACGTTCGAGGCTGCGATCAACACGCTTGGTGGAAACGCGATTTTTGTCGACCAGACACAGTCGCCGCTGGGCGAACGTGAGTCGTTGCCCGACATGGCGCACAACGTCGAGCGTTGGATGAGCGTGATCGTGCTGCGGACTTATTCGCACGACACTATCACCGAGATGGCCGCATGTTCTCGTATCCCTGTGGTCAATGCACTCTCCGATCTAGAACATCCGTGTCAGGCGATTGCGGATTTCTTCACGCTGGAGGAGCGCTTCGGTTCGGCTGAAGGATTACGCTTTACCTACGTTGGCGACGGGAACAACGTTTGCCATTCGCTGATGCTTACCGCTGCGCAGCTCGGCGTACATTGCACGGTTGCCACTCCAAAGGGGTTTGCGCCGAAGCTGGACATCATCCACAAGGCGATTGAAATCAGCGAGCAAACGGGCGGCAGTATTACGCTGATGCAGGATCCCGTCAAAGCCGTCACGGGCGCGGATGCGGTTTACACCGATGTATGTACCAGCATGGGATTCGAGCACGAGGCGACGAAGCGCGCTCCAATCTTCAAGCCGTACCAAGTGAACGAGGCGCTGATGGCGCATGCTCGGCAGGATGCGGTCTTCATGCACTGCCTTCCGGCGCATCGCAATGCTGAGGTGACGGATGCGGTGCTCGATGGTCCGCAATCCGTGGTGTTTGATCAGGCGGAGAATCGCATGCATGCGCAGAAGGCGCTGCTGCTGATGTTGCTGGGCGGTGCGAAACGAAT
>JANYLK010000208.1 GCA_025357875.1 Granulicella sp.
TGAGGAATTTTCGACCTTAGAGTGCGCACAATCGAGGGGCGGACCTGCACAAAGCGCGGATTATCCCTCTCTTGTTCAGATAGATCGTCTATTGCGTCTGAGAGCACCTTCGAATAACCACCCAGAGCACGTAGCGTACCCATCGCCCTAGGATCGGCTGCTGAAGATACCTCAGCTTGGACCATTGACTGGACAATGAGTTCCGCGGCGAAATGCACGATGATCCCGATAAGGGCTCCAATATTCGGACGATTCGGATATCCGCGCCGCTCCCAAAGCGTCCGATACCAAGAATGTTTCAGCGAAGCGGCTAGCGGGCATCTCTCCGCCTCTCGCAAGAAATGGTAGGACATCCATTGCGGAGCCGCGGATCGCTCAGCAGGGTACCGTGTCATCCACAAAGTCGTCTGTGTAGAGTCTGCGCTCATAGTCCGAGTTGCCCCCAAAGTTGACTGGTGGCGCTCGGAAGATTCCGACGTACTCTCAGTTCTTCTACTACATGGATCGGGGTGAAAGAATAATCAAATTGTTCTGCCAGAGCGGGATCGGCTGGGAGTTTAGGCGTTAACGCACCTGAAACGTCGACAATGGCCTTCACGCCATCGGCCCGTTCCACCAAGATTGGGGCAAGAACTTGCAAGTCTTCACTCAAGTGGACGGTGACGTTCCGAAAGAAGCGCGCGCTAGGATGATTTTGTCGACGAAGATCCTGGAACAATATCTCTCGGGATTCCTCAAGTCTTTCCGGATTCCAGATCGGCTCTTCTCCAGTTATGAGGTAGCGCAATAGAGTCGCCCCAACGTGACGGTCCAGATACTCGTGATCGAATTTATTCTTGAAGCTTCTTAGACAGCGATAACAAGAACGATCACAATGCTCCGGACACGAATCCAGAATTTCGAGCGCCTTTTCAAAGACCCTGGCACCGAGTCCAGCGACTTGCCTGCAGAAACCCGCCCCGCCTGCGAGAGTGTCATACAAGTAAATTTCCATCTGTCCGGCATGTGCGCCGAGGATATTTACCGCAGGCCTGAATTCCGCCTGCATCTCCGTCGGCTCGAGTTCTAGGAGATCACATGCGGATTTCGTCAGTGCTTCGCAAACGGTCCGCAGAGCGATGGAGGTTGCAAAGTATGTCGCCGTTAGATCAACAGGCTCCTTGACTTCAAGGGAAATCAACAATACATCAGTTATGAAATCTGTCCCTAAAACGATCCCCTTTGACACCCGATCACTCTTGCACATCTGCTCCTTGCTATCAGGGAAGGGCTTCTTGTGTGGCCGCAAGACGCGAGAGTCCGAAGCGCTTGCCGGCTCGATAAGGCCGCAGATCGTGCAATAGTCATAACCAAGCTCATCAGGGCCCCGGTTGGTCACCAATAGATGGTTCTTGAATGGGAACATCTTAAGTCGCGGATTGACAAAATGCCATGCCGCGTTTTCGGGAGGGGTGCCGGCTGAGAGTTTGGCGCGCGTTGCATAGGATCGCGCCGGTTGATCGTCAGGAGAGGTTTGCTCTCCGTCTTCTATTGGGTGCGCAAATCCGGGAGGTCGCAGCCAATAGCGGGCTTCGCCGAATGTCTGCGCAGCCTTACAGGCGGGACAATCACGCTTCTCTCGATTTTCCCCGTCTACCAGCCGGATTTTGCGAGCAAATCCACAGACTGAACATTCAAAGTACAGTTCACGTTCAGTCCAAGCGTCGAAGCGTTCATCCCTGAACTGCGAGTAAATGGCTCCAGAGCGGTACTGTTTCCCCGAAATCCAAACCTCTTTACCAGGCGCATACTGAGAAAGCGCCACAGGAAGTCCTTGAGATGGGCTGAACTTGAAGGCGGCCTTATAAGGCGTGTATTTATCTGCATCAAATACATAGAAAGACGCTACGTCTGTTGGAAAGGCATATCGGGGCAGGACACCCTTGTAAAGAAGGCGTTCCAACAGATTCGAAGCAGATGGATGTAGGCCCTCAAGGTCTTGCTCTTCATCCACCTCATCGTCATCGGGCCTGATCCTCGAGGGACCTCCTTCGCTAGGACCAAATCTCAAGGCATCATCTAACGTTGTGACCGTGTCCTTGACGAAACCATTGAGCAGCGCTTCCCTTGGCGATCCGCTAAACTGTCGTGGAATCCAACTGCTTATTTGCAACCGCAACTGTGTCTCGTTGGTTTCTAACCAAGAGGCGAAATCGTTGCGGTTTATGAGCGAATTCGGATCGAGGAACTCGGCAACCGTTCCGAGCACCGCGAACAGATTCGCTGGCAAACTCGGGTTGTACATAGGTATTCGTCCCTGGTGGTAGCGCTGAATCAAGAACGCAAAAACATGTCGCTTGATAATTTCATCGTTATCTAACGTAAGCTTTGGGTCATCGACCCTGCCAGTAATCATCCCTTCGGGATCGCTGAAGAAATGTTCATCGTGGCTGTCGGCGCTGCCGAACGCCGTCACAGTAGCGACAGCGTTTCCTCGGCGGCCAGCTCTGCCCGCGCGCTGCTGATAGTTGGCCCTCGACGGAGGAAGGTTTCTCAATGAAACTCCTGAAAGAGCTCCAATGTCGATACCAACCTCCATTGTCGTCGTGCACGACAATACGTCGATTGCGGGCCGGACATGACCTGAGTCGTCGACTCCCAGATCGACATCTTGAAAGAGAAGTTCGTTTTCTTCAGCCTTCGAAAAGACATCCTCAGCCTGGGCGGCGCCGATCTGAGCAGTATGTTCCGCGGCGATCAGGGAGAACGGTGGTATTTGCGGGCTTCCCAGAGCACCCAATGTGCTGGCTCGGTAATAGCCCTTCCTCGCTCGAAACACCGCGTCTGTATCAACATCGATCGTGAGTGCGGTGGCCCGTCCGCAACTCACACATAAATCGCCGAATAGTGGAGGGCGCTGCGTGGTACGACATGTTGTGCAGTAGGCCCAATCGCCACCAACAGCTAAGGTGAGTTCATTGCCCTTTAGGCGGTACTTCTTTTCGGACTCCGAAACTGTTTCGCAGAACATCTGACGGAGGCGAGGAACCCAATTCTTCTCGAAAGAAGACCGTGCGCTCTTCTCGGGCAACACCTTTGGCAGTTGAGTTGGGAAGAGCCCAGACTTACTTTCGATTTCTTCAAGTGACCAGCCCAGAGGCATCCTGCCAAGCCAGAATCCAGCCTGCTGCCATTGTCTTATCCAGAGTCTCGCAAGTTTCAGCTTCTGTGGATCGGACTCCGCATAGCCCTTGATACTTGGCAGCGCCAAAATGTCCTCTGTCCTCGCATCCTGTTCGACTAGTGAAGCCAGCGCGAAGGCTTCTAGCCCGTAATAGCGATGGTTGAAAGCGCTCAACATCGCCGTGAACAAGGACTCAGGCGGAGCGGCGGAAGCCATGCGCGTCTTCAGTTGCATCAGCTTCATTG
>JANYLK010000220.1 GCA_025357875.1 Granulicella sp.
GCACAACGCGGTTGATCTACGCCGAGGTCTTACTGAAAGAAATTGGCCAATCTCCTGATGTCTCTGCGGATATAGCGCAGCGGGCTCTCCTATTACGGGGCGCTCTGGTTGCACATCCGCAAATCCGATACGAACTTAACAGCAGCAAGCGCCCAAATCGTAGCGAGGGCCGCGACTACTTGATCGCAGCATTATCATCTCCTGCACGCGCGGGCGACGATTCGCAGAGAACAGCACTTGTTTATGGGGAAATCCATTATGAACTAAGTCTTAATTGCATAGGGGATGTGATGGATTTATCCCGAGGAAGCGCGGCGATGCGACGGCAAGACACCCGTTTTACCGATGCGATCGCGCTAGCTGAATTCCATGGCCGTAAGGCGTTCGAAGGGCTTCCAGGCGAACTCTCTCCTGAGGAGAGAGTTGTAAAGCACGTTTTGCGATCGCGCGAGTCATTGGCGAGATTCCTATTGGACGACAAGGTGCGAAATGTGTTTTGGCATGAGAGCCAAGGTCGGCGAGCATTGGGAGAATTGGTCGCTGAGAATGTCTTCCAATTAGAGACACTAGTACCCACAACTACGTCGAGTACCAGCAGTAAGTGGAATATCTATGCCGCTGGGATTTATTTAAGCTGGGCTGATTTCATGTGCCTCACAGACTGCAACTGTAATGAGCCGTTTCTCCGCGTGTGTAATCAGATTGCTCTCATACTTCCGACCGTGCGGCACATAAGCGGAAGTGCAACTAGCCTAGACCACATTATCCGGCATTTGAGAAGAAGAGAGAGGATTGAACGGCAACGCTTGCAAGCAGGCGCCCAAGAAGAGGGTGAGCTTAACAGGATGATCGAAATGCTGTCGGGAGCTCGACGAATCAAATATCCCCAGAATAGACATGCTACTCGTACGGCTGCTGACTCCCAAGCGAAGTAATTCGGGACGCTACAGTCGCACTGCTTACGACCCAAGGCTGCGTCGAAATCCACGACGATTCGGATGATTCCAACGCGCATTCAGGATTCGAGAAACGTTAACTCGAGGAGATCGTAGACGAGTGGAGCGGCGCGTCGAACGCAAATACGCTCCGGCCCTACCGCGGTGTAATTTTGTTAGGGGTGGAGAGCCGCTCGCGCGCCGCTCAAGAAAGCTCAGCCAGTTCAATTACTTGTCCCATTCTTCCGCATGAAGCCGTCTCGAGTTCGGACGCTCGGCGCTTACACTGCCGAGGGATCCCTCAGCAGGTCAGCAAGCTGATTGGAAGGATTTCGGTTCTTACATCATCCGGCTCGCAGCATCACAAGCTCACTTGTTCCCGGCATTTCATCCCAAGTACTCCCCTCGAGCGCTCGCCCGAACCTCTTCTTGTGAACCCCGCCCCATTGCTTGAAGAAGAAAGGAACATCCGCTGCTACGCACTGATCACGAATATCGATTACCCACTCGGGGTTGACAGGACGTGCACCTGGACCCAATTCGCCACCCACGATAGCCCAATCGATGCCGCGCAACTTCAGCTTGGGCAGAGGGCCCAGCAACGGCTCGAGGGAGAGAAACTTAACATGCGCGCCAGTCTTCCGCAGATCATTGATGCGACCGACGTATTTCTGATTTTCGACGCTGACGCCCATCCAGATATGTGGCGCCCATTCCAGTTTCTTGTTCAATCCCGATAGCCGCTCAGAACGCTTCGTCAATATCTGATACTGGTGCCAGGGTACGCGGTGCATTACGCCAAAAACTCGCTTGATATATGAGATGGGCACGTCAGGGTGGAAAAGGTCGCTCATCGAATTGACGAAAATACGTTTGGAACTCTTCCATTGCAGGGGAAGCTCCAACATCTGCGGTTGCAGCGTAACTTCAAAACCGTTCCGGTAGTTGGCTTGCCCCATAGCCCTAAGGCGGTCAGCCATCCGCGCTGCATAGCAATGCTTGCAGCCGGGACTGATCTTCGAGCATCCAGTCACTGGATTCCAGGTCGCGTCGGTCCACTCGATCTCAGAATTTGTAGCCATATCATAGCCCCTGACGTTTGCGATAGGTACCAAAGATTTGGTCGACGATGCCCGATGCAACCGGCTTCTGGGAAGCAAAGTAGAGGTAGTAGATTACCGAGTTCGTCTTTGTCTTCATCGGCAGCGGTGGCGACACATACTTGAATCCCGCCTTTGTCTTGAGGCGTTCACGAAAAGCAGCTTCGAACTTCGCGTTCGGGACCTTTTGTGGGTCTTCGAACAACCTGCCTTCGCTGCTGAAAGCTGCGTCTTCCCATGATGCATCGCCCCAAAGCCGTGTGAGTTGGTCGATCTTGCTTTGAATCGCGAGGTCGCGGTTCTTGCGCAAAGCATTTCGGTTGATATCCATGATCATGAAGTTCAAGAACACTTCGACTGAACCCATGCTTCCAGCAGTCTCAATCACTTCCCATTTCAGATTGATGTTGTATGGATCAAGCAGGCAAAGCGCCCGTTGGTAATCCTCAAATTTCGCCCTTGGAAACACTTCGTTGATGAGGATATCGTTGCAATCCTTATCGTAGATATGCACGTCTTTCCTTGGCCCAGCAATCTCGCGCAATTGCGCAGCTCGCTTCGCGTTCGAGTCGATGAAATGATAGTGGGAGAAGGCTGGCACCGTGTTCAGCGCGATCAACGGACTGCCTTCTACTATCGTCTTCGTAGTCTTCGACAGGTGCATCCCCGGACCCGCATACGCATCGATGTAATGCCACCGAAGGCTGGAGATCTTTTCGCGACGATTCTTGTCGAGGATCGCGGTATATGCCGAGGCATACTTCTTTATGATCGCCAGCTTGACCTCTGACCATATACCGATCTCGTCGTACTCTGCGGCCTCGGTGGTCACCGCAAAACCGGCCATACGTGGTCACTTCAAAACCGGCTATAGAGATTGGCCTGAGACGTGATTGTTTTACCGTGCCGCGGTGTACTTAGGCAAGGTAGTGTGCTTTTTCCTTCCTGGTGAGCTTTTC
>JANYLK010000012.1 GCA_025357875.1 Granulicella sp.
CCGTGACGACTTCACTGCAATTGTCGGGCATCATCGCGGACTTACGTCTTCCCGTTGCACCGGGCCAGTTTGATGCGGGCACAATGTTGGCGCGGCAGAGCACGGGTAAAACTCCGTGGTACGCCGCGGGCTCAGGCGTCACAATTGCTTCCTTGCTTCTGCTGGTGCTGCCACGGAAGCGGCGACTGGGAGGGTTGTTGGTGATGGCACTGGCGATTGCGCTGGTCGGAGGTATAACCGGATGTGGCTCAAGCAGCCAAGTCGTCGTATTACCCCCCGTCGCCAAAAGCAATCCCTACGTGGGAACTTACACTGTAACTGTTATCGGAACGTACACCAACACAAACAGCCAGGTGTCGCAGCATAGCACCGTAGTGACCTACGCGATCAACTAACCCAGACAATGAAGGAACATTAGCCCTGGCTGCCGTCCCATCGGATGGCCAGGGCTATGTTGCGGAAGCAGGGTAGTTTATTTTGAATCGACGCGCTCGACCATAGCGATCTCCATCAAGTAGTTCTGCGCGCTGAATGCCTTGCCATTCACGGGCGCACGCAGATAGTTGCCGTCAGGCTGTAGCAGGCGTGCTTTCACGTTGTCCTTGAGATAGGCGCCTAGAATTTCCTCGCGCAAACGCGTCGAAAGCGCAGGATCGTCCACCGGAAACAACACTTCGCAGCGGTCAAACAAGTTGCGGGGCATCCAGTCCGCGCTCCCACAAAAGACCTCGGGCTTGCCTCCGTTGGCGAAGCTGACGATGCGGCTATGCTCCAAATAGCGGCCCACGATCGAGCGCACCCGGATGCGCTCGCTGATGCCTTTGACCCCAGGTCGTAGCGCACAGATGCCGCGCACAATCAAGTCAATTTCCACGCCTGCGTTAGAAGCCGCATAGAGAGCTTCGATGGTCGCGCGGTCGAGCAGAGCATTCATCTTGGCCACAATCGCGGCGGGCCTTCCCGCCTTCGCGTGCGAGGCCTCGCGTGCGATCAGTTTCACTAACTCGGGTGCAAGTGTGAGTGGGGCCACTAACAGTGGTGCGTAGCTTTCGGACTCCGCCTTGGCAGTCAGATAGCGAAAGACCTTCTGCATGGCCGAGGTGATCTCCGGCCGGGCCGTCAGCAGGCTGACGTCGGTATAGAAATTCGCGGTTACCGAGTTGTAATTGCCCGTGCCGAGATGCGCGTACCGCCTGACCACACCGTCAGGGTCGCGACGCACCACCAGTGCCAGCTTGCAATGCGTCTTGAGTCCGAGAATGCCGTGGAAGACGCCGACGCCGGCATCCTCCATCTCGCGCGCCCAGCGAATATTCGAGGCCTCGTCGAAGCGCGCCATTAGTTCGACCACGACCGTCACTTCCTTTGTGAGCGCCGCTTCAGTGAGTGCGGTAAACAGCGGCGAGGCCTCGCTGGTGCGGTATAGCGTTTGCTCCATCGATACGACTGCTGGGTCTTCGACGGAGGCCTCGACAAAACCTTCCACCGTTGCATAGGAGTCGAACGGGTGATGCAGGAGGATGTCTTTGGTCCGTAGTTCATCGAAGAGATTAGCCGACTTGGACGAGAGGTTGTACTTTCGGCCCTGGAAGTGAGGGAATTTAAGGTCGGGCCGAGCGACCCCAGCATACAGATTCATCAGCCGCAGCAGGTTTACCGGACCCTTTGTGCAAAAGACCTGGACCTTATCTAACTCGAAGTTCATTCGCAGACGCTCGACAATCTCTTCTGGTGCACTGTTCTCAATCTCCATGCGCACTGCGTCGCCCTTGCGACGATTGTGCAACTCTGCGCGCACACTCTCCAGTACGCTGCGCGACTCCTCTTCCTGAAGGTACAAATTGCTGTTGCGGGTCACGCGGAATGGCGCTCGCGCCAGCACCTCGTATCCGCGAAACATGCTCTCGACCTGGGACTCGATTAACTTGTGCAGCATGAGAAAGTCGAATCGTCCTTCGGCGCTGGGAAGAGGCACCAGACGCGGCAATGCACGCGGCACGGTGACTACTCCGAGGACGGGGGCTGGCCTGGGCGTGGACTTCCCGCTGCGCTTCGAGCGTAGCAACAGAGCGATGCAAAGAGCCTTATTCAGTACTCGCGGAAAAGGATGTGAGGGATCGATCGTCACTGGCGTCAGCAGCGGATCGACTTCATTCTCATAAAACGTGAGCCCGAACTCGCGCTGGCGCTCGTCAAGATCGCGCCAGTTGAGCAGGCGAATGTTCTCGGCGCGCAGTGCAGGTAAGAGGTGGTCGTTCCAGCATGCGTACTGCGCTTCGACGAAGCCGTGGAGAATCACGTCGAGGCGGTCAAGTCGTTGCTGCGGCGTTCGGCCACCCTCGTCGGAACGCTGCGGCGCAGTAAACCCATCCTCGATGTGCTGCAACAGCCCCGCGACTCGAATCTCGATAAATTCATCCAGATTGCTCGCTGTGATTGCGAGAAACTTTATCCGTTCCAGAAGAGGATTGCTGGGGTCTTCTGCCTCCTGAAGCACCCTTTTGTTGAAGAGCATCCACGACTCGTCGCGGGCAAAAAACAGGGGTTCATCCGGCGGCGCGCTCTTGCCAGAAACGCCTTTCGAAGTTGGCTTGGCTTTCCTGCGTGTTGCCGGCCTGGACTTCGCTACCGTTGATTTTGTTTCCAACAAAGGGGTCTCGGGCATACAGATATTAGGAGACTATCGCACGACCAGACTAGTCAGCTAATGACGAGCTGGTCAAATTTCTGCGCCCACCGATTGCAACCGTATCGTACTATGACGACATGAAGACTACGGCCGAGCGTAAACCTGTCGAACCGGAGCCAGAAGCTGACGCTGGAAGTGCGGCTGCCTCGGATGCGTTGTCCCAGAATGCCGGGCACGCAGGGCCACATACTTCGGCCCAGCCAGTCTTCGACCTGCGACGCGTACCGTTTCCCCAGGAATACAGCGATGGAGCGCGCAATGCCGTGGCTACATGCCTCGGTATCGAAGCCGGCGAAAGAGTTACGCTGATCACCGACGACGCGTGTCTTCAGATTGCCGCGTCGCTTGCAGCAGAACTTGATTCGTCCGGTTGCGATTGGAATGCCTTCGTGCTCGAAGCATACGCGCCGCGGCCTCTTGCCAACATGCCGGAGTCCGTGCTGGAGGATATGGAGACGTCGCACGCTTCAATCTTTGCGGTGCAGGTTCAACCGGGCGAATCGCGCTCACGGATGCAAATGACCGACATCGTGAATCGTCGAAGAATGCGCCACGCCCACATGGTGAACATTACTGGCGAGATCATGACCCAAGGGATGCGAGTGGATTTCAACGAGATTGAACGCATTTCAGAGACGGTGCTGGAGCGAGTCCGTACGGCCTCTTACATCCGCGCTACGACGCCCGCGGGCACCGACATTCACGTCCAGCTATCGCCTGCTCACCGCTGGTTCAAGACCTCCGGCATCATCCGCCCGGGCCGCTGGGGCAATCTGCCGGGTGGCGAATGTTTTACCTCGCCCGATGAGGTCAACGGCGTCTTCGTGGTCGATGGGGTCGCCGGGGACTTCCTGTGCAAGCGCTACGGGATTCTGCGCAACAACCCGCTCACCATCAGCATCGAGGGCAATCGCATTGCTCGCATACGTTGCGAAAACAAGGAACTCGAGCGCGATTTCTGGGCCTACACCCACACCGATGCCAACTCCGACCGCGTCGGCGAGATCGCAATCGGCACGAACATTGGGGTCCAGCGGGTCATCGGCAACATGCTTCAGGACGAAAAGCTTCCCGGAATCCACATTGCGTTCGGCGACCCATACGGCGTTCAGACCGGCGCCCAATGGAAATCCGCCACTCACCTGGATGTCGTCGGCCTTGATTTCAACATCTGGCTCGGCGATGCAAACGGCGAAGATCCGATCATGCGCGACGGCGAATTCACCTTGGACAGCTAGGCGGGGCCCGCGTTTGCAACAGCTTCTATTTGGAGTGCACGGGGAAATAGAATGTTATTTTCCAGGTGAATATGCTGATGGAGATCCTGTTCAAACTCCCTGAGCCCGTCATAGAACGCGTGATACGTGGGGCATGCGCCGACGGGGGTTGTGAAGCTATGACTCAGTTGACGGATCTCAACGAGCAGCGCGCCTGCTGCATCGTGCTCCGCGGTCATCATGGCGATCGGGGTCTCTACTGTGCCAAAACATTCATGTGGCATTGCTCCACCACTCTTGCAGGCGCGCTCAAGCTTGACGACGTAGGGGAATAAAATTACCTCTTCTTTTGCCAAGTGATGGCTCAGTTCTTCGTCGAGCAGTGCGAGCTTTGATTGGATGAGCGGCAGTTGTGCCTGCGTATCTCCATGGCGACGAACTACCTTCTCTGCCAGAATTGCAAGCCGGGGCAGTTCGCTTTTCACGTACGCATGATGTGTGGTGATGATGTAATCGATCAACTCCCTTAGGGAGGACTTCGACCAGTCGACTGTCGCCATCGTTGGACCGCTGGCTGCTGCTTCGAGCGCGGCCATCACCGCGTCCACCTCAAGATTACCGGCGGCGCATGCCTCGGCCAGCGGCTTGCGTCCACCGCAGCAGTAATCGATGCCATAGCTCTCAAACACCCTGATCGACGTCGGTTGTTCCAGCGCGATGTCGCGAACCGTCTGTGAAGTGGCTGTCATGATGTTCTCCTTGACATCACCCTAGAAGCATCCGCGACCGGTCGCAGCGACTTTGGTCACAGCGGCGGAACATTAGGCGCAATCGCGGACTCCGGCTTTAGCATCGATCCCGTGTGCGCTGCTAGACTCTCTCCCATGCGTACCGAACGTATCGACTTAGCGGCTGTTCTCGAAAAGACTGCCTTGTTTTCAGGCCTTACGCCAGAAGAATTGCAACTCCTCGCTGCGAGGACGGTGCGGAAGTCGTTCGCAGCCGGTGAGTTGCTATTTACTGAGGGAGAGCCGTGCCATGGCTTGCACATCATCGCGCGAGGCAAGGTCCGCATCTTCAAGACTTCTGCAGGCGGCCGCGAGCAAGTGCTGGCAGTAAACAATCCGGGTGAGTCGGTCGCTGAGTTGCCTGTGTTTGATGGGGGCCCATTTCCTGCTTCGGCGATGGCGATTGAGACCGCGGAGATTGCCTTCATCTCGCGGCGAGATTTTCAAGCTTACTGCATGGAACATCCCGAAGTTGCGCTCAAAGTGCTCGCTACCGTCGGTGGCCGCCTACGTCGATTGGTTGGGATCATTGAAGAGCTTTCGTTCACCACCATCCGTCAGCGGCTGATCACCGCGCTGCTGCGGCTTGCGGAGGTTGAAGGCAAACGAACCGAGCGCGGCATCGAATTTCAACTGCCCGCCAGCCACCAGGAGTTGGCGAACGAGCTTGGCACCGTGCGGGAGTTGATCTCCCGCAACCTGATGCGACTACAGGCCGAAGGCCTGATCGATGTAGACGCGCGGCAGATCGTCGTCAAAGACATAAAGGGTTTGAAGGGGCTGCTCAGCGCTTCAACTTAGTGGAGACTTTCCTGATGACCATAGTCGTCTGCGTGCGGCACCAGTTGCATATAGACGGCGCGAGGAACATTGGTCTGCCAATGGCCGGTTGCGCGCGCCATCCCCATGAGTCCGAAGAAGATGAGAGCAAGCGCTGCCGCCACCATGCGCGGTTGCAGCGTGCGATTCCGCCAGCGCGCCGCAAACGTGCCCCCGTTTGGAGCGACCTTGCGCGGTGGCAAAGAAAATTGGAGCGCATTCTGAGCTGGGCAGGAGGCAACACACTGCATGCAACCAGTGCACTCGAGCGACCGAATCTGCAATAGCTGAGCGACTGGAAGGCTGGCTGGGCAAGCCTTATTACACTTGCCACAGTCGATGCAGGCGTCCGGATCGCGTCGAACCTTCACGGGGCTAACTGTCGAAACAATACCCATCAACGCGCCGTATGGGCAGAGGAAGCGGCACCAGAAGTTCTGGATGACGACCGATAGAATCACCAGTGACGCGAGGACTGCGACACCGATCACGCCAATCTCGCGAAAAAAATTGAGCATCTTTACATCCGCGATAATGCCGAACGGCGCCACCATGAAATCGTTAAGCGCCTCCGCCGACATACTGATGACAATGAAGACAAACAGGGCCATCAGCAAATATTTCAGGCTGCGTAGAGGGATATCCAGCCAGCGAGGCACCTTAATGTTGCGGCGGAAAAATTTGCGGCCGAGCTTCCAAAGATACTCCGAGACAGTTCCAACCGGACATATCCACGAGCAGAATGTCTTTTTGAGAAGCATGCTTGACAGAAGGAATATAACGCCGAGCACCATTGCTGAGGGGTGGATCGTTGGGAAACGGCGGGTTACGAGGAAATATTTCAGATTCATCAAGCCAGCAATGGGGAGCCATCCATCGAGTCCTGCGGGGCGCTCCACGTAGGCGGTCTGCCCGTTACTTTCGAAGTAGCTAGTCCACCTCAGGAATTCAATGGCAAGCCAGACATTCAATCCGAGGAAGGCGAATTGCACTGTGCGGCGAAACTGTTGAGAGCGGTCCGGCATCACCCTGCGTATCAGAGGCTTTTTGCGATTCGGCTGCGGCCTGTCGCTGACTTCGGCTTCGCTCTGCGCACCTGTGCTCACGATGGAATCCTTCCACTTTTCACAATAGTCAGCGGAAGGCACTCCGGATAGGACTTAGGTCACACTAGCTGAGAGCTGTTCGATACGCAGATCGGTGCTGGAGAATGCACCTTCGGCGGGCTTTTCCCTGGGCAGGAACAGGCTGAACACCGACCCGGTGCGCGGTTGCCGGTCCGAACTTCGCACGGTGAGTTGACCGTGGTGCTTATCGATGATGCCCTTCGAAATCCAGAGGCCGAGGCCGGTGCCGCTACTTCCTTTGGTGGTGTAAAAGGCGTCGAAGATGTGCGCGCGTGTCTCCGCGCTCATGCCACACCCGGTATCCGCAACCGTGATCCGCACGCCACGCTCACCGGTGCGCCACAGGGTGCAATCTCGCGAACGTAAGATCAGGCGGCCTCCCATACGCATTGAATCGAGTGCGTTACCAACGAGGTTATTGAGCACTTGGCGAATATCCCCTTCGTAGACGCGAATGGGCCGTATGTCTGGATGTTGGTTGACAATCTTAATCTGCGAATTAGACAGCCGGCCCTGGTAAAGCTGAATGACAGAATGCACTAGATCAGCCGGGCTTATTTCGGTCGGCTTAGTGGATTGGCGATGAAATCGAAGCGTCTGGGTTGCAATTTGCGAGACTCGGGCCAGTTCAGTTTCGGCGAGTGAAACGTTGGCCGCAGCCTCGTGCGGGAGACCATCGGTTTTCTTGATGAGATAAAGAAGATTCGTCACCGCCTCAAGGGGATTATTTATTTCGTGGGAGATTGAGGCTGCGAGGCGGCCCACTACCGCTAGCTTTTCGCTTTGAATGAGGGCCAATTCAGCCTGCTTTTGTGAACTCAGATCTGTGAGGAATACGGCTACCTGGTTGGTTCCCTCTCCGTTGATTCCTGCGGGAAGCATAGTCATACCGACCAATAATGGAATCACGCGGCCGTCTCGAGCTCTATAGGCCTTCTGATAAGGATCGCAGGAGCCGGTGGCGACGAGTTGTCGAGTGGCTTTACGGTCGGCCTCCGCAAATTCGGCCGGGGTCAGTTCATCCCAACGCACCATGCCGCGCTCGACCTCCTCTGCGGTATAGCCGATCAACTTGAGCAGCGCCGGATTTCCATAGGAGATATTGCCATCTGTATCGCTGATATTGATGCAGACGCTGGCATTCTCAATCAATCTGCGAAATCGTTCTTCGGACGCGCGCAGCTGGTCGCGATCCTTGAGCAGTTCGTCCAAAGCATTGTCCCGCGCGATCAGGGCGTCGCGAACCTGGTATTGCCTAGCTCTCGCACGGACGGCTGCGCGGAGGCTGCTGACCAAGGTTTCGGTGCGGATCGGACGTTCCAACAGAATTGGCGAGCCGAGCTTCACATGCTGCTCTTCAATCTGCTGACTGCGCCTGGTGCCGCGCCCCCCGGTCGTTAGAATGAGAATCGGAAAGTCCGACCAAGCGGGTTGGTTGCGAACCAGTTTGTCGAGTCGATCGCTCACTTCGGCTGTTAGAGCTTCCTCGGCAATCAGCAAGGGCCCCAGGGGCTCATGACTCGCCGCATCGACTAACGACAGCGCATCAGGGCACGGTTCGGCAGCCATGCCATGCTGTACTAGTACACGGACGATCATTTCGGCATCACGCCCTGTTGGAGCGACGACACGCACAGTTAAGCTCATTGGAGAGTGGCCACTATCCCCTATCTTCTACTTCGATGCAGGATTGAGAATTTCTGGCACACCCGTCATCACACCGCGATATCCAACCAGCGGCGGACCCACTTCAATGACGTGACGCCCGACTGTAAGCTCTCTCAGCGTGCGCTCATGCATGCCTACGCGCTGCTCTAACACCAAGATGACCTGGCGGATTTCTGTGTCTAATTCGAAGTAACGAATCAGGACGACTGTATCCGAAAGATAACTGACGTCAACCTCGGCATGAATTGAACCAAACATTCCCTGAAGCGTGAGAATGAGGATAGTGACGACCCCTTTCTGATTCAACTATGCCAGCAACTCGTGCAAATGCAGGATGAGGTCACGTTCGCCGGGCGTCGAATTCATGAAGCCGTTGAGGCTATCGATGACGACGACCCGAGTGTCTAGCTCGTCAACGTCGCGCCGTATCTGCCAGACAAACTCGCCCGGCGTCAGTTCCGCTGGATCAACCTGCATCATTAGCAGCGTACCCCGGTCAATCTCAGCCTCCACCTTCATGCCGAGGGATTCTGCGCGACTCGTGGCGGTCCTCAATCCCTCATCGAACGAGTAGACTATGGCCCGGTTCCCACGCTTGGCGGCGGAGTAGACGTACTGCATAGCGATGGTGGATTTTCCAACACCCGTAGGCCCGGTTAGCAGTGTGGTTGAGCCTCGCGCGATGCCGCCCCCGAACATACCATCCAAGGCGGCAACCCCGCTGGGAACACGTTCGCAATAACTCGGCGAGCCGTGTTCGGCGGCGATTAGACGTGGGTATACCACGATGCCTCCGTAGCGGATCTTGTAGTCGTGATACCCCTCACGGTAGGCGGAGGCGCGGAGTTTTAACACTTCGATCTGGCGGCAGGTTACACCGAAGGAGCGCGGTAGTTTTGTCATCAGAAATACATCGTGCGCGATGCTTCGCAAGTGCGCATCATTGGCGTCGGATGTTGTGCGATCGTCCAGCAGCAGCAGGGTCATCTCGCGTCCAGCAAAAATTGCTTTAGCGCGAGTAGCTGGTGACGGTAACGCATCGCATCCGAAGCCAGCAAGCGCAGTTTGGAGAGCGAATCGATTACAAGCCGCGCCAGCTTCATCGAGTCGATGGTCTCGGTGAGTAGCTGGATGGTTGTCGCCAGTTCAATCTCGCTAGGGTGCAAAACCGTGTACTGCTCCTCCGGCGAAATGCCCGCCTCGGCTGGGGTGAACTCAGCAATTGGAATCTCCGACGGATCCCACCCGCGCGGCCGGATGGATCCTTCGAGTTCTTCGCGAGGCTCCGAAAGCGTGATGTAGAGCCCTCTCTCTCCCCGCGTCATTCCTGCTCGGATGAACTGCATCGCGAGGGTTGTTTTCTCTGTTCCGGGTTCCCCCTCCAACAGATACATCTCACAAGGCGGCGAACCGCCAAGAAGAATGTCGTCGAAACCTGGAGTTTCAATGTCGAGGCGCGCAGTCGTATTTTTTTGAAAACATAGGGATGAGAATAACGCGCAGTGGCACAAATGCAGAGTCCAATCTTGCTGGACCGAAATCGATTGGATCGCGACCGTGTTTCAGGCGGAAATGGCAAATACCCTCCAAAGCGTTGTAGGATAAGAGGTGAAGCAAGCGGGTTTCTGACTTTGTCGACGCTAAGTATTTTAGGACATAAAAATCCTGTAATGAGCATCTTGCACCGTATTTAGAAAACAAGTAGCCGGGGAAAAATTGAAGATTACACAGCTTGGAAACTCGGAAATGTGGCTGACGCCGATTGGCTTTGGCGCGTGGGCAATTGGCGGCGGCGATTGGGCAATGTCCTGGGGTCCGCAGGACGATAACGCCTCCATTGCCGCCATTCACAAAGCCATCGAGCTTGGAGTGAACTGGATTGACACCGCCGCGATTTATGGCCTCGGCCACTCGGAAGAGATCGTGGGCAGGGCGGTCAAGGAATCATCCATCAAGCCTTTCATCTTCACCAAATCCGGCATGGTGTGGAACGAGAAGAACGAGATAAAGCGGACTTTGCTGGAGATTCGTCGCGAGGTAGAAGACAGCCTGCGCCGTCTGCAAGTAGAGGTCATTGACCTCTACCAGATCCACTGGCCAGTTGAGGATGTTGACATCGAAGAGGGCTGGACCACGATGGCAGACCTGCAGCGAGAAGGGAAAGTCCGCCACATCGGAGTCTCCAATTTCTCGATCGCCCAGATGGAGCGATGCCTGGAGATTGCTCCAATTACCTCGCTGCAGCCGCCCTACTCGATGCTGAACCGGGTCGTCGAAGCTGAGATACTTCCGTTCTGCCAAGAACACACCATCGGCGTCATCAACTACGCTCCCATGCACTCTGGCCTGCTGACCGGCGCGATGACCAAGGAGCGGGTTGCCAATTTTCCGGCGGACGACTTCCGCCGCAATGCCAAAAATTATCAAGAGCCACTGCTCACCCGCAACCTCGCTATAGCTGATTTCCTGAAGCAGATCGGCGCCCGCCATGGTGTATCGGCGGGCGTCATCGCGATTGCATGGACGCTCACACATCCCGCCATCACCGCGGCGATCGTGGGTGGCAGAAGCCCGGAGCAGGTTGAGGGCGTCTGGCCGGCCGCCAAGTTCCGACTTTCGCAAGATGAAATGAACGAGATTCAGGCGTACCTCGAAGCTCATCCCGTACCCTGAATTCCCCAGCAGACAGCGGATTAGGTACGGCTGGGTGCCTCTCCAAACCTGCAATGGTTACCTTTTCCCCCGCAAGTTCGTCCCGATGCAACTAATGTGCCATCGCGCCTCGAAAAAATGGGTGCCACACTCTTTCTTGTAGCATAAACTTTGGTAACCAAAGCTTCACTGGCTAGAGTGATTGTGGTTGTCGAAGGAGGAAACTTGGTGGTGCGGCATAAACCTGACGAAAGGGATGCCGTCCGGACAGCCGTCCGGTTTCCGCTCAAGCTCGCGCTTCATTTGAAGACGGAGGATGGAATGGTTGAAGCTACCACTCGAGATATCTCCTCCAACGGACTTCTGTTCGTGACTGCCAATTTGCCGAAGATTGGCAGCCGTATTGAGTTCAGTATGGATATGCCGTCGGAAGTCATGGGAACAGTGACCGATGTGTCTATCCATTGCGTAGGCCGGGTCGTTCGCCATTACGATTCAGGGCAGGAATCCATGGCGGCAGCAGTGATCGATCAGTACTTCCTGAAGGCATGACCATGACGTTGACACTCAACCCGGAAAAGTCCTCAAACGGCGACTACGAGCAGGCCACGGCGAGTAGAGGAATTCGCGTCATTCTGGCTGACTCGCAAGCAATCTACCGCGTCGGCATGAAAAAGGTCTTCGCCCTCGAAGACGATATACGAGTGGTTGCCCAGGCAGAGACGCTGTCCAATCTTCACGCGGCATTGCAGCGCTACCCTACCGACGTCGTGGTGCTGGAAGGTCAACTCATCGCTGGAACTATTGATGCTATTCCCGATCTCGTGAGGCGATCTCCCGATGCCAAGCTGATCGTTCAGGTTGTTGAGGCGGACGAAGCGAACATTGTGGAACTCTACCGCCGCGGCGTGCGTGGCGTTGTTCCCCGCTCAATCTCACCGGACCTGCTCATTAAATGTGTTCGCAAAATCGCCGACGGTGAGACCTGGATCGACAACCAGTCCATCAGCTGGGTCATCGAGGCCTACCGCTCTCAGGCAAGTTCTCTGACCAATCCACGCGTGCAGCCCAAGCTCTCAAAGAAAGAGTTGGCCATCATCAGTTGCATCACCCGCGGGATGCGCAACAAAGAGATCGCCTATCAGATTGGGACCACCGAACAGGTTATTAAGAATTACTTGCGCAAGGTCTACGATAAGCTCGGAGTTTCGGACCGGCTGGAACTTGCCCTCTACTGCCTGCACCACCAGTTGCTGAAGAGCTACATGCAGGAACCGGATGCTATGCCAATTCCGCCGCCGGTTCAGATCACCCCTCTGCGCGCCAAGATGTAGGTTCCCTCGGGCCAGCGCTGCAATCGAGCGAGGGTGCTACGATTCGGCAATGTCTTTTGCCGGCCACTTCCGCTCTCTCACCCGAGTCCAGCGCAACACCTTCTCCGCCTGCTTCCTCGGCTGGACGCTCGACGCCTTCGATTTCTTCCTCCTGACATTCTGTCTCAAGGCGATTGCCGTGACCTTCCACGTCGGGGTCAAGCAGGTTGCCGAAGCGGTCTTCTGGACGCTCGTGATGCGGCCGCTCGGCGCCTTTCTGTTCGGGCTGATGGCGGAGAAGTATGGCCGGCGGCCGACGCTCATGCTCAACATCGTTGCGTTCTCCGTCTTCGAGCTGGCCTCCGCGTTTGCCCCCACGCTTCACAGCTTTCTCGTCTGCCGTGCGCTATTCGGCATCGCCATGGGTGGCGTTTGGGGCGTCGGGGCTGCGCTCGCCCTCGAGACTCTGCCGCGGCAGGGCCGCGGCTTTTTCTCCGGACTGCTGCAGGAGGGCTACGTCATTGGAAACCTGCTGGCCGCCATGCTCTTCGGTCTGCTCTTCCCACACCTGCATGGCACCGGCATCTTCACTAACTGGCGAATCATGTTCATGGTCGGGACGCTGCCAGTGGTGCTCGTTTTTTATCTGCGGTTCAGCGTCGAAGAATCGCCCGCATGGCTCGCAACACACGAGCAGCGGCCATCCCGCGAGAACCGCAGTTTCAGTTGGTCCATCCTTATCGCCGAGGCGCGCGTACTTCTGGGTTATCTTCCGATTTTCCTGTTTCTCGTCGTCCTGATGGCTGCGTTCACGTCGTTCAGCCACGGGACTCAGGATCTCTACCCAACTTTTCTGCTCGACCATGGCCTCAGCGAAGGCTACGTCGGGATGATCGCTGCGATCGGCAACATCGGCGCGCTGCTGGGCGGCATCAGCTATGGAGCGCTTTCGGAAAAGTTCGGGAGGAGGAGATCGATCGTGGTTGCCGCGCTGCTGGCGATTCCAATAGTTCCGCTGTGGGCATGGTCCCATTCGGCGGCTATGCTTGCCGCCGGAGGATTTCTGATGCAGTTCATGGTCCAGGGCGCCTGGGGAATCATACCTGCGCACCTCAATGAGCTTTCTCCAGGACCCGTTCGCGCTATCTTGCCGGGATTCGCGTATCAGCTTGGCAATCTCATCTCGTCGCGTAACGCGGTCTTCCAGGAGGCCTTCGCCATCCGGCACAATGCGGGATCCTTGAGCGTTGCTCTCTCGGGGACGGTAGTGGTTGTGGCGATTGTGGTGGCCGGCGTCACCGCGCTCGGTCCCGAAGCTAAAGGCGCGGACCTAAGCTAACTTGTTCGTGTTCCTGAAATCTTAGTCCGAGGTATTGACTTGTCCTCTTCTCCTCGACTGACTTGGAACGGGCGACGCCAAGTAGCGCCGTGATGATCGGAATATCGATTTAGAAATGGTGAGTTAAGAAGAGAGGGGCACCCAAACTGGGGTGCCCCTCTTTGAGTGAGTGAATCGGGTTAGAAAATGATCTTACCCGCGAGCTGTAGCTGACGATTGGAGCCCTGCCCAGGGCCGTTCTTGTACGTTTGGGCGTAGGTAAATTGCGTGATGTCGTTCGTGCCCCCAAAGTTCAGGAGAGCATTGGCGTGATTCATAACGTTGTAGGCCTCCGCTCTCAACTGGATGCCGACGCGTTCCGTGATGTGGAACGTCTTATTCACGTCCGCATCGAACGACATCAGACCCGGTCCACGGAATGCGTTTCTGGCGCTCATCCCGGGGAAAGTGTCTCTACCGTCGACGATTGTTGGCAGATCTGCTTTGCCGACCTTAGGATCTGCATAAAGAAGATAGTTAGCCGGATAATCGGGGAAGTCAATGTAATCAAACGTGTTGGGTTGGTTTGCAACTGGCTTCGAGTTGCCGGTTCGCTGGTACTGAGGCTTTGTCAGGAAGAACGCACGAGGGCAGGCTGTGACGCGGTTTGGCTCGCAATCGTACATAGTGAAAGGAGTGCCGGTAGACGCCTGAAAGATTCCAGCGAATTCCCATCCTCCCAGAACAGCTCGCTCCAGATAAGAGGTTTTGTCGAAGTAAGGAATGGCCCATACCAGACCCACCGAAATGCGGTGCTTCACGTCGAAGTCCGAGTTGCCATGGTCGAGACCGTGGTTGTATGGATCAAAGTAAGCGACACCGCCGACCTGTGAGTTCGACTGACCATCGGTAAAGGTGGAGCTGGTGTTATCAGTTGAGTGTGCGTAAGTGTAGTTCACCCCCATCGTGATGCCTTGATGATAGAGGTTGCTCGCAGTCGCTTTCAGATTTACCCCGTTGTAGTAGCTGTCTCCATCTGCACCGCGCACGTTGATCGCGCCGTATTGCGGATTGAGACGATTTGAATTCGGCGTTGGCTTCGCAAGGGGCACATTTGGGTTAGCCGGGTAAGTTGCTGCATCGTTCTCATAGATCTGGCCGTAGTAGCTCCGATTGTAGTTGGCGATGGAGAAATTATGGATGCCTCGCTCACCGGTATACGCCGCTTCGACTGCCAGCGTACTGTTGACCTGATGTTGGATTCCGAGCGTATAAAACTGATTGTAGGCCGGCTTGATTCGAGGGTCGACTGCGCGTACCGACCCTGGAGGAATTGCCTTCTGAACCGAGGGGCCCGTGGTGGAACTAAATGTGCCTAGCGCGCCAGTGCTGATCGGAATCTGAGCCCCCACGTCCAGATTGGAGAAGCTGATCGCCAGCTGCGACGGAGGATTTAGTGCGACGTTATAGGTTACGTTTCCGAAGTTGCGCTCGTAACTGATGCCGTAGCCGCCGCGGAGGCTCGTCTTGCCGTCGCCGAATAGGTCATAGGCGAAACCAATACGCGGAGCAAGCTGCTTGTAGTTGACGTTCCAAAGCTTTCCGCCAGGATTTTGAACTCCCGGGGGTGGTGTGCTGTTGACCTGCAGGATTTTACCGGCCCGGACGCGATCTGCAAGTGAGCCGGAAGTTCCAAAGAAAAAGTTCGAGTCTAGCGCCGAATTCTTGTTGTGCTGAGTTCCGTAAAGCTCATACCGGACCCCCGCATTGATGGTCAGGCGAGGGGTTGCCTTCCAGCTGTCATTGAAATAGCCTGCGCCTTCGTGATAGCGATTGGACCGGCTGAAGTTGGGCTGTGCAACCGGGGTACTGATGGCGCAGGTTGGATCGATAGGAGCACCTGTGCTGATGCCAGGAGTAAGTCCGGATACGAGATTTTTGGTGCAGGGAAACTTGCCTTGCGGATTGAGGTTTGCCTGGAAGAAGTTAGTGACGCCTGACTGGAAGTTGACCAGAGCGCCACCAGTTCCGGAGACAAGGAGGCTTTCCTGGGCATTCTCATAGATTGCAAACGTATGATTGTCGCGGACGTAGGTGTATTGTCCGCCAAACATAAGGGTGTGACGCCCCTTGGTGTAAGTAACGACGGGACTAATCACTATGTTGTTCTGCGGGCCGCCGGAAGGAATACCGTTGCCTGCATTAACCTCACTATATCCAGGGAAAACCAACTGCTGGCCATTAGCGATAATCGGCGCAACTCCGGAGTTGATGAACAACGTTGGTCCCGCGGGGTTCGCTCCCAATGGTTGAAGGCTAGAAACTCGCAGACCACCCAGCGTCAATTGCGAAGTGAGCCTGGGCGAGAACGAATGGGTAAGGCCAAAGATGACATTTTGAGATTTGTATGTTGGCGCTGTGCTGTATCCGGCATACGGGCTTACGTTTCCAGCTCCCAGAGGGTTCACTGCATTCTGTAGGGCGTACTGCCCGTACATCTGAGTCTTGGTAGTTGCATTGAAGTCTACCCGGCCGATGGTGACGTATTGGTTGACAGGCGTACCGCCGCCTGCATCTGCCGGCGTGGTTACGCTGACCTGCTCAAAGATTGGCGTACCGTCAGTGAATCCAGGGAGCGCCTCAAGTATGGGTTTATCCTTGCTGAATGCAGAGCTGACAGATCCGGGAGCGCCGCCGACCTGACCCAGAGTCAGAATCTTGCCGGTGGGCGTCCCTGAAATCTTTCCGAAGGCCGAGAAGAACGCTTGGGTAGCAGGAGCAGACTGAGCAACAAAAGAAGGGGTAGGGATGTAGAACTGGGTCACGTTGTTGCTGCGGACGCGCAACCACTCCGTGCTGGAAAAAGCGAATAATTTGTCGCGGATGATTGGCGCGCCAATCGAATATCCAAAAGCATTGCGCACAAACCGGCCTTGCTTAACACCGTTTGCATTATGGTCATAGCTATTCGAGGCAAACGTTGAAGGACGATAGAACTCCCACGCCGTGCCATGTATTGAGTTGGTACCAGACTTCGTCACCAAGTTCACAACGCCACCCGAAGCGCGTCCGTACTCAGGTCCATAGTTCGAGGTGATGACCCGGTATTCCTGAACCGCGTCCACGGGGATTTGCGTTGCGGGACTAACAGAAAATAGATAAGTATTTTCAATGCCATTCAATAGGATTTCAGTCGAGGCAGACCGTGCTCCACCAACGTTGAAACCGACACCGCGACTAGCTGCACTAGGATCAGCAGAAACACTTCCCGAAGCAGCGACAAAATCATAAGGGTTACGGGTCTCCGTGGGAAACTCCGACATTTGCAATGAATTGATTACTGTCGAATTCTCTGCGTTTTCGAGATTGATGCCGGCCAGCGAATTGGCGGCAACTTCCACAGTAGTTTCCGCGTTGCCAACCGCTAGTCTTACGTTGACCGTGTTCGCCGAACCAACGGACACATTGAGCATTGCCGACGAAGGGCCAAAACCAGGGGCCGTGACCGTAATCTTGTAGTCCTGGGGAGGCAATTGCTGAACCGTGTAATCCCCTGAGCTAGACGCACTCGTCGTTCTGACAGCATTTGTCGCTACGCTGGTAACGACGACTTGAGCACCTGGAACCACCGCGCCGGAGGCGTCCGTCACTACACCGGAAATGCTCCCATTTTGCGCCTGACCCCACGCCGGACCAGACTGGAACAATACGGCTACTGCCAGGCACAATGCCATAACCGAAAATAGCTTCAGTGACATCTTCATAAATTAGTTCTCCAGAGATCAAAATAATCGCTTTAATATGCGTCGAGCCGCCAGTGAAGAACAACTCTATAAAAGGTGGATAGTTGACTTTGCTTTTGCACGTTCGTTGCCAAACTTGGAAAAGTTTTATGGAGTTGAGCCCAACTCGGATCGGAAATCGACGGTCAAGGACGCAAACATTGAAACAATAGGAACTTATGGGTGAAATCAAGAAGATGAATACTTCATATTTGCGGTGAAGCCGCAACGCGGTCTTGTCCGCTATCACACGAGTTTGTGAAAGCTCAGCTTTTGACTATGAAAATCTGTATATACGGACTACGAGATTTGAATGCTTAACTGTTTTCCATATATAACCTGAGCTTATGCGCCCCCGCACTCCCTGCCACGAGTTTGGGACTCGGCAGGAGTCCGAAACTAGCTCACGCCATCACGCGCACGGCTGTACGGACGGTCAGCCTGCGGACAGTCAGCGCATCGATGCGGTCGCGCCGAACTGTAAAGCCTGAGCCAATCCCTTCGGGCACGTAGATCTCGCCTTTGGCGCTGACCGTGACCTCCGGCTCAATGATGTCCTCGGTCCAGTAGCGCCGCGACGCCGATACGTCTCCTGGTAACGAGAAGTTTTGCAGTGAGGATAGCGCGATATTGTGGGCGCGTCCGATTCCGGTTTCGAGCATGCCACCACACCACACGGGGATACCCCGCTCGGCGGTCGCATTGTGCACTGCAATCGCCTCGGAGAATCCGCCCACCCTGCCCACTTTGATATTGATGATCCGGCAGGATTCCATGTCGATGGCAGCGAGCGCGTCGCGCCTATTTCGGATGGACTCGTCCAGACAGATCGCCGTGTTAAGCCGTTTCTGCAGCATCGAATGAAAGTAGAAATCGTCATACCAAAGCGGTTGCTCGATCATTAGTAGGTTGAACTCTTCCCATTCGACGATGTGATCGATGTCGACGACGCGATAGGCCGAATTGGCGTCACAGCTCAGCATGATGTTCGGCCAGCGCTTGCGCACTTCCTCAAATATCTTTGTGTCCCAGCCTGGCTTGCACTTCAGCTTGATGCGCTGATAGCCGGCTTCCAACTCTTCTGCGATCCTGTCCATTAACGCCGCCGGCGACGGCTGGATGCCGATCGAAACGCCGCAGGGAATCACATTGCGCGTTCCACCGAGGAGTTCCGCCAGCGCAACCTTTTTCTTCTGAGCTTCAAGGTCCCACACCGCGTTCTCCAGGGCAGCTTTGGCCATGCGGTGGCCACGAACCTGCTTGAACAGCGCGGGGCAGCTCCCTCCTCCGACAATTTCCTGTGCGACCAGGCGGGGAGCGAGTTCCGTCTCCGTGACGATCCACGCCGTGTCGATACTCTCCTCGGAGAAGTATGGATGCTCGCCGGCAACGCACTCGCCCCAAGCCGTCAGACCGTCGGATTCAATCTCAACCAGCAGGATGCGCCGGGCAGTTGTCAGGCCAAAACTTGTCTCAAATGGAAAGGCGAGAGGCATGTTGATCTCGCGGAGATGAACTGCGTCGATGGTCAGCATATAGTTTTCGTCGTCCTATGAAATGCTCGTGCCTGGTACTGATCCCCGCGGCTTCATTCTGTGATCTGCAGTCCACTGACTTGCCCCAGCAGGAAGCAGCCGTCTCCATCCGGGCTGCGTTCGTAGCCCGTTACAGCCAACCCTTGCGCGAACGCCGATTCAAGCGCAAGCCGATTCCGAGTCTGTAGCGACTCCGCCAGCTTACGCTGGTCCGGGTTGTGTTTCCAGTCACTAACCTCCCGTACGACGGGCACTTGCACCACAATCTGTGCGGAATGGGTCCCTTTTTCCGCACTTTGTTCGCCGAGCGTGCGCCGCACCCGATCGGATTGCAACCACCACTCTGCAACCAGCCTGTCTGTCGGAAGCCCTCCCTGCAATGGTGATGTCGACGGGCCGTAAAAATCCCGCATGTACCGCCGTGCAATCGCGCCGAGCCGAACGATGTTCAAATACGCGTTCTTGATCTCCAATGGGTCGAAGGTCCACTCCATCAGGTCGAATCCGCGGGCCAGCGCATCGTCCCGCTGCGCGAGCTTCAGTCTGCGCCCGAGGCCGGCGTTTCGATACTCCGGCAGGACGGCCAGCATGTGCGAATGCAGATAAGCCTTGCCGTCGCGAAAGCCCGGCAAAGCCATAGCGAAGCCAACCATCCGATCGCGGTCGAATGCGCCAATCACCTGGCCTCCGATGCGGTCGGCCACGATGAAGACCCGCTTCGGAATTAGATCGCCATCACTGTATCCCCAGACCGCAATTTGCACATCGACGCAGCGCTCAAAGTCTGTCAGCTCCGTGACCGCCGCTACACGAATCTGGCTCGGGACATCGGCATCCACCAATGTTGGTAGCTCGCTCGTCTGCCTGGCCTCGCTCATAGTTCCCTGCCATCTGGTTCGTCCGGATCTGGATAGCCGTCGCCATCGCTCTTGAAGACCACACCATCGGCACATTTCGCGCGGTTCCAAAGTGCGTCCAGAGCCGTGGGTGTGAGCGCTGCCAGCGCATCATAGCCGCCTGCTGCCGCCTCCATTGCACGAAAGCGATTTCGGAATTTGCCGTTCGCGGAACGCAGCGCCGACTCAGCATCCAGCTTCAAATGCCGACCCAGGTTAATCGCAGTAAAGAGAAGATCGCCGAACTCATCCTGAACTTTGTCTAGTTCTGCTCGGTCGTGGTTGGCCAATTCGGCCTTGAGCTCCGCAATCTCTTCGTTGAGCTTTTCAAAAAGCCCATCTACGGTTGGCCAGTCGAAGCCAACCTTAGCCGCCCGCGATCCAATCTTTCCGGCTTCCAGCATCGCCGGCATGGTGCGCGGAATATCGTCCAGACCAGAGGGCGCAGCAGCTTCAGCCAATAACGCCGCGCCTTCCCTCTTTTCCGTCCGCTTGATTTGCTCCCAGTTGCGCAGCACAGCATCGGCATCGGTTGCATCCGCGAGTTTTCCCGCTACCGGAAAAATGTGCGGGTGGCGGCGCACGAGCTTCGCGTTCAAGTTGGCCGCTACGTCGCCTATGTCAAAGTAGCCAGCCTCCGATGCCATCTGTGCGTAGAACAAAACCTGCAGAAGCAGGTCGCCGAGTTCATCTTTCAGCTCAGGCCATGCCCGCCGCTCGATCGCGTCGAAGACTTCGTACGTCTCCTCCAGCGTGTGCCGCTTGATTGAGTCGAAGGTTTGTTCGCGGTCCCAAGGACATCCACCCAGTCCGCGCAGCCGCGCCATGATCGAGATCGACTCGGCCAGCGGATTCGCCGCGCGCGCCGCAACGTCTGTCGGCCCTGATTTAACTACGTCTGCCTGTGTCGTCTCTGCTCCGGCCATAGCACTACTTTACCCGATGGTGCATGCAGACAAAGAGACGCGCCCGACATGGTCGGGCGCGTCATTAGTCCGTCGAACGGAGATACCTTGGCCCAGTATCATTCACCCACCGACAGAACACTTTACCGAGCTGGCTGCGTCACTGCGTTTTTCTGAAGAGTGACTGCTGTCTGAGCCAGCAGTCTGCCATTCACCGAAGCGCCAGTCTTGACTGCGATCAATGTCTTTCCGAGCAACACTCCTTCGAAGTGGGCAGTCGTTCCAATGGCCACTCCACCAGCCGCTTGCCAGAAGATGTTTTTGGCCAATGCGCCACCAGCCAAGCTCACGCGTGTGGCGCTTGCCTGGGTGATTTGCCCGGCGATCTGGAAGATCCAAACATCATTCGGTCCACCCGACAGGGTGACATCGTTTGAAATAAGGACGTTGCTACTCCACTTGTAGAGACCGGGAGTCAGTGTCAACCCGCCAATCTGTCCCGCGCCTAGTTCCGTTGCGTCGGGCAAGGAACGGCCAGCCGCGTTGGTGTAGGCAAGTTGCATGTCGCCAATCGCGGCAGTCAAAAACGTCGCGTTGGTAGTTCTGCATGCGATAGGACCGGCAGCATCAACGGTGTAAATTGTCCCTGTCGCCACCTCGGGGCAGGTCAGAAGCACGGCAGCTCCGGTGATTGGACTGCTTCCAACATCACCGTTGACGACCGAAGCATAGACGTCAGTCACTCCCGTTTTCGACAGGATAGCGAAGGTGCCGGCAGTCCCCAGATCTACGGGCGCCTGACTGGTAAAGGGTACGTTTTTTGTGGTGAAGGTCCAGCTAACTGGCTTTGCCAACGCAACGCCACCCGCGGTCGCCGCGGTAGTGCTGATAGTTGCAACATAGGCAGTATTTGCATTGAGTGCCCACGTCATCGGCGTAAACGTTGCCACGGTGTTGGTTACATCCATCGATACAATTCCGGCCACATTGTTGCCAAATGAGTCAACCAGGGAAAACGTGAGTTGTTGCCCAGGCTGCACGGAATCAATCGTCGCCGGATTCATCGGCCGGCTGAATGTCGCGGTAGGCGCTGTTCCGGTCACGGTATTCTTGCTACTGTTAATACTGGTTGGAACATTGATAGCGTCGCTGATTGGATTGGTGAAGATCACCGCAGGAGCAACCTGTGCGACTAAGGTGTTCTGGAGGAGCCCTGCGCAGCCGGCCAGGGTTAGTGCCATGAAGAACGTGCGTGACTTCAATAGCGTGTCGTACTGTCTCACTGTCTACCCGATTCCATGTTGCATGTGCTGACTGTTCGACCCAATTGCCGACTACAGAGGCCCCGGTAGCTTCGTGCGTCCCAAAACTTGCGATGGAACATTCCCTTTCCGTGGCTACAAGGTCATTGGAAGAACAAATCGGGCCAGCCTTTACTGGCCTGCACATGCAACATCAAAATCGAATGAACTACTGACCGCCAGTAGGCGCCGTCTGAGGTGCGGCCTGCTGAGTCATGTTCGACATCAATTTCACTTCCACACGGCGGTTCTGCGCGCGGCCCGCACGGCTGGTGTTGTCCGCGACCGGATTATCCTTGCCAATGCCGATCAAATAAAATTTGTGCGGAGCAATGTGGTATTTGGTGGAGAGATACGTCACAACCGCATCGGCGCGCTTCTGGCTCAATTGGTAGTTGTACTGCGCGTCGCCGACTGAGTCGGTCCCGCCTGTGATCTCAAGAATGTAACCGCGTGCGCTTGCAAGACTGGCCGAGACCTGATCAAGTTGCGCCTTGTCTTCTTTGGTCAATACGCTCTTGTCGAATCCGAACGTGACGCTCACATCTGACAGTGCTTTGTAGTTATCCAGGTTCGCGACTGCACCCGATAGTGTGTCCACCCGGTTTACAGCCTCCTGGGCTGATTGCGATGCCGCATCTGCAGACTGTCCCGCTGCCATCGCGTGTTGATCAGCCGAGGCTGCAGCCGATTGCGCGGTGGCAATTCCCGCCTGAGCGCGCTTATCGGTGTCGGTGATGTTGCGATGATCGCCCGAAGTCTTCGCGTCGAGATCGTTTGTCTGCTGAATCAACGGGCCGGTCTGCGAACGCACATAATTCTTGGTCGAGCATCCGGTGGTGAGAGCAAGCACGATCGCACTTGCAGCGATCAGAGTCTTTCCGGCAAAGCTAAATCGAATATCAATAGGTTCGAGGGGCATGGTAGACACTCTCCTGTACAAAGCTGTTGTTGGCCCGAGCTCTGACACCCTTCGTAATGCAATCGACGTGCCATACCTCCAATCAGACTTAACTGAAACAAAACACGAAAGATACCATCCTCGAAGAACCTACGTCCAAACCTCACTAAGTCAGTAAGTTTTGCCCAATGCCACGTCAAACTTACTTGTTTTCAATACCGTGTCTGCGGAGTAACTTTCCGGGACATGTCCCAGCTAGACTCAATAGAGAACCATGGACCTGCTCGCAAAAATTCGTACCTTTCCAAAGTTGCCCGGATGTTATCTGTACAAGAACGCCGAGGGTGAGGTGATCTATGTCGGCAAGGCGAAGAATCTGCGCGCGCGTGTGCGATCGTATTTCCTCGATGCCTCGCAAGCTAACGCCAAGACCGGCTCCCTGATGCGCGAGGCGGTCGACGTCGATTACATTACCGTTGCGAATGAGCGTGAGGCGTTGGCACTTGAGAACAATCTCATCAAACAACGCAAGCCGCGATTTAACATCCTGCTGCGCGACGACAAGACGTACCCGTACATCAAGCTGACTCTGAACGATCGCTACCCAAAGATCTTCGTCACGCGCCGCCTGCGCAAGGACGGTGGAGCATACTTCGGGCCCTATTTTCCCGGCAACCTCGCGCATCGGCTGGTCGATCTGATTCATCGCAGTTTTCTAATACCAAGCTGTAAAATCGATCTCTCGCGCTATCATCCGCGTGCCTGCCTGCAGTACTACATCAAGCGCTGCCTTGGCCCGTGCGTCGAAGGCCTCACCACACCGGACGCGTACAAGCAGACCATTCGCGATGTGCAACTCTTTCTCGATGGCAAACCCAGCGAACTTGAAGCAAGCCTCACCCGCCGCATGGAAGAGGCCGCCGCCCTCGAACAATTCGAACTGGCAGCACGCCTGCGCGACCAGATCATCACTGTCCACCAGATGCACGACAAGCAGCGTATCGCCACCGCCGACAATGAAGACGCCGACGTCTTCGGCTTCCACTACGAGCAGGGAATGCTGGCCGTGAATCTCTTCCACATGCGCGCCGGCAAGATCGTCGACCGTCGCGACCTCTTCTGGGAGGACCTGCCCGAATTCGTCACCGAAGCCGTCAGCGAAATGCCCGACCCCGCCGACGCAGCGGGCGTCCTAGGCTCGACAGCAATTCCGTCGATCCTGGGGTCGCCACAGAATCCCTGTGCCGAACCCGAAACCGAAGAAGTCCTTCCCTGCCTCGAACCTGACCCAACTCGCCCCGCACCCGAAATCATCGCGGATTCTGAAGTATCCGAAGAGCACTCCATCCTTCTAGAACCTACTGACAACGGAGATCGGACACCTGATAACGCATTCTCCCCCGTTGCCTTCTTCTCTTCCCTGCTCAAGCAGCTTTATTTGGACCGAGGCTATGTTCCGCGCGTAGTTCTCGTTCCGGTCGACTTTCCCGACCGTGTGCTGCTCGCCGAGTTACTCACAGAACGCACCGGCCATCGCATCGAAATCCTCGCGCCCCAGCGTGGCGAAAAGCGTTCGCTCGTCGACCTTGTCTGCCTCAACGCGAAGCAGTCGTACGACCAGCGATTCCGCGTACTCCAGCCGGGAATGAAAGCTATCCAGGAAGCGCTGCAGGATGCACTCACACTCGAAGAACTCCCTCGCCGCATCGAGTGCTTCGACATCTCGCACATTCAGGGAACGGAGACGGTCGCTTCCATGGTTGTCTGGGAAGATGGCGCGATGAAGAAATCCGACTACCGCAAGTTTCAGGTGAAGACCGTTACTGGAGTGGATGATTTCGCGTCGATGCGCGAGGTAGTAGGACGACGCTACAAGCGCTTATTAGAAAACAAAAAGCCCTTCCCGTCACTGATCCTGATAGATGGCGGCCTGGGCCAACTTCACGCTGCTGCCGACGCGCTCGCCGAAATTGGAATCCAGATCCAGCCGCTCGCCTCCATCGCAAAACGCGAGGAGATCATCTACGTCCACGGCCAGGAGTCCGACCCGATCGTCCTCGACCGCCGCTCGCCCGTGCTGCATCTGGTGCAGAAGATTCGTGACGAGAGCCACCGCTTCGCCGTCACCTATCATCGCAAGCGCCGCGAGATGCGCGACCGCGACTCCGAACTCGACACCATCCCGGGAGTAGGCCCTCGCACCCGGCAGCGCCTGCTCGAACACTTCGGCAGTGTGCGCGGTATAAGCCAAGCGAGTCCAGATGCCTTGACCGCCGTAGTCAGCGCCGGCACGGCGGAAAAGATCCGCCTCCACTTTGCGGACGAGGCTGCCGAAAGCCCCGTCCTGCGCGTTCTCAGCTAGCGGTGCTTCAACTCGTCTGAGCTGCTACCACCCCCGCCGTGCATCTTCTGAAGGTCCTCCAGCGACATGTTGCCACTCAGATGGATGAAGGTGAGCCCCTTCGGCTCAGCCGTCAGGATGACCATCTCACTGCCCTCGTGATCCGGAGAAGTGCGCGAGCATATGTCGGTAGTTCCACTCTTGTCGCGCACATGAATCGAGCAGTTCCACGTGCCGTCCTCAAGCTTCTTACGGTAGGCGTCAACATCTTCCGCCTTATACATACCCACCTTATCGTAGGTGTAGGTGTGGATGACCATGAACTTCATCTTGTGCGCAAGGTCAGAACCCCCTTTCTTTCCGACCGGAACCATCCCCATCATCTTCGGGTCGAGATTAACCTCAGTCACATCGCTGGCTCCCTTAGCGAACTTCTCCGTGCCCGCGAATAGATCGTCCTTCACCTGCTTCACGTTCATCAGAGATCCATCCACCTGGATCTCTACGGGGATGTTGACGGCTTGCCCGAATGCCATCTGTTGTTCGTTCACCATCAATCCCACAGCCACGGCCGTCGCCAGCAAGAACTGCATTGTCTTATCCATTTTGATCATCGTTTTCTCCAGTGATTCTGTGCGTATGTTTCGAGGCTGCATTCGACTAATCCCCAATTCCAACTCCGGCCCGCTGCAACTGCTGTCGCGTATGTTCGAGCGCACGATCGGTGATGCGCATTCCCGCCTCGAACTGGCTCTGCGCCTGCGCAGCCTGTTCGTGCTCGTGGCGTAGATTCGTCTGCTCGGTGAAGAAGATTCCCACGACCAATGCGGCTGCTATGGCTCCAGTCATCCACAGGCGCGGACGCTGCCTCATCACGATGACCTTCGCAGGCATTGACGACGCCGCGCGTGCCATCGTTCGATCCGCGAAGCTGGCCGGTGGGTCGACCCTGCGCATCATTCGCGTCAATTCTTCTTCAAATTTCTGCTCTTCCAGGTTGCTCATCGGTTCGTCGGGCTGGTTCACGGACATACTCCTTCATGGTGACTGCGGCCTTACGACGTAAAAGCTTCAGGCCGTGATGCAAATGACTTTTAACCGAGGCGACCGACTGGCCGAGCAGCCGGGCGATCTCGTCCGGCAACATCTCCTCTTGATAGCGCAGGACGACCGCAGCCCGCATCGGCTCCGGCAGCCCCCGCAGCAGAGTTTCCAGCCGCGCTTCGAGGCCTACACTTCTGCCGCCTGCATCGCCCAGTGCGTGCTCCTCCTCAACCCACTCCTCCGCGGTCGCTTCTGGCCGAAGCGACTTGCGCCGCAGCGAGTCGATTGCGCGATGGGTCGCGACCCGCCGCAGCCAGTAACGAATATGATCTTCGCCCTGCAAACCCTCGCCGCTGCGATGCAGTTCCAGAAACACGTCCTGCGCAATCTCTTCCGCATTGGCAAAGTCGCCTGCAATCCGCAGCGCTATCGAGAAGACCATCCGCTGATGGGTCTCGATCAGTCTGCGAAACTCGCCGTCTTGAATCGCCATTTAAGCTCTCACCTGCCTATACGCAGGTTTCCTCAAGATAGGTGCAAAAAGTTTGCGCTTGCTAGTTTTTCTCGACTTTTCGCTGTTCACGGCTCGAATGACGACTTCGCTCCGCCCGCGCATCTAAAATAGCAAGATGGCAATTGCGAATGTTCTGAGGAGCGGTTTGGCGGGGCGGGGCACGGATGTTCCGTTTGTGAATGAGGAGTTTCTCGACTTTGGCGATGGGGACATTCGCCGGTCCATTCAGGAAGCGCTCACGGCAGTAAAGGCGCGTCTCGGCCACGAGTACGATCTCGTCATCGGCGGTCATCGCGTCAAGACGATGGCCAAAATCGTTTCGATCAACCCGGCGCGTCCCGCTCAGATTGTCGGCGTGCATCAGCGTGCTGACGAGACCCACGTCGAGTCGGCGATGCAGGCGGCTCAGGCCGCCTTCGTGACCTGGAGCCGAACTTCGACACAGGAGCGCGCCGGTCTCCTATTTCGCGCGGCGGCCCTGGTGCGCGAGCGCAAATTCGAACTGTGCGCGTGGCTGACCTACGAAGTAGGCAAAAACTTTGCCGAAGCCGACGCAGACGTAGGCGAGACTATCGACTTCCTCGAGTTCTACGCTCGCGAGGCTCTTCGTCTCGATGCTGCGACCACCCCGATCCAGCTTCCCGGCGAACGTAATCAGTTACGTTACATTCCTCTTGGCGTCGGTGCTGTGATTCCGCCGTGGAACTTCCCGCTCGCCATCATGGCAGGCATGACCGCTGCCGCGATCGTCTCTGGCAACACAGTGATCCTGAAACCATCGGGCGATGCGCCCACCATCGCGGCAGTCTTCTTTACCCTGCTTGAAGACGCTGGTTTGCCCGACGGCGTGGTGAACTTCTGCCCCGGAGCAGGAGCACAATTTGGCAGTGCAATCGTCGCCCATCCACAGACGCGATTCATCGCATTCACAGGATCGAAAGCCGTCGGCCTGGAGATCCATGAGAGCGCTGCAAAGACTCAGCCCGGCCAGAGATTCATCAAGCGAACCGTGCTCGAGATGGGCGGCAAGAACTCCATCATTGTCGAAGCAGATTGCAATCTGGATGCCGCGGTCGACGGAGTCGTCGCCAGCGCCTTCGGATTCAACGGCCAGAAATGTTCGGCCTGCTCGCGGGCTATCGTGAATACGGCGATCTACGACACCTTCTGCGACCGTCTGTGTGAGCGCGTCGCAGCAATCAAGCAGGGCGATCCGGCAGAAAACTTCTATGCAGGGCCCGTCGTCAACCAAGCTGCCCACAAACAGATTCTGAACTTCATTGAAATCGGCAAATCCGAGGGTCGTGTGCTTGCTGGCGGCCATGCAGTCGAGACCACGGACGGCGGCTTCTACATAGCGCCAACCGTCATAGCGGACGTCGCTCCAACAGCGCGTATCTCGCTAGAGGAGATCTTCGGACCTGTCCTCGCCGTAATCAAATCGCAAAACTTCGACGATGCGCTCGTCACCGCAAACAACACGGAATACGGGCTGACCGGCGCGATCTATTCCAGCTCGCGAGAAAAACTCAATCGGGCGCGCGAAGAATTCCACGTTGGCAATCTCTACCTCAATCGCAAATGCACCGGAGCGATGGTCGGCGCGCACCCGTTCGGCGGTTTCAACATGAGCGGAACCGACTCGAAGGCCGGCGGCCCTGACTATCTGCTTCTGTTCACGCAGGCAAAATCCGTCGCCGAGAGGCTGGGCGCTATCAGCGAAAAGGACGAGGCAGAAGAGAACCTCATGGGTCTCTAACCGCGACTTTAAGCCGTTTTCGTCTGTAGCAGATCGCTCGCCCGTGCCGCCGCTTCAGCCAGCGCCCGGTGGTGGATAGTGAAGAGCGCGAGTTCTAGCCGGTCCGACACGCCAGTCTTGTCGTAAATGCTGCGCAGGTAATTCTTGATGACCTGCTCCTTCGTTCCCAACTGTAGAGCGATCTGCTTATTTTTGCAGCCCAGCACGATAAGCGACACAATCTGCATCTCCTTTGGAGTAAGGCGATCTCGTACCCGTGCGCCGGCGCTGTCCTGCGCAAGAATCGACGTGACATTCGAATGCTGCACACATCGCTGGCCCGTGGCGACACGGCGGAGACAGTCGACAAGGTCGACACTGGGGACGTTGCGAAAGACTACTCCGTGAAGCATCCGAACCAGGTCATCAGCAACCTCTGCACTGTTTTCCGCAACAAGAATGGCCCGCGTGTCAGCCGCTCGGGCGCGCGCCAGAACCGTATACGGGTCCAGCAGCATGCTCGACGAAACCAACAGTATGGCGCCATGATGAGCATCGAGCGCATGAGAGAGTCGCGCGAGGTCGTCGCACTGCGCCACGATGCGAAGATCATCTTCCAACGCCAGAACGCGCGCCGCACCCGCCCGAAAAATGGCCTGATTGTCGGCAAGGATGATTCGGTTCATCGGTTTGAGTCTCCTCGGCGACGTGATGCCACCACTTCCTTCATCGGCCAAACTCGCAGAATGAAGGAGGGATGTCTACAATTCGTACAGCATCCTTCGAAATCTGAGTCGAAACCGTTACCCAGCGTAACCCGGAAAACTTCATCGAGAGAAAGCGTTTCTGAACCTTCTTCAATCTGCGGAGAATCAAATATCGGAATTAGCCGTCTGGTCAACCGGCAGCACACCTTTCTCCGAACACCCAGCCGTATAGCCAACCATGCCGAAGCCAATTCTTCTTGCCATCGACGACGACACCAGCGTACTCGAAGCCGTGGTCCAGGATCTACGCCGCCACTATGGCCAGAATTATCGCATCCTGCGCGCGGCATCGGGGGGGGCGGCCCTCGATATCTGCCGCCAGTTGATCGAGCGCAAGGATGCGGTGGCCCTCTTCCTTTCCGACCAGCGCATGCCCGGCTTGACCGGAGTCGACTTCCTGCAGCAGGCAATGACGATGTTTCCAGAGGCCAAGCGCGTGCTCCTCACCGCGTACGCCGACACCGAGGCCGCCATCCGCGCCATCAACGCCGCCAAGATTCACTATTACCTCAACAAGCCATGGGACCCGCCGGAAGAGAAGCTCTATCCTATCCTCGACGACCTGCTGGAGAGTTGGAAGCAAGGCTTCAAAGCTCCCTATGAAGGCATTCGCGTCATCGGCCTGCGCTGGTCGCCAACCGACCACGCAGTCCGCGACTTCCTCTCACGCAACCGTATCGAGTACAAGTGGCTCGACCCGGATACCATGCCCGAGGCTGTCGATCTGCTCAAGGAAAAGGGCCTTGACGACGCTAAGCTTCCCGTTGTGCTGTTTGGCGACGGCACCGCGTTGGTACAGCCATCCACCTTGGACCTGGCCGCGCGCGTTGGCCTGCGCACCGAGGCAAAAGAAGAGTTTTACGACATCGTCGTCGTCGGTGCGGGTCCGGCAGGCCTCGCCGCTGGTGTGTATGGGGCATCCGAAGGCCTGCGCACCCTCATCGTTGAGCCGGACGCAGTAGGCGGCCAGGCCGGTTCAAGCTCACGTATCGAAAATTATCTCGGCTTCCCGCAAGGCCTCAGCGGAGATGAACTCGCCAAGCGTGCATTCCTGCAGGCTAACCGTCTGGGCGCGGAATTTCTTACCCAGCGGGTCACCTGCATCCGGTCCGAGAACGGCTACCACGTCGTCAAAATGGGCGACGGGCGTGAACTCACAAGCCACGTCTGCCTCATCTCCACCGGCGTCGCCTACTGCAAACTTAATGTCCCGGGCGCCGACAAATTCGCTGGCGCAGGTGTCTACTACGGTGCGGCGAAGACCGAGGCGAAATCTTGTGCAGACGAAGAGATTTACCTCATCGGTGGCGCGAATTCAGCCGGCCAGGCCGCCATGCACTTCTCCCGCTACGCCGCCAAAGTTCACATGCTGGTGCGTGGAAGTTCGCTGACGCGCAGCATGTCCAAATACCTCATCGACCAGATTGCCGCCACGTCCAACATCATCGTCGAAACGTCGACAGAAGTTGTCTCCATGTCCGGCGACACGCGTCTTGAGTGCCTGACGCTGAAGACTCCCAAGGGCGAAGAGATGCGGCCGGCAAACTCCGTTTTTATCTTCATTGGCGCCGCACCCAAGACCGACTGGCTACCCAAAGAAATAGCCCTCGACGAAAAAGGCTTCATCCTCGCCGGCCCCGACCTGAAGGCGCGGGCCCCCGGATCGTGGAAGCTCCAACGCGAGCCTTACCTGCTCGAATCCAGCGTGCCGGGAATCTTCGTCGCCGGCGACGTCCGCTTCAACTCGGTCAAGCGATGCGCCTCCGCCGTGGGAGAAGGTTCGATCGCGGTCCAGTTCATGCACCAATATCTGGCCACACTGTGAGCTAACTAGCACACTAGGATTAGACGAATGACGCTAAGCGGCAGTAAATTCAGAAGCTTTTCGCAGGTTGAAGTAATCCAATAAGGTTGTGAGCCAAGTGAATCAGAAAGACGTTCCGAGAATCGAAGACACCATGACCGATGTACTATTGGCTCGGCTCCGCGGCGTCTCCATTCTTTCGGCCGTGCCTGACACGGAGATTCGTTGCCTGGGTGACGCGCGTGAAATGCGCTTGCCAGAAGGCGAATTTATCGCGAAACAGGGCGAAGTGGCTCACTTTTTCTGGATCTTGCTGAGCGGAGAGATGCGCATCTATCAGACTATGCCCGACGGTCACGAGATGATCATGGGCACGGCACCGGCAGGCACCGCGTTGGGTGAACTTCCGCTGCTCTCCAACACGCCCTACGCAACCAGCGTGCGAGCTACCAAGCCCTGCGAGGTGCTCCAGTTCGACGAGCAGCAGTTCTGGGACATGATGAAGTCCTGTCCCAACGTGCGCCAAGCAATCCTTGGCAATATGGCGGATCGCTTTCAGAAGTTTCAGAGCGTGATCGTACAGCAGGAAAAAATGGCCTCTCTGGGCACACTTGCGGCCGGGCTTATGCATGAGCTCAACAATCCCGGCGCGGCAGCCGTCCGTGCCGCAGCCCAGTTGCGCGAAAACCTAATGCGCATGCACAAGCTCACAGCCAAGTTCAGCAAGTCCAAAATGAGCGACGAACAAAAGCAGTGCATGTTCCATCTGCAGGAATATGCCCTCGCCAAGGAACGACCCCTGCGTATGAACTCGCTTGAGCAGAGCGACGCTGAAGAGGCACTGGCCGAGTGGATGGAGACCGCAAACATCGAAGACGCGTGGAAGCTGGCGCCCACCCTCGTAGCGATCGGCATGACCTCCGGCGACCTTGAATGCGCCCGTATGGAATTTCCCGGCCCATTCTTCTCCGACGCGCTTAACTGGCTGGAAGCGCTCGTCTCCAGCATGCAACTGGTCGGCACGATTGAAGAGAGCATCGGCCGCGTCTCCGACCTGGTCAAGGCCGTCAAGTCCTACGCGTACGAAGGCAAAGGCCAGAAGCAGTCAGTCGATATCAACGAGAGCATTCACGCGACGCTCGTCATCCTTGCCCACAAACTTCGCGAGAAGCAGATCACCCTTGAGAAGGATTTTGCGACTGGCCTCCCCGTCCTGCAAACCGAGTGCTCGGGACTCAACCAGATCTGGACCAACATTCTAGACAACGCCATCGATGCCGTAGACCAGGGTGGCCGGATCCGCATACGTACCTGGGAAGACACGCTTGCCGACGCGAAGTCGTCCGCTTCGAAGACCCGCCACTACCTCTGCATCACCATCGCGGATGACGGCCCCGGCATCCCAACCGAGAGCCAGGCCCGAATCTTCGATCCCTTCTACACCACTAAGCCAGTCGGAGTCGGTACCGGCCTCGGACTCGGCATCGTGCAGCGCATCGTCGAGCAATACGGCGGCACTGTTACCTTCGCCTCGCAACCCGGCAACACGGAATTCCGCATCCGTCTTCCCCGCGAGCGCGACTAAGACCTCATCCCGCCGCCAGCGTCCTCAACACCCCAACATTCCGGGCCTCATCCCCTGGCGCGTCCACCGGAGTTTCCGCGATAAATGCGCAGTGCGCAAACCTGTCATCATGCAGCAGCTTTCGAAATGTCTCCGCGCCGATCGTGCCCTCGCCGATATGCTCATGCCGATCCAGCTTTGATCCCATCGCCGCCTTCGCGTCATTGCAGTGCCACACCTTCACCGCATCGACACCCACCGTTGACTCCATCAGCTTCATCGTCTCGATATAACCATCCATCGATACGATGTCGTAGCCCGCCACATGCACATGGCACGTATCCAAACACACCGCCACCGGAGCGCAGGGCTTCAAACACTCCACCAGTTCCGCCACCTGCTCCAGTTTTCCTCCGAGCGAAAACTCCGCACCGGCCGTATTCTCAATCAAAATCTTAAAGTCCGCGTCCCTCCATGCAAGACCATCAATTGCGCGTTCGATCGACTGGGCTGCCAGCCGCAATCCCTCCTCGCGCGTCAACCCCTTCCAGCTTCCCGGATGCAGCACCAGATACTCGGCGCCCAGCGCCAATGCGCGTTCCACCTCTCCGCGAAACGCTGCTACCGAACTCACCCTTACACTCTCGGTCTGGCTGCACAGGTTAATCAAATAACTGGCGTGGATGGACACCGGTCCGATCCCGTGCTCGCTGCGCAGATCACGCATCTTGCGCGCGTCGTCCGGCTTCACATCCGCAGCCTTCCACATGCGCGGGCTCGAAGAGAAGATCTGGAACGTATTTGCCCCCGCCTCCACTGCCCGATTAACCGCCGTCCAGCACCCGCCGGCTGTGCCCAGATGCACTCCAATTCGCCGCTTCGCAACCAATTCCGCCATGCCTTCAAGCCTATCCCAGAGCAGGCACCGAGCGCAGCCAGTCGACTGCATGTATTATGACGCTGTCGCTCAATTCATCGCAACATACCCGCCGAACGCCGCGAGTTCAGGATCCGAGGACCACCCAGATGCCCGCTCCGCAGACTTACAAGACCTCCGCCCGATGGGATCCGCCCTTCCACTTCTTTGTGCTTCCAGTGATGATCCTTAACGTAGCTTTCGCCATCTACGCGACCATCCATCACTGGCCCGATCACCCTCATCTCTTCCCCTGGTGGATTGTCCTGTCGATAGCTCTCTTCTTGCTCGCCCTGCGCAGCCGCCAGTATGCGTTGAAGGCGCAGGACCGCGTCATCCGCCTGGAAGAGCGACTCCGTCTCGCAGCGTTGTTGCCCCCCGCTGATCTGGCCCGCGGTAATGCCTTGACTGAGTCTCAACTGATCGGTCTGCGCTTTGCTTCGGATGGGGAACTCCCCGCGCTGGTGAGACGCGCGCTCGACGAGAACCTAACTCAGAAACAGATCAAGGAAGCCATCGTTACCTGGAAGCCCGACCTCTTCCGCGTCTAATAAACATCGCGCTGATACCGCTTCTGCTTTTTCATCGTGGCGAGATACTCTACCGCCTGATCCGGCGTGCCTTGCGATCCCGCTGCAATTGCATCCAGCAGCGCCGTCTCCACTGACTTAGCCATGCGCGAAGCATCGCCACAGACATAGAAGTATGCTCCCCGCTCGAGCCACGCATACAGCTCAGAGGCATGCTCACTCATGCGGTCCTGCACGTAAATCTTTTCGGGCTGATCGCGTGAAAACGCCGTATCCAGCCGCGTAAGCGTCCCATCCGACTGCATCGCCTTGAACTGATCCTCATAAAGGAAGTCGGCAGCAGCGTGCTGATCTCCGAAGAAAAGCCAGTTGTCGCCGCTCGCGCCCTTCGCCTGCCGCTCTTCCAGGAACGCGCGAAACGGTGCAACGCCCGTTCCTGGCCCAACCATAATTACCGGAGCCGCGTCGTCTGCAGGCAATCTGAAATTCTGATTCGAATGCAGAAAAATCGGGAGTACCTCACCCACATGTGCGCGCTCGCCTAATTGTCCACTCGCTACTCCTTGCCGGTCACGACCATGCGCGTCGTAACGCACCACACGGACGCTCGTCTCTGCCCGGTCCGGATGCGCAATCTGACTCGACGCGATGGAGTACAGACGAGGAACCAGGCGCGGTAGCACATTGAATAACTCTTGCGGCGTCACTACCGCGCCTGGAAATGCGGTGATCAAGTCGATAAATTCGCGACCCCAGCAGTACTCCTCCGCGCGCAATTTGTTATCTGGACCGCACAACATCTTCAGTTCGTCGTATCCGCGACCGCCAACACCTGATGCTCCCGAAAGCTTGGCATATTGCCCAATGGTGCTCCGCGTCAGTTTTCCAATCGTCAACCGAGTACGCAGCGCTTCCTCAAAACTGATCTCAAACTTGTAGTGGTCGAGCACCCGCTCATCACCGGTAAAACCCAGCGCCGCAAGCACCTCCGCCACTATCTGCACGCGATTTTCCGGCACGATGCCAATCGAGTCGCCGGGCGTGTAGGTCATCCCGTGTTCAAGCGAAAACGCCAGATGCCGCGTCTCTTTCTCAGACCCTTCGCCACTGAGCAAGCGGTTCGCTACCACCGTCGAAAGATATGGATTGTTCCGTGTGTACCTAGAATTCTCAAACGTATCCGCCGTATTATTTTCGGCGACCGTCGCCGACTCCTCAACCTGGCTCATCCCTTGATTGTAAACCGCCTACCCATGCATGTTCGCGGTCTATCTTGACGGAAATGGCTTCGCCTTGCGTACGCCGAGCATCCAAATGCCATGCTCCCTAGCCAGAATGAAATCATCGTCAGGAGCGGGCATGGCAGGTCTCATCGCCGCGCCCAAAGCACCACGGCTACGTTGAGGGTTTCAATGCCGCCGATCATCGCATCATCGCTGTTGCTTCGCTTGCTGTGCAGCAGGCTGCGGAAGACGCCATCGAAGGCGATCGCCTCTTTCGTGTTCGCGATGACTACGACCGCCCTCCACTATTTCCCGCCGACGAATTCACGGCCGGTGGCGGGCGCATCCTCTTCAACACCGCGGTCGAGCAAGTCGAGTGGACTCCCGGTAACGTCGCTGTTCATGCCAACTTTGGCGGCCAACGAATCGTCTACGATGCCGCACAGGCTGTCATCGCGCTGCCCCTCACGGTTCTTCAACAGCAAGCAGTCGAGTTCAACCCTGTGCCTCATACCGTGCTCCAGACCTGTGCACGCCGAATTCGATTAGGCATCCGAGCAGCTCAGCAAGTCCTCCGCGATTGATGCCATCAAATCACATCATGCCAGCCGATTTAGAATATAGAGGTGTTAACTCCGACCGCCACAATCGCCGACATCCGCCGAAAGATACAAGCCCGCGAACGCATCTCCTCGGACGAAGCGCTCTGGCTGTGGCGCGAGGCCAGCGACGGCGACATGCGTGGCCTCGCCTCGCAAGTCCGCGCGCGTTTCCACTCGCCCACGGCGTGTACGTACATGCTGATGCGGATCATCAACTACACCAACGTCTGCGTCGCCCAGTGCGACTACTGCGCCTTTTACAAACTCCCCGGGCAAGAGGGTGGATACGTTCTGTCGCATGAGCAGGTGTTCGCTAAGCTGGACGAGCTGCTCGCGCTCGGCGGCGATCTCGCCGGGTTCAATGGCGGCTTCAACCCGCATCTTCCGCTGGACTATTACTGCGACCTCTTCCGCGCGATCCGCGAGCGCTACGGCGAACGCCTGGAGTTCTACGCGCTCACCATCGCCGAGTTCATGTACCTCGCAGACCACGCCAATCTCGACTACGCCGCAGCCGCCGAGCGGTTCAGACGAGCCGGCGTTCGCTGGATCACCGGCGGCGGGTCAGAGATACTCACCGAAGATTTCCGCCGGCGCCATAGCAAATTCAAATACACCGTTGCAGAGTACTTTGCTGCCCAGCGGGCCCTCGTCGACGCTGGCCTGCGCACATCAGCGACCATGGTCATCGGCTTTGACGAGACGATTGAAGAGCGTATCGAACACCTTGAACGGACTCGCGATTTTCAGGACCAGCTTCTAACTTCGAAGCATCCCGAGGCTCTCGCCAGCTTCCTCTGCTGGACCTTCAAGCCCTACTTCACACAACTAGGCGGCATCGAGATTACGACGAACGAATACCTCCGCCACCTGGCGTTGAGTCGCATTTATCTCGACAACATCCCGCGCATCCGCACCTCCGTTCTCACGCAGAACGAGCGTGCCCTCGAAGGCCTGCTCTACGGCGCGGACGACTTCGACCTCCCCATCGAAGACGAAGTGACGCAACTGGCCGGCGCTACTATCAGCCTCAACTTCGACAAGATGCTGGAAGCTGCGCGCAAGCTTGGCTTCGAACCAACCTATCGCCACGTCGCACTGGATTGGGACTCGCCCGCCTAACACTCTTCTAGTCCCGAGAACTAATGAGGCAATCCGTGACGCACCGACGATACTTGTGGCGACGTGGAGCGATGGGCTGGCGATCGACGCACGCAAAAGTTCTTGTACCAACCCGTCCGCGGGCTAGTACCGGATGGACGCGGCAGTGCACTCTCCATCGTCGGTGTCCATTCTTTGCGTAGGCGTGCATCAACCGGCGAGTGGGAAACCATTGCAACGAGCGATTTCGACCTTTTGTGCTAGATGGCTTTTCGAGGCGTAATCTGCGTCGGAACGGAGGACGCACGCATGTTTCGACTAAGCCATCATGTCGCTGCTGATGCAGAGGCCGATCGCGGAAGCCGCTGCTACGATGTCGGGATCCGACTCGTGCGCGCGCACCGCACATACATCGCTGTTGATATCTATGGTAGGCTGCCAGGTTCTACCGCCATCCAGCTAACGCGCGATCAAGCCGGATGGAGAGATAGTGCCTGTCGAAGATGGCCTGCCTGTGTGGACCAACGGTATAGCCTACACAGGTTGCAACGCGATCAAACGGCTCGGCGGTTGCAGTAGTCGACAAAGCTGGAACCCGGTATCTGTCCACAAAGTTTGGCCGCTCCTGGTCACAGACCAGCAGCGTACTACCAACCCCCGAGCTCCGTTCTAATCTGTTGGCCAGAAAAATTGGGTGCCCCATTCATGACATAGTCTCATCGCGTCAAGAGTGGGGTCGAGCCTCACCCATACGCCACAGGATTCTTTTTCAGCCACCGCGCATCCCGCACCACGTGTACATGATGAACCAGTTGGTGAGCAGCTTCCATCTCCTCCTGGCGTTTCATCCAGGTCACCATGCCGGCACAGGCCGCCAGCGCTCCCAGGCATATCTGCCCCGAAACGGGTAGCCGCCGCTTTCTTGAGACGAGCGAATAGCCAAGCAGACTTCCTGCGGCCGCAAGCGCAAATGCAGAAGCCAGCCCCAACAGCGGCACATCCCATGCCTGCGCTCTGAATAGGTTCGGGTGAGTCGATACCACGGCAGTATCCATCAATGTAACCTCCGCTCCGACTTTTACTCGCCGGGACTAGACGTAGACAGTGTCTGCGTTCTTCAACGACTATGCTATGACGTGCGTCACCAGTCTTTAGCCGATCTTTCCACTTTTCAAAGACCTTCACAAACTGCGGAGACATCCAGCGCTACTCACCGAAAACATCTAGTTCTGCCGTTCGCAGTAGAAGCGGGCTTCAGCCTGCGGGAAACCATGCAGAAGAAGGCTTTAGCCCCGGGCGCTCTTGTTATGTCGGCCAAAAAGTCCTTTCATGTCGCGCATCTCGCACACTCCGCAGAGTCATACCCTCCTTTCCCACAGCCACTCCCTTGACACCCCGACTACAATCGTAATTGAGATGGAACCGTCGTGCGAATTGCGCAGGACCTCAACTACAACCACAGAGTCAGACCCATTTCATACCTCTTCGACTATGTAGCCTTTCGAAGTTTTCCGGCCGAGGTCCGGACCTAAGTTGTTTAGAAGGGTACTTCCAAGACTTATTGGGGGAGGGGGGTATACCGCAGCCCGAACCAATTGCCGGTCGCCGGGAACGAATCTTGAAGAGCGGGAGTCTATTAATACAGCCGCATGCTGCAGGGAAATTTCCTGCAGGCTACTTCGCAACTGCCGTTCCTTCATCGGTAGCTGAATTTACGCAGCAATACCTCTTTACACCGGAAGGAACTCGCCAGAGATGCGCCAGGCAATCGGCTTCCCCTCCCTCTTTCTTGCAGTCACTCTCATCGCAAGCGCCCAGCAACCGGCCAGCAAGCCAACCGCAAAGTCGCTACACAAGTCGATCGATGCACGAACGGAGGCTGCGGCTGTCTCCTCGCAGCTTCCCGTAACCCGCGTCTCGCTCTACAAGAATGGTGTCGGATTCTTCGAGCACATCGGCCGCGTGACTGGCAACCAGAGCGTCACCATCGACTTCACCACCGCGCAGCTCAACGATGAACTGCAATCCCTCACCGCGATCGATCTCAACGGAGGACGCATCGCCGGCGCAGGTTATAACTCGACCACGCCGCTAGAAGAGCAGCTAAAAGCCCTTCCTCTTGCTCTCGGCCAAGACCCCACCGCCATCGACTTCTACAATGCTATTCGCGGCGCACGCGTCGAAGTCCGCTCGGGCACAGTCGCCATCACGGGACGCCTGCTCAACATCGAAGTCGTCAACGTGCCTGACGGCGACGACAAGCCGGCCAGCGAGAAGCGAATCATCACTGTAATCGGCGACGCAGGCGAGATTCGCACCATCGACCTGACCGCCGCCACTCAGGTCCGCCTGCTCGACGCCGACCTGCACACCGACGTCACCCGCTACCTGCAACTGCTCGCCAGCACCCGCAATCAGGGCCTGCGCCATCTCAACCTGTAGGACAACGGAACCGGTACCCGCGAACTCCATGTCAGCTACATCTCCGAAGTCCCGATCTGGAAATCCACCTACCGCATACTCTTCACCGAGCCAACATCTGCGAGCAGCGCCAAGACCCAGACAGCAACACTGCAAGGTTGGTCGGTCGTCGACAATACCACCGGCACCGACTGGATCAACGTGCAGCTCTCGCTGATTGCAGGTGCGCCGCAAAGCTTCATTCAGCCACTCTCCGTTCCGTATTATTCCCGCCGCCCCGAGATCGGTTTGCCGCAGGAAGCACAACTCACTCCGCAGACACACGAAAGCGGCAACGAGGTAGAGGAAGCACTGTCTTCACCAGCAAAGTTGCCGAAGGCTATCGGACGGATTGGCTCAGGGATGGCTGCTGGCGTCGCTGGCAATTTCGGTGGCCCCGTGCGCAGCGCAGGGGTCTACGGCTTCTCCGGGCAGGCGGATGCGAACGGCGCCCCTGGCAGGATTAGGGAAGCCCCGGCCCCACCCGCACCGTATGAGCAGTCGGCGCAGAACTCCCTTACCCCTAACACCACAACGGCAAAATTTGACGACTACTTCGCGTACAACCTCACAGAACCCATCACAATTCGCAAGAACGAATCTGCGCTCGTCCCCATCCTGCAAACCAAGATCGATGCTGAGCGCGTCACACTCTGGTCGTCGCGCCAGCCAACGCCGCTGCGCGCTTTGTGGATCACCAATACCTCCAACCTGACGCTCGACCGCGGCTCATTCTCGATCGTGGAAAACGGCAACTTCGGCGGCGAAGGCTTGCTCGATCCGGTACATCCCGCAGAAAAGCGGCTGCTCTCCTACGCCGTCGATGAAGCCGTTCGCGTCACCACCGACTACTCGCACAACACCGAACGCATTGACCGTATCACCGTCAGCAAGGGCGTACTCAAGCAATCCACGCTTGACGTCAGTGAGATCGAGTATCTGGTCCATAACGCCGCCGCCGAGCCCCGCTCCGTCATTATCGAGCATCCGGTCCGAGCGGGATGGACACTCGACTCCGAGATAAAACCCATCGAAACCACCCGGACCGTCAATCGGTTTCGGGTCGCCACGCCTCCGGGCGAAACCGTGCGTCTCCACATTTGGCGAACACCATTCCGGAATGTCCACCTACCGGCTCACCAATTCCAACGACAATCAGCTTGCATTTATTCTCAGCCAGACCAACAACGACCCTGCGATCCAGCAGGCGCTGGCACCCATCCTCGATGCGCGTCGCCGTGTCGCCGATATACAGGCTGCTTTTGATAGGGTCACCGCCCGACTCGCAAGCCTGCATTCGGATGAAGAGCGTCAGCGTTCCAACATCATCGCGCTCGCCACAGCCGATAAGGCCTCACGAGACCGCTTCGTGCACGACCTGAACGCAACTGAAGACCAGATCGCCGCCACGCAGAAAGAACTCGCCACCGCTCAGGCCAACCTGCAATCAGCCAAGGACGCGCTCGCCAACAGAATCGAATCGCTCGAGATCGATGAAAAGCTATGAATTGGTATCGTGCCGTTAGCCAAACTAGAACGTGAACGACAATCCGGCTTGGATCGTCCGCGGGGATTGAGCCAGAAACAACGTGCGGCCATCCGCCGACAAAAACGGCTGATATCCCTCCGCCAGCAGATTGGTTACATCAATCGTGGCCTCGAACCCTGGAGGTAATCTGTTTCCCCAATGCATCGATTGGCGAACATACAAGCTGAAATATCCCTGATCGCTTCCTGCGTCGTACGCATCTACTGCGGTCATCAGATGCTGAGGTTGCCAGCGATACGCAGCGCGCACTTTGGTCCCAGTACGAAGCATGCGCCCTCTTACCGCAGCGGTAAGTGCCTCGGCGTTCTCAGGCCGCAATCCAGCAAACGCCTGAGCCAGTCCATCTAAACCAGTATTGTGTGCAGCGAGTGCAGCGCTGACTTGATACTCAAGTGTCGCCCAAAGACTCGGAGTCAACGGCTCCGACACCGAAAATCTCATACCGCTCGATGTGTAGCCTGCACCCAGAAGGCGAAAGCTGTCAGTGGCCGTATCCACAACTGCTTCGGTCGCTGTGCTCATATCGCCAGCAGTCAAAGCGCCGGAGCCAGCAATCGCCGATCGATTGATCACATCATGGAAGACCGCGCCCTCGAGCAGGCCGCGCCCAATCTGCTTACTCGCCGCAATCTCCTGATGCCTTCCACTCTCAGTGAGCATCCGGCCACCGCTCATGGCCGTTACCGGCAGATCCGCCGAGATCGAATCCAATCCATCAAAGCTCTGCAGACTGCGCGAAGACGCAAGTGTGTAACGAATCGCCCACACCTTGCCCGGATGCACTGTCACCCGCAGAAATGGCTGCGTGGTTAGCGAGGTTGCGGTCGTACGAATGGCATACACCGTGGCTCCCGCTTCCAGATCCACCGAGTCGCCCAACTGCATCTTTCTCGCACTCGCAACACGCAACACTTGCATACCCATTGCGCCGTCGCCGCTCATCATCTCGGGGTGCGAGACGAAGTTCATCACTATCCGCGAGGATCCCGCAAAGGCCGTCGTGTGTTCGTAGCCTGCATCCACCTCAGTCGAAAGACCACGGATAGACGATCTCCCGGTCCCGACATTCGTTCGCACCATCACGTCCGAACCGCGGCCGCCCACACGGTCCGCCACAATCACTGTGTGTAGACCGCCGTCCCCAAACCCTCCGCCTCCGCCCACGACAGAAGCACGCGCCTGGATCGGCGCATGGCGTGACCCTTCCAACGCATGGGACGATACCGGCACAATCTCTCCATCGTCCAGCATGCGCAGAATCGGCCGCGCCGTCGCTGACCGCAGCGTCCACGTCCAGTCGTCGCCAGGCTCATCCGCCTTACGCCGCTGTGCCGGAATCCATGCCGCAGGGTCTGCCGGCATACTGAGGGTCAAGTTCACCGTCGCCAGCATGCCAGTCGCGAGTTGGAGATTGCGACGTGTCGCGGGCAGGAACAGGACTGCAGTCGCGCGCACCTGGTAGCTTCCGGAAACCAGGTTGGCAATCCGATATCGGCCCGCCATGTCCGTGAAGGCGGTTGCCACGCTGACTGAACCCGCAGCAAGTACCTGGACCCTCGCGCCCATCTGCGCGACTCCCTGCGCGTCCCGAACAACACCCGAGACGACCGCCATCGAGGATGCGGAACAGGTACCCGATGCCACCAAGAGCATCAGTGCGCCAATCCCTAGTTCCTTACCGAATTGTATCCAGCAACGTGGCACAGTAAGCATCACCCTGTGCGTCGATGGCCATCTCCTGAATTGACGGCACCCGAAAAGGGAGGCCCGTCCGAGTGCTGTGCGCCGGCAATCGATCATCGCAACTCAATCCGCGTAATCATATTGCCTGAAAGCCGCGCATCCGCCCTCAAGTTACTCCGGTCGAGCGCTGTTGCTTGCGGCGCTTCGACTTCATTCAAACCTGGAAATCAATCTACGGAAAACTTTGCCGTCTCTTCCGTCTGATGATTACTAACAACATCGTTCACCTTGATGCTCAATTGATACTGTCCCGGCTGCAGACTCGCCAACGGAAGGCTCTTCTCCAATGTCAACTGCTCGGCGTTAGGGCTCAGCTTGGTTGTCGACTCCTGCGTATTCAGGACAGGCTTGTTCGTGGTCAGGTTGGTAATTTCGTAATGGATAGTGGCGTCGTTTTGCTTGCTTTTCTCATCGATGCCGAGGTTATATACCTGCATCCAGAAGTTTAAATTCTGAGCGCGGCTAAACTTAGGCGGAATTGCTGCTCCCCCAGTCGAGACACGCGGCCGAACATGCGTATCGCCGATCACAAAGCTGCCAGCTCCAATCTCCTTCGACGGCACCCTATACATCTCGTCCGCCAGAATCAGTGAAGAATGGCCGAGAATGTCGTCGTCGAACTTCGGAACGTTCAAGCTGCGGGTCCACCGGCCAATGTGATCTGGATTGTTGACGTCCTTAATGACAACGTCAACCTTGTATAACCCTGGACGCAAAGCCAGTGAAGCCCAATACACGGATGCAGCCTTCTGCTTTGCCGTAAGCAGTTCGCTCGGAGTATCCACCTGCAGGTTGTTTCCAAACGACTGCACGATCTTGTGCGTCATGTTGGATATCCGTCCCTGAATCTCAACCTTGCCCACCGACACCCCGTCCTTGGTATTGAACGTGATATCCGAATTCTTGATCTGAATCGTAATCGGGACGATCACCGTATCGTTGGTCACCTTCACGTAATCCGTACGCACATCGAACAGGAACGGAGGCCCGGTAAGAATCTTGGAAGTCGCCATAAACTGCATGAGGTCCTGAAACTTGATCGGAGGCGGCGCCATGATTTTCGCGCTCAGATCGAGCCGATCAAACTGCTTGCTCTGATTCTGCTGGCTGAACGGGCCTTTGCCAAGCTCCTCCAGACCCCCACCCGAGAAACGGTCCTTCTTTTCTGACTGTCCACTCTCTTCAGACTGGGTCAGACCCGCGCCAGGAACATGCTTTAACGCATCCTTCTCCGATCGATCGATTGTGTAGTGATAATCGCCGCACTGGCAGGTATCGACAAACTCCAGGTCAATGTTGTCGCCTATGCCCTCGAGGTATCGGTAATGCCACGTTTCGAATGGAAAAGTCGCCGTACTGCCCCCACCTTCCTCCATGGGTCGCTGATATTGGCCGCCGCTCGGGTGCGAATCGATGTCATCCGGCTTGCCGTATGCAATATAGATATGTCCGCGATCCGTCATCCATCCCGGCTTGCCCGCTGCAAAATGCTCGTTCGCATAGGCGATTCGCGCGTACACTTCATCACGGAATTCATTGTCCGGGGAGTCTGGACTCGGGTTGCGCCGCTGCCAGAAATTTTCGATGAACGAGTCACGCTCTTCATCATTCGACAGATGCTTGAACGCCTGTGCCTCAGTGTCGGTGATCAGCCAGCGCACATCCTGCTCAAGCCAAGTCTTGTAGACGCCGTGCAACTCGGCCTTTAGATCTTTCTGCTGCTGAAACCGTTCGCGGTCGCTCAATCTGCGCTTCAGCGGATTCGGCTTCTCCACAACAGAAGGCGTCTGGGTGACGCCATCGGGAGCAGGCACATTTTGAGCCTGCAAGGACGCCCATCCCCCCATTATAGGAAACATCAGCGCTACCAGCACAAGCCGACCCGGCAATTTCATAACTTGCAATACCTCTATTTCGAAAGCTTTGAACGCATAATTCCTTCTCTTGCGCCGATCTTCGTCTTGCCGCCCACTTATTGACATATTGGACGGAACCCACACACAATTGTATTGCTCCGGACGCTCGGTTACAAGCCGACCGACGGGCTAGTCCCTGATATCATCAAAGGCAATTGCACTCACCGTCGGACTCCCGGCGAAAGTGACTGGCAATAGTTGACCCTCGTCGAAAACGCAACGGAACCATAACCTTATTCCCCGCGTATCTTGATTCAGACATTTTCCCACGCATCACGCCGGCTATACGTCCGGACACAAGTGCGAAGAAAGACTCCATGAGCACGAAGAAGATCGTCATCATCGTCGTCATTGTCCTTGCCGTGGCGGCCGTCACCGTACTCACGATCCTCCACGCGCAGGCCGGTATTACAAAGGTCGCAACCGGCAAAGTCATGCGTCAGAATCTGGTTGCAACCGTCAGCGGCACGGGCCAGATCAAGCCCAAGACGTACGTCAACGTTGGGGCCACTTCCTTCGGTCGAATTACTCACCTCTACGTCAAAGAGGGAGATCACGTGAAGAAGGGGGCCACGCTGGCTAAAGTGGAAAGTGTGCAGCCCGAAGCCACCGTCGCCGCCCAGCAGGCCAATATAGCCTCCTCCCGGACCGATATCACCTCGTACAGCGCAGCCGAAACGACCGCCAACGCCAACATCACCCAGGCCCGCGCCGATCTGGAACAGAAGAAGCTTGATTACGACCGCGCCCAGGCCCTTTACAGCGCCCAACTCATTGCCAAGCAGGACTACGACGCGAAGAAGGCAGCCTATGACGTCTCTGCGGCGACCGTCGAGCAGCGCGTTGCTGCACTAGCACAAGCGAAGGCCCAGACCGGCTCGCAGCGCGCCCGCCTCGATCAAGCCATGGCCAGCCAGCGCGCCAATTTCGATGCCCTCGACAAGACCGTCAGCCGCGCGCCTTTTAACGGCCTCGTCACCAACGTTCCTGTTCGCGAGGGTGAGACTGTTGTCGTCGGCATCCAGAACTCCGAGGGATCTACCCTTATGACCCTCGCCGATATGTCTGTGATCACCGCTGAAATTAAAGTCGACGAGACAGACATCGTCAACATCACCCTGGGCCAATCCGCCGACGTCACCGTGGACGCCCTGCCCGGCCGCATCTTTAAGGGGCACGTGACCGAAGTGGGCGATCAGGCGTTGCTGCGAACCACGGGCATCGCCACCTCGCAATCCACGACCGGCACCGAAGAGGCCAAGGACTTCAAAGTGGTCGTCACCCTCGACCAACTCTCCGCGGAAAAGCTTGACGATCTCCGCCCCGGCTTGTCTACCACCGCGAAGATCACCGTGGCCGAAAAGCCCAACACGGTGACAATTCCCATCCAGGCACTGGTGCAGCGAGACCCCGCGATGGAAAAGGCGTTGGCAGATCACCAGGGCAAACCCGCCGCCAGCGCTTCCGCCGCTCCGAGCGACACTACGCCCGCCAAGCCGCAGCCCGCCCAGGGCGTATATGTCCTCACTTCAGCCGGCGGAAAACTGCGCGCCAACTTCGTTCCAGTCACTACGGGAGTTACCGGAGCCACCGACATTGAGGTTGACTCCGGCCTCAAGCCGGGCGACGAGATCGTGATTGGCCGGTACCAGATCCTTCGCTCCCTGAAGAGCGGCACCCTCGTCAAACGCGATAATTCAACGCCGTTGGCCAGCGACACGTCCTCATCGTCATAGAGTCTTACCTTTGCACGCTCCACGTTTGCATCCCGAAGTGGAAGTACCCGGAGAACCGGATGGCACCCGAAACAGCACCACAGACCGAACTCGATTCCACCCTTGACTCAAACGGGCCGCGCCCCGGCGAAGTCATCGTCACCAGCAATTTGTGGAAGACCTATGTGATGGGCGATCAGGAGGTCAACGCTCTGCGTGGCGTCAATCTCCGCATCCGAAGAAATGAGTATGTCGCCATCATGGGCCCCTCAGGCTCCGGCAAGTCCACCCTGATGAACCTCATCGGGTGCCTCGACTCGCCTACCAAGGGCAGTTACTGGCTTAATGGACACGACGTCTCCGCGCTCAATGACGATGAACTCGCGCGCATTCGCAATAAGGAAATCGGCTTCGTCTTCCAGACCTTCAACCTGCTCGCTCGTGCCACCGCGCTGCACAATGTCGAGCTTCCGCTCATCTATAACGGCACCCCTGCCGCAGAGCGGATTGCCCGCGCCAAGGACGTCCTGGAAAGCGTCAACCTCGGCGCCCGCATGATGCACAAGCCGAACGAACTCTCCGGAGGCCAGCGCCAACGCGTCGCCATCGCCCGCGCCCTCGTCAACCATCCCTCCATCATCCTCGCTGATGAACCCACCGGGAATCTCGACTCCAAGACCGGCGACGAGATCATGGCCCTCTTCGATCATCTCCACGCCCAGGGCAACACAATTGTCGTCGTTACCCATGAGCCCGACATCGCCGAGTTCGCCCACCGTATCATCACCATCCGCGATGGAACCATCTACTCGGACCATCCCTCCTCGCGTCATGCCGGAGAAGCCATGGGCGCATCCAAGCAAACTCACACCTAGCCCCTCGGGGCCAAGCTCACTGCGCCTTCTGGCTAATCGTCTCCGCTCCATTCAAATAAGGCGCCAACCACGCAACCCAACGCCGCCATATATCGCGGCTCCGGATCGGGTCGACCGGGCTGTGTCCGCCAACCGGATACGCAATGAACTTTACCGGCACCCCGTTGTCCTTCAGCGCGTGATACAGCTTATAAGCCTGCGTCGTCGTCACCCGCCAGTCCCCAACATCCGACATAATCAGCGTTGGTGCCTTCGCCCTCCACGCATACGTGATCGGCGACTGCGCCGCGTAAGCTTTCATGTTGTCCCCGACAAACGGAGAAGGCCCATAACCCGCCGAGCGCTGGATGTTGTTATCGCTCAGCGTGTACTGGTCCACGATGTCAGCCACCGGAGCCCCCGCAACCGCTGCGCACCATGCCTCGGGATAGTTTCCGATCAGCCATGACGTCATATATCCGCCATAGGACCACCCGCTCACCGCGATGCGCTTCTCATCGATAATCCCTCGCGCCTCCAACATCTTCACCCCGGCCATCACGTCCCGCCCCGGCCCCGCACCCGCATCCATCACAATCGCGGTCGTGAACGCGTTGCCTTCATTGTTGCTGCCGCGATAGTTTGGCTCGAACACCAGCCATCCCTGACCCGCCAGCACTTGCGGCGGTGCTGCAAAGCTCGCTGTAGAAGCCGCGGTCGGACCGCCGTGGATATAGAGCACCATCGGATACTTCTTGCCCGCCACATATCCCGGCGGATACGTAAGCACTCCGTCCACGTCGAATTGATCGCTCTTCCAGTGGAGCGTCTCCTGCCTCCCCAACTCCAGTCCGTCCGTCACCGTCTGCAGGTGCGTCAGTTGGACCGGCGCATCCCCCACCTTAGCCATGTAAAACAGCTCCGCCGGCCGATCTGCCCGAGTCGCGGTAAACGCAACCGCTCCGTTCTTGCCGGTCATGGCAGCAGACGGATTCAGTCCACCCAATTCCAGCCGCGTTGTCTTCCCGCTGACCGGCTGTAACCACATCGCGGCGCTGGTCCCGTCGGCGCCGACAATCAGTAGCGACCTGCCGTCCGACATCCATGCCGCGCCCGTAATATCGCGATCCAACGCGTATGCCGCATCCGCACCCGGGCCTCCAGCCACCGGTGCCACATACAGGCTCCCCTGGTTGTGCCGCTTCCCGTCCCGCGGAAACGAATACGCTATCTGCGTCCCGTCCGGCGACAGCACCGGATTACTCTCCCCTACTTTCGCCCCGGTGAGCGGATGAATAGCACCAGTAGCCACGTCCAAAACCTCCAGGCGGCTGCTATCAGTATCTCCGCTGAGTGGCGACTCCGCGCGCACAAAGATCAACGACGCACCATCCAGAGTAAACGCAAGCTGCGAAGGCGGCCCCGCCGGAAGAAAGTGGTTGGGCAGCGACCACGCCCCCGAAGTCAGCCGTTTCGGCTCACCACCGCTAATGGGCACGAGCCAAAGATGCACCGGCATGGCCCGTGAGCGCTCCAGGTATCCATTGTTCCCCACCTCAAACGCATCGTCAAACTTCGCCTCGTCCTTCTTCTCCGGCTCCTCATCGGCGGCTGCATATGCCAGCGCGGAGCCATCCGGCCTCCACGTCAGCAGGCTCACCCCCGTCTTCGAGTGCGTCACTTGCAGCGGATCGCCACCGCTCAACGGCATCGCGAATATTTGCCCCTTCTTGTTCGTATCCTGCGCCAGATACGCCAGCCAATCGCCCTTTGGCGACCACCGCGGCGAGCCAACCCCAAGCCGTTCGTGCGTCATCGCTCGCACCTGATTCGTCGCCACGTCGACAAAAACGATCTCCGTGTCCCAGCGATCTTCCTTCAGGTTCGCGCGGCCCACTACGAACGCTATATTCTTCCCATCCGGCGATATCTGCGGATCGGACACCCGCACAATCTTCGGCATGTCCTCCGCCGAAAAATGGCGTGCCTGCCCAGTTGCGACCGAAACTATTCCAGCAAGAAACACTGCGACAACAAGATGCTTCGTCATAAATAGCCTCATGGAAATGTTGGACTGTTAGCGGGTAGGGACACACAAAGCCTACCATTTCCCCAGCTCTGTCCTCCGCCGGCAACACTCTTCTGTTGGTACTACAGCGCGACCACCGACAACTTTCTTCCCCGCAATCGCCACCCGCACGCTCCGTCCCGGACGAAGTACAAGGTCCGCCGCAAGGCTCATATATCGCAGCTTCACCCGAGTCCCTCCACCGCACGTCACCTTCGACACAACATCTTCCATCCTTCCAGTCGACATCCACCGCAAAGAAATTTCCGCTGCCTACGTGAGATAGCCGATCAACAAGGACTGGCCTACAACCGTTTCAAATAAGCCTTCGCTACATCCAGTTCCGGAAACTGCCGCTCCTCCGCTTGGAAAGCCTTCGAGTGCACACATCGCCGCCCTGCCTTCACGCGCACGGGATGCTTCAGGTGCAACATCTCGTGATATAGCAGGTACTCCACCGCGCACCGCGGAGTGTCTGGCCGATCGAACACCCGGCTGACCATGATGGTGTTATGCGCCGCATCGTAATGGCCCAGCATCCGGCGTGCGTGGTGCGCGCTCCAGGTCAACGTCGGGCGCCCCATCAGCCCGTAAAAGAATCGCGTATTCAAGCTCTCAAAGACCTCGTCGAGGTCGTAGAAGTGACCCTGCGCCGAGAGGATCGTCTTGCGTCCGCGAGTCTGGCGAATATGCTCGACCTGACGCGCCACGGCCTCGGACGAAACGTGGCGGCGATAGCGATCCGCGTGGCAGCGCGCAATCGGTTTCCTGTACAACTTGGCCAGCAGAATGTGGGCGATCGCATGATGAACCGTCTCTGGCGCAGACTCCAATAAATCCGAGAGCCCGACGTGAAGCCGCCCTTCTCTCAGCCGGATCGTCGTGTTCAGCGAAGTGAAGCGGCGAAAGCGTATGTCGAGCGGGGGGATAGGAGCGCGCGGCCGAAGCTCGCGATACTCCTGCTCAAATATTTCGATAAGGGAGGTAGACACGCTGAGGACGAGATTAAATCATTTTGCGGACCGCGTCGACGAGGTCGGAGTCAAGCCTCCCCTACTTCGGCGTTGGCGCCAAAGGAGCCGAAGGTGCGTTCGCCGGTAATTGCACCGGAGGCGCAGGCGCCGTTACAGCCGCGGCCGGGTCTGCAGCGGATCGAGGTGTGCCACCTCCGCAATCGGAACCTCGACTGCGCCAACACGGTCCGAGATCATGTCATGAATCGCAGTCCGCAGATAATATTGTCCCCGCACCGGCACGCTGATCTCCTGATGAAATGCCATGCCGCCCTTGAGCAATTGGGCGTAGTCAGCTGGAGTCATGTAGGTGTGCAGGCGGTTGCTTGCGGTAATCAGCTTCTGACCTTCGCTGTTGTAAATGAATGTCCAGACCTCAAGCGAGCAATGGCGGTTGCCACTCGGCTCCTGGCGGCAACTGACCGCGCGCGGATCGGGGACGAGGTCCACGCCATAGGCTTTGTACGGGCCTTGAAGCTTTACGTTCGGATCGGGATTCGTCTGATTGCTCTTGAGTGGTACATCTTCAGCAGGCGCGCTAGCAGGCCTGACGCGAACCTTGAACAGAATCTCTGCTGGATTTGGACCGCCATGGATCATCGCAGTCGCCATCGTCGTCGGCTGGATCAGTGCGGTCGCAGCCCCGCCAGCAACAAATTTGTTACGGTCGTTCGGATCGATCGCATAATAGCCGTTCCGATAACTGAGCTTTACGCTCGGCTGATCCACTTTAATTTTCACCGAACGAAAGCGAGCGTCCCATTCCGTGTTGGTCGGCGTATACGTGAGTGTGTAGTAATTTGACCCCGTCTCAATCGCCGTCTGCACGGCCTTCGCCAGTCCGTTCCCGTTGTAGAACGCATGGCCGCCGGTATCTTCGGCCATCGCCTCCATCGTTTCGTGTTCTTGGGCGGTCGACATCAGGTTCGTCATCGTGGCCGTGGCGGCAGCGGCTCCGCTATCGACAGTAATGCTCTCCATGTTGCCGGTGGAATAGTTCTGGGATGGATCGGTGAACAACCCGCGAGCATCCACGGGGTAAACGGCTACCTGCGCACGCGTCAGCAGGTTGTCCGTCTTGCGCACCTCATCATCGTTACGCACGACGGAATCGTTCGGGTCTGCCTCATTGATATTTGGTTCGATGTTCAGTGGAAAACCGGCAGAATACCAGATCACATTCTTCCGCCCCGGAATTCCAACCAGGTACCGTGCCAACGTATCGAAAGCGTCCAGTGTGATCCTGGCAATCATGTCCTGTTGGAACGATGCATCAAGAGCCTCGAATCGGTTGATGTCGTCAATCATCTGCTCAGTGACCATGCCCGGTACCGCCGGGTTATCGTTAGCAATTGCATCAGAAAGCGTCGTGTTGCCAATCGGCCCGCCGTTGACGGAATCCGACATAATATCCGACCCTTGAGCGGCCCCTTTTTTCTTCGTCAACGCCGCTTTTAGCACCTGCATATCAGACGTGAATCCCTGCAGCATGACCAGATGATTGGTCAACGCGAACACCGCAATCCGCGTGCCAGGAGGAGCTTTGTCCAAGTACTCAAGCAACTGCTTGCGTGCGTAAGGTTGAGACGCCAAGGGCGTATTCAGATAGTCGAGCAGCAGAACATTCACGGGACCATTCACCGGAGCAGAAGACTTGTTGGTGAACAACCCGGGAGGCAACTTTTCTGTAGGCGCCATCTGAATACTGGATGCCGGCATCGCAGTATGCTCCTCAAAATGGCGAATCGCCTGTGATTTGTTGTTCTCCATCAACTCGAAGTCCGATCCCGTCAAACCGCGCACCGGATTACCTTGCGAATCAGTCACGACAACATCGATCACCACCAGGTTGCTGAAGGTGCGGATGGTCGTGATCTGCGTGGTGTCTTGCGGCTTGTTGAAGGACGAGTTTTGAGGCCCAGCCTGGCTGCGTGCGGAAGGCACCGGAGACATCTGCTGGCCGCCCATAGACGCAGAAAAGAACATCGCTCCAAGTGCGGTGCCAGCAATCAAATGAACAACATGGTAGGAGCGTAACAATGTGGCCTCCAAGCGGGTGCACATAAAGAATACTCTCCAATGAGACGAGACAGCCTTGTCGTTTGTTGCGCTTCAGAATTCCATCCTGCTTAGCCGCTGCGCTAGTCCTCACACATCGACACAGCACCGGCTGGCCGGACGTCAGCCCTTCTTCATCGAAGTCGAAGAGGTTCCCCCCACTGCAGATTGAGCAGCCTCTTCAACTGGATGGGCGATGTGGCCGACCTGCAACTTGACCAACTCAGGCTGGGCAATCTTCGTTGGGCCGAGCACGGCGATTCGGGGCAACGGTCCGCGAACCATGGCAACCTCATCGCAGGCGTACAGGCGGGGGCAAGCCTGGCAATCCTTGTAGATCTTATCCGGCAGCGTGGTCCTGTCGGCAATCCGAAATCCGAAATGAAAAAAGAAGTCAGGAATCCGAGTGAACAGGCAGACTGAAACCACACCCTGAATCTCAGCCTCTTCCAGCAAGCCGACGAGCAGACGCCCGCCAGCTCCCTGCCCTTTCGCCTCAGGCTTGACCACGATCGATCGCACCTCGGCTAAATGCGGTCCGTAAAGATGTAGTGCACCGCAGCCAAGAAAAATTCCGCTCTGAGAATCCGCTATGAAGAAGTCGCGAACGTTTTCACATATCTCGGCGTAGTTCCGTCGAAGCAGAGTGCCGTCTCCGGAGAGCGAATTTACAAGCTCGAAGATGTTGACCGCATCCTGCAGCCGCGCCTGGCGCACCATTGCACCGCCAACGCGGGAGCGCGTCGATGCGGTGGATTCGCTCGCGGCCATCAGGGAGCCTGTACTGCTCATTTAGCTATTCTCCCCCAATTTCGCCTTCGCCGCAGCTAGAGCTTGGGCTACGCGGTGTCGTGCTGTACCACCGACGACATCATGGCAATCAAGCGTCGCTTCCAGCGTGATAGCGGCGAAGAAGTCTTCTGCAAACGCATCCGACAAGCCGCGTAGCTCTTCGAGCTTCAGGTCATTCAGCTCGCGCCCGCTCTCAAGACCGAGCCGCACGGCGTGGCCGATGATCTCGTGCGCCTTGCGAAACGGCACACCCTTATTCGACAGATACGTCGCCGCCGCCATCGCGTTCAAGTAGCCGGTAGTCGCAGCGGTCTTCATTCGTTCGAAGTTGAACTTCAGCGAACGCGTAAACGCAGGCAGGATCGCGAGGATCCCTGTTGCGGTGTCCGCAGCATCGAAGACGGCCTCCTGGCCTTCCTGCAAGTCTTTGTTGTATGCCAGCGGCAAGCCCTTCATCAGCACCGACAACGTGGTCGCCGCGCCAATCAGCCGCGCGGACTTGCCGCGAATCAGTTCCGTTAAGTCTGGATTCTTCTTCTGCGGCATCGCGCTTGAGCCCGTCGAGAAAGCTTCGGGCAGGTCGAGGAAGCCGAACTCAGCGGTCGAGTAAAGCGTCAGTTCCTCAGCAAATCGCGAGATGTGAATACCCAGCGTGGCAAGGCACTGCGCGAATTCCAACATGAAATCCCGGTCACTGGTCGCGTCCATGCTATTCGGAGTAGGCCCGTCGAATCCTAGTTCCCGCGCCGCGATGGCGCGATCCAGTGCCAGCGTCGCACCCGCAACTGCGCCCGATCCTAGCGGGCAAAGGTTCATCCGCTTGCGAGCGTCCGTCAATCTGGAACTATCACGCTCGATCATGCTCACATACGCCAGTAGCCAGTGCGCGACAAGAACCGGCTCGGCGCGTTGGAGATGCGTGTAAGACGGCATTACCGCTTCGCCCGCTGCCTCCGCAAGTTCGATGAGAGCCAGTCTCCAATCGCGTAGCCCTGCGAGAGTTTCATCTATCGCATCGCGGACGAATAGGCGCATGTCGGTCGCAATCTGTTCATTGCGGCTGCGGCCGGTGTGAAGCTTGAGGCCAAGAGAGCCGATGTGCTCGACTAGTGACAGCTCGACGAAATGATGAATGTCTTCGGCGGAGGGGTGGTTGCGCACGCGGTCTTTGCCAGCATCTGAGCCGAACTCTGCGGCGACGGCGTCAAGCGCAGTGCGAAGCTTCGCTCCTTCGTCTTTTGTAAGAATGTCTGCGGCGATGAGTGCGGACGCGTGCGCC
>JANYLK010000018.1 GCA_025357875.1 Granulicella sp.
TTGCCGTAATCGGTATGATCGGCAGAGCCCAGGAATTCGGTGCCGTGCTCAGCGTTGGATGGAATGGCGCGCTCGGGGTCAATAGGTTAAAGATTGCCGCGACGTTGTTTGCTGGGAACTTCAAAATATTGAGTGTCGCGGTGATCGTATCTGTCGGCGCGGCGCCTCCCGGAGGAGTTGCCAGCGTAAACAGTTGCTGGCAGATGGTAGTGCCGTCGGAGTTAATGCAGTTGGCCAGAATGTCAGCAAGGGTGGTCAGTTCAAGGCTTGACGCATAGTAACCCGCTTGTAAGCCGGGGCCTGGAACTACGCCGTTTGCCGTGTTTGTATAAGAGCGAACTATGTCGAGGGCTACCAGAAACTGTGAAGCGTCACCCGCGCCGGAGCCCAGCGTGGAAAGGGTATTCATATATGGTGTCAGCGGTGCCAGCGAGCCAACCGTCGTTAGCTCATTCAAAGAAATGTAGGTGTCGGCTGCCAGGTCTCCGCAGCGCCCCAGAACTGCCATCATCGCCAACGCTGGATTGGTTTTGTTTCCTCCAAGGCCGGGATTGCCGCCAGTTGCCACCAGATACACTTCTGCGTTCGGAGAGGGGCAGGTGTAATCGCCAGTAATAGTAAAGGATCCTGCGGGAAGGCGATTTAGCGGATTGCCGACGTTCGCGTTACTATTCGATAGATTGCCAGAGCCGTCGCTGGTCGTGACCAAAGCTGAAAAGAGTGGCGTTGCATTGGATGCGTCGCCCGTAGTTCCCACCGCATACATCTGAAGAACCGCTCCCGTTACGGGCTGCTGCCCTCCGTGAACAGTGCCGTTCACGTTACGAGACTGTGGGTCGACGCCCGCCTCTCCTGCGCCGCACCCGCTCAAAAGAAGCGCGAGTGCGCTTAGTGTCAGGGGAACTAAGGAGAGTCCAAAATTCCGACCTGCGACGGGAAGGGAAGACAAGTAGGAACGAAAGCCATTCATGGAATCTCCGTATTGCGTTGCGTATAGGTCATCCGGTTCATCACGGGCGAATACCACCACGCGCGCCCTGTCTTGAACCCGTTACCGGTTAACGCTGAAGACGGGCGCTGAACGTATCACTCGTTGACTACTATTTCCAGAACGACACTTAGAGAATCAAAAATCTGCATATTGCGCTATGGAAGAGATCCAAAGCAATACCGGCAAACGCGCTTGTGCTGGCTTGGCTCTGAAAGCTCGCTGTCGATGTGTTGGCTTCCATAAGATGTCATCACTCTGCAATTCTCCTGTTTGCACGTTCGCTCGGCCACCGCTTTGGTGCACGAGCTACGCCCTTGCGCTCTGCGTTTAGAACTCGCGTACCGCTCCCTCCGGGTGTTGGACTCCTTCCCCCTCGCAGGCTCCGGGGCCCCTTCCAAAAACTTCTTCTCTTGGCAACGCGGCCATGCCGCGACTTGGGAGCAGCGCAACTTTGAGTTTGTTACGAAACTCTTTTTTAAACAGGTGTAGATGAGAAGATGCCTCGGAGCGAGGGCATTCGTTATGAGCTATATCTAGGGTGAAGGTCGGAGTCGGCGGGGCGCTATTTCCGGTGATGCTGGATGATCTGATTCCGGCGGACCATGTGTGCCGCGTGCTGGATGCATTCGTAGCGGGGCTAGCGATGGCCGAGCTGGGCTTCGAGCGAGCCGAGGCCGCAAAAACAGGCCGCCTTGGTTATGATCCGCGCCATTCTTGAAACGCATTCGCATCTGCATCCTGGGAGGCGAGGTTGCTCCTCGCATGCGTCCGCCGAAAACTTCGTGATTGCGGCCCTGTTACCCTGAATAGCGATGCGACTCTTCAACCTATTCGCGCTGGCAGCCGCCCTCACCCTTACGGGTTGCCACTCCGCCTTCATCGAAGCGACAATTTTCAACCGCACCGGCGCAGCGCTCGCCGTGGTCGAAGTTGATTACCCATCGGCGAGCTTTGGTACCCAGACACTCGCGTCTGGACAGGAATTTCACTATCGGTTCAAAGTCTTAGGAAGTGGCCCGACCACCGTCCTCTGGACAGATGCCGCACATCACGATCAGAAGGACTCAGGTCCCCCACTGAAAGAAGGAGATGAGGGCAAAATTGCCATCACCTTCAACCCTAGTGGGAGCCCGACCTGGAATTTTCAGCTGCTGAATCGTACTCCGAAAAGTTGAGTCTCTGTCATTCGCTCGCGGAAGTGGACTGCCACCTAGCAGCCTCATCGCTGTGAGTATCGCTTGGATTTCCCTGTAGCGTGGCAGCACGCTTTGCTTCAATCGTTAGAAATGTCCCTGCGATTCCGAATAAGCCGACGATGACTAAAGCTAAAGCAATTAACACAGGATTCTCCTTCGCAATGTCGGCTATTTTGCTGGCGTATCAAATCTAAAGTAGACATTTCCACGGCATACCGCTGTTGTCCTGGCTGTTGGATGCCTATTTCGTCTCATGCGATAAACTCTAACAATGCCGAACGGCTATTTCATCACCTTCGAAGGTCTGGACGGCTCCGGCAAAACTACCCAACTTCGTCGTTTGGCTGCCTGGCTGGCCGCTTCCGGCCGAACAGTAGTCAGTCTCCGCAATCCAGGTTCTACCCCACTCGGCGACCGCATCCGATCCATCCTGCTCGACTCGCGCTCCGAATCGGCGCTCGGTGGGATTACCTCGCTGGCCGAGATGGCGCTCATGTTCGCCGACCGCGCGCAATCCATCGCCGAGGTCATCTCGCCAGCGCTCGCCGCTGGTTCCATCGTTCTTTGCGACCGATTCACCGACTCGTCGGAAGCGTACCAGGGAGCAGGTCGCCAACTGGGCAGCCAGCGCATCCTCGCCATGCACGCAGCGGTCTGCAACAACCTGCTGCCCGACCTCACGATCCTGCTACTACCTCCGCTCGAAGCCTCGCTTGTCCGCGCGCGCCGCCGCAACCATCGCCATGCCGAAAAAGAAGGCACCGACGAAAATCGCTTTGAGCGCGAGTCCGACGATTTCTACACCCGCATCCACGGGGCGTATGAACACATCGCAGCCCGCGAACCTCACCGCATCGCAATAGTCGCTAACGACGACGGCGACAACTCCATCGACGCAATTGAACTACGCATCCGCGCACTCGTAACGGGCCGCCTTCCGCATGACTGACTCAAGCTACACTCTCCCTCCGGGCCTCAAACATTCGTTGCCCTTTTACGCTAACAAGCCATGGGTCAAGCTCGGTGAGCCGATTCTGCTCTTTGAATACTTGCACCGCACCTACGGCAACATCGCTTACTACAGCTTCCTTGGCACTCCAATCGTCTTCGTCAACGAACCGGAGTACATCCACGAGATACTTATCAATCAAGCCTCCAGCTTCGTCAAGGAGCGCACTGTACGCCGTATGAAGGTCCTCCTTGGCGAAGGCCTGATTACCTCCGACGATCCCATCCACATGCGCCAGCGCAAGATTGCCGCGCCCGCCTTCCATCGGCATCGCATCGCCGCCTATGCCGACCAGATCGTCACCATCGCCGCGAGTATGCGGGAACATTGGCAACCAGGCGAGACCATCGACGTGGCAGCCGCAATGATGAACTTGTCCCTTGAAATTGTCGCGCGCACGCTCTTCGACACCGAAGTCACCGCCGACATCCGCAGCATCAACGACGAAGTCAATACCATCATGGGCCTCTACAACCTCATCATTGCGCTGCCGAAACTCGAGTCGTATCTCCATTGGCCGCTCCCCGGAGTCTCGAAGTTCCGCCGTTCGCGCGATCGCCTGAACACCATCGTTGACCGTATCATCCGTCAACGCCGCGAAGAGATGGCTAACAATCTCACCCTCCGCGATCGCGGCGATCTGCTCTCCATGCTTATCGCCAGTCGCTATGAGTCTGAAGTTCCTAGCACCTCGGACCCGGCCCCCAGACCCCCTTCCGAAGGCATGTCCGATGAGCAGATCCGCGACGAAGTCCTAACCATCTTCCTGGCCGGATATGAGACCGTCGCGAATGCGCTCGCATGGACCTGGTACTGCCTCTCGCAGAATCCCGAGGCACAGTCCAAACTGCACGCCGAGCTCGACGCAGTGCTCGCCACCGATCCGGGTGCCCCATCTTCGACCCAGTCTCACCGCGCCGAACATGGGGATATTGCAACCCACCGCCTTCCCACCCTCGCCGACTACCCACAACTTCGCTACACCGAACAAGTCTTCGCGGAGGCGATGCGCCTATATCCACCTGCGTGGGCGATGGGGCGCAGGTCGACCAAACCCGTCGTGCTCGGCCCTTACCGCATCCCCGCAGGTGCCCACTTCTTCTTCTCGCAATACATCATGCACCGCAGCGCAGAGCACTTCCCCGACCCGCTCCGCTTCGATCCAACACGCCACACACCCGAGGCCAAAGCCGCACGCGCAAAGTTCGCGTACTTCCCTTTCGGCGGCGGCGGTCGCCAGTGCATTGGCGAGTCCTTCGCATGGATGGAGGGTGTACTCACCATCGCCACCATCGCCTCACGCTGGCGCCTGATCTACCTCGGTACAACGCCGCCGGTCCCGCAGGCGAAGATCACTCTCCGCCCGCGCGATCCGCTGCGAATGCGACTGAAACCGCGCTAGCGTTACTTCGCGCTGGCTGGCGGAACCATCCCGTTCATACGCAGATATTCCACCATCTGCCCATAGTGATCGAACGCGTGAGAAACGCCGAACTCCGCCAGCGTTGCCCGTGTATAAATACCCGGTTCTTGTATTTGAACCACCTCGAAGGCATTGGCCACAGTCAAAGTCGCGATTGCCTTGTGGCCAAAGGCGAACGATGCCGCCAGCGCCGCAACAACGTCTTCCTTCTTGGTCAGGTTGCTCATCCCTTTCATGTCAACATCGGGCTTCAATCCGCTGATGGCCGCATAGAAAAAGTAATTTGCCTGGGCTACGTGCGCCGCCTGCTGCGCAAAAGTTCGCACCGTAGCGAAGTCGGTAGCTTGTCCAGGCACAAAGATCGCCGCGCTGGGAGCGAAGGCGAACTTCTCCGCTGGCATGGCTTTGACCACACCCATCATCTCGCTCTCGATCAAACTAAGCTGCGAATCGACTGCCTTAGATGGAGTTGTAATCGTTCCCGCTGCCGTGCTGGAACCCGCAGCCATCGGCATCTGAGCGTTCGCTGCTGCAGCACTTGCCACCACTACCGCCAACATCACCACCGTCACTAAACGCATCCGCATCAATGCACCTCACTCAATCGATTTGTGGCCGAATTCGCCAATAATAGCAGAACCAAGCGAGTCGATTGCCCCCAGCAGTTTAGGAAACTGCTCTACCAACCGCGGCACCGAGCGCTACGGCAATCAGCCCAAATACTAGGCTGATCGAGACATAAAGAATCGCGATCCAAAACGAGCCGCTGTTCAGGTTCAAAAATATCTCCCACTCGAACGTGGAGAAGGTCGAATAGGCTCCGATGAATCCAATGGGAATCAGGTAGCGCAGCGCAGGATTGAAGTCCGTGTGACGATTGAGAATCTCCATCGATATCCCGATGATCAAGCACGCAGAGAGATTAATCGCGAGCGTTCCAAATGGAAAGCGGATGCCCAGCCGATTGCTCACGCTGGTGCCTACCGCGTAGCGCGCCACTGACCCCAGAGCGCCGCCAAGAGCAATAAAGAAATACTTCTGCAATACTTTTTGCTCCTGTCTCTCGATCACCTGTGATCGAAGGCAATCAATCTGCCAGCACTTGATAGTATCGCGCTTCGGGAAAGGCGCAGGATTGGCAAAGTCTTTGCCTCCCCGCATCATCTTCGCGAACTACTTCGCGATCATAATTGATGCCTTCGCCGCATACGTCGCAGGCAATACGCGCCGACTTGTAGCCCGGCATCTCGCGCGCATGCAGCGGGATCGAAACCCGCTGCGTAGAGAACAAATCCTCGTCCGGCAGTTCGCGATAAGCAAGCATCTGCTGCGCGTTTTTGCCTTCGATGTGGGGGTACGTCTCGCGCGCGCGATCCTTCGACGACTCCAACGCAGCGATCCGCACGGCACGGCCACCGAGAATCGCTTCAACGCCAAGCGTGGCATCAGCCGGACGACCGAGATCAAGGAAGCTAGCCGCCATCTTGCCCCAGTCACGAAATTTCAAAGCACGCTTGCCCAGACGGCAACCGGTCACGACCGCAATCGCATCGGTAGCGCAGCGATCGATCTCCACAAACGTCACCAGTCGCTTGCGATCGGCGCGATTCATCAGACCTCGCGGGTCTTCGATACCCAACATTCGGCATCCCAATATCGCCATACGCACGCCGAGCACCTGCCCTGCGCAGAGATGCCCGTGCGCAACCTCCGCTTCCCTCAAAAGATTCTCAAGCGATTCCATGGACGTATGATACTGCCGCATACGAAGCAACTATCCACAGGCGCAATTGACGGAAGTGTATCGCTAAGATCATAATTCGACCTCCGAGGTGATCCATGAGCGAGATGACCACCACCGTAGGCGCAGTCCTGAGACAGAAGACTGGAGAAGTATTATCCATAGCACCGGATGCCTCGGTGTACGACGCCATTGAAGTGATGGCTGAAAAGGGTATCGGCGCGCTGCTGGTAATGGAACGCGGCGAACTACTCGGTATCGTCTCCGAGCGGGACTACGCGCGCAAAGTGGTACTACAGGGGCGATCCTCCAAGGAAACGCCCGTCTCCGAGATCATGAGCAGCCCCGTGACCACCGTATCTCGGCAACATACGGTCGGCGAATGCCTACGCATTATTACGGACCGGCACTTTCGCCATCTTGCGGTGACCGAACACAACGCGGTAGTTGGTGTCGTCTCAATCGGCGATCTGGTCAACTGCGTGATTACCGAGCAGGAGCAGACCATCCGCCATCTGCGCGCGTACATCTCCGGAGCTGCAAACTAGCTGCATCGCATCCGCACAAATCTAAGGCGCATCCGCTGAATCGCCCTCTTCGATCAGGGATACCGCGCCCATTACGTCGAACGTCATCGCGTCGCCTCCCGTCGCCTGAATCGTCACCCGCATCGGAGCGCGCTGCCACTCGGCTGTCTTGCATACGGGCTGCGAGGGAGCCGCCTGCGGCCATTTGCCAATCTGCTTCTGAACCACGGCACGGCGTGCTCCAAGCTGGGCAACAATTGCGAAAAGTCCACCCTTGACGGTCACCGCCGTCCCACAATAAGCCGCATAATCGCGGAACCAGATCGCATTCGAGACCTCGGTATCGAAGTCGGGAAGATGCAGCGCGGTGATGTGCCCGGTGGTTCGATCCACCAACAGCCACGGGCCCGGTTGCCAGTTCCAGCGAGCAACGGCATCGCCCGGTAGCGAGTCATTCAGCCGAAGCACGCGACGGACCGTAAAGCTGCGATCCGTGACGTCGTGCGTCTCGCCGGTGGTCCATTCTTTCTGGCGGCCATCGACGGTAAGCGTTCGGACCTTTAAGACCAGAGCATCTGGTTTCTTGTCGTTGGGCCCGGCTGCGGTTTCAGGAGGCGTGTACGCCACTTTCCTCGCCCCGCCAAGCGACACGACATGAATTTTAGCGGGAGCCGCAGCGGCAAATCGTGGCGAAAAAGGGGGAAAGACGAGCGTCCAAAGGAGCAGTCGCACAGGAGCGGAGGGAAAAGTCTGCATGCGCGGCAGCTTAGCCCGTCTACCCTGCACAAGCAAGCAGTGATTTCGAGCCCGCCGACCCTCCGGGGAACCGTAGTTCACAGATGTTCCCGAATGCCTGCTGTGGAAGGCCGAGTTTTGCAGAGGCGCTGGTTTCCGTGATGCGTCACAGAGTAGTATCGTGGTGACAAGGCGCACCCCGCGACCGGCAGCAGTTGAATAGTAGGTACTCCCGGGGTAAAAGACGCTTGCGTGGATTTTCTGCAACGGGATTTGCCTTCACAATAATCCACAGGCTGCGGTACTTGTGAAATTGCCTAGACATTGCGGCTGACGCTGGCATGAACTCATGCCAAGCGGAGCCGGACCCAAAACCGCACGACTCATTCAGGCAAACACGAAAGGAAACAACCGAATCATGTGGAAACCGAACCAAACTGGACCGACCTCACCCTCAACCCCTGAGCCCGCTCGTCCAACTCCGCCATCCTCCTCCCCGAACTCCCTCGAAGGTGCCGTACGACCGACAGTAGCAGGCGCCGCCACCGCCGCTGTCCCAACCGGCGAGCAGGCTACCATTGGAAAATCACTGATCATCAAGGGTGAGGTCTCTGGATCGGAGTCGCTCTATATCGATGGCAAGGTCGAAGGCGCAATTAACCTTCCCGGCAACCGCGTCACCGTCGGCCGCAATGGCCAGGTTGCAGCAAATATTATCGCTCGCGAAGTTGTGGTGCTCGGCAAGGTGCGCGGGAATGTGCAGGCTAGCGATCGCGTCGACATCCGCAGCGAAGGCTCGCTCACCGGAGACGTCGCAGCCGCGCGTATCTCCATCGAGGACGGCGCGTTCTTTAAAGGCGGAATCGATATCCGCAAGCCTGGTGACAGCAAAGGTGGCGCTGCGGTAGAACCCGCAATCGTCGAAGCAAAAGTCTAGCTAACCGGATTCGAGCATAGCCAAGACAGAGCGGCCCTGGCAAACGTCAGGGCCGTTTTGCGTTGGTCGTTGCCGCGAGTTTTTACTGGCTGGGCTTGCGGCGATTCTGGCCCGGGTCGACGAGGTCGGGGGACAAAGGCACAACTGGCTGGTTGGCGCCGGGATCAACATATCCTGAACGCTGACTCACCCATTGCTTGCGCAGATCGGCAGCGGCAATCTCAATCTTCGGACGGAATGCTGCACTCCCCATTTAGTCAAGAACCGAGCGTCGCAGCGACGGCGCACCCGCGCGCTGAGCGTTTAAGTCAATGCTGCACACCAGAAGCCTGCCGCTACTGACATTGCACTCATAGAGAAGTTCAAGTTTGAAATTTCGATTCCAGTCGTCAATTGGCTGAACGATCGGTTCAAGCCCAGGCGGTAGCGCATCAAGATTCAAAGCGTGTGTCTCGCCCAGCAGATCGATCCACTGCCAGTCGCAATTCGCTTCCGTCGGAAATCCGGCCAGCGCAGGATGCTCTGCATCGTTCCATGAGCCCAGCATGCATGCCCCGTTCGGATTCATCAAGCGATTCCAGCAGATGGGAACAGTGGACAGTTTTGGGTTTGTGGAGTTCAGATCCTTCGCCAGCGGATGGCACAAAACCTTGCCTCCCGTAGCAAGCCGAGCCTCAGCCTCCGGCCACGACGTAGTGACAAACACATCCTCCGGAATCAGCTCGTCGACCTTGGCAGGATAGAGCCAGAAGTTCCATTCATTCTTGAAAAGCGTGGGGCCATGCAAATCGACAACGAGCTTGTACTGAGCCGGCGCGTGTAATTTAGAAAGGTCGGTGGATATGCTTCCCAGCGCAATATTCTTGCCTCGAGGAATCTCTTGCGGCTGAAACTTGCCGCCGGCAACGACCTTCCCCGTTGTGCTCACAATCTGCCATTGAGACATAACATTCGCCATTGGCTTGAGCCCATAGTGCGCAACTTCCACATCCGACTTCAGCGTGTCTGCCGTCGTGTACACGCGATCCTTCAAGCGCGCCAGTGGCACCGTCGCATTGCAATACTGCCGAAACTCCGCCGGCCCAACATAACTCTTCGGCTCCCAAAATGCATCGATCAGCCCCATCAACGCGCCACCTTGCCCGAGGTAGTCATGAAGATCCAGCAACTCGTGACCGCTATAGCTCGGCTTGCGCAGACTCGCCTCGACCTCCTCTTTGTAGCACGCGACCTGGAAGCGTCCAGAGGCATGCGCGATCTCCTTGTTCTTCGCAATCAGATGATGCTCCGTCGCCGAGTCGCGCCAGATCCTGTAGTTTCCCGGCACCATATAAGGAACGTGACCCGACCCCTTGCCTTCGGGAAACGCGGAATAGTGTGGCTGAGTTCCAGCAAACTTCGTGATCACATCGAAGTCCGGATACGCGCACCACTGGCCGACCTCATGCCCAATACACACCTTAATCTGCGCAAACTTCCCTGTCAGGCTTGGAAGCACCTGCGCATCCTCGATCCAAACAGGTGAAGTCGCCGCCAACTCGATCCTGCCCACGATGCCGTTCCACGTCCCACCCTCTCCATCCGATACAGCGTGGCCATCGAAGCGATAGGGCAGAATCATGCGATTGTCGATGCGAATCGGCAGCCGATGCTTTCCAGGATTAAGAACGCCAAGCTCGTATTCATGCGGTGCAACCAGCGAGCGACAAGTCCCCATCTCCTTCTCATCGAGACATCCTGGTCTGCCAGCGTGTGCGTTCAAGGGTAAGACCTACACGCTTGCCATCCCACACTGAGGGAATTTCGATCTCGCGCTGATACCACGCCACACCAAGATAGTGTTTAACCGGCTGCGAGAGGTAGGGCACCTCGACGTGGCCTGGCTTGGTATACGCGGCATACTGCGGCAGTTTGTACTACGCCATATCACGAGGCAGGGCGGCCACAAACGCGGTCTCCGCAGTGATGTCATCGCCATAACCTTGCGTCTGCAGAATGCCCGGCAGGCTGATCATGCTGGTTGCAGGAAAGCCGCGCGAGAACCACGCCTCCGCTACTCCAGTGTCCGCACGATCCAACGTGCAATGCCATTCACCGGCAAGCGACATCGCTCCGGCACGAGGTTGCACGTGCGAAGTAGGAACAGCGTGCAGCGTAGCGTGTGCAGCGGCAGCACCCGTGAGAGCGATAAACTTGCGGCGCGACAAGCCATTCGTAATCGACATTGTTCCCTCATGAAAATCAGACATTAGAGCATCTTCGTCTGAAGTCTCGACCAGACTCCGAATGCCCCAGACCAGAGCTTTACACGCGAGCTAGCATTCAGCCGGGACCTGTGCACAGACCGGCAGCATGAGCGCGAAGCATAGCAATACACTGAAAAAACCAGACCAAGCCACGGAGTGACCTTGCTTGAACACACACCACTATCTCATTTGAAATTGTTTCCACACAGCAGCAGTCCTAAAGCATGCAATATTAAGGCTTGTTGCAGTGACACGATCTCGCCATCGCCGCAAGCAAGACGGGCTTTGACGATAGATTGAACGTACGCTGCTCGCGGCAATCGGAGACTAATGCCTCAACCCTCTGCAACTCATCGACGCAGGAAAGCCTGTGTGATCGGTGCGGGTCCCAACGGTCTAGCAGCCGCTATCGTCCTCGCCCAAGCCGGCCTCGACGTCGAAGTCTTTGAAGCCGAGCCGACCATCGGCGGCGCAACCCGCACGATGGAACTCACCCTCCCCGGCTTCCATCACGACTTCGGTTCCGCAGTCCATCCCATGGCTGTAGGCTCTCCCTTCTTCTCTTCCCTGCCCCTCGAAAACTATGGCCTCGAATGGATCTACTCGCCCGCAACGCTGGCCCACCCACTTGACGACGGCTCCGCCGTAACCCTTGACCGCAACCTCACTCTCGCCGAATCCGCGCTGGGCGAAGATGGCCCAGCCTGGCGCCGTCTCATGCAGCCCTTCGCCACCCACTGGCCTCAACTTGCCGAAGACATTCTCCGCCCCGCAATCGCCATTCCGAAACACCCATTCCTCCTCGCCCGATTCGGCCTCAACGCCCTACTACCCGCCACCACAGTCGCCCACCGCCACTTCCGCACCGAATCCGTCCGAGCCCTCTTCGCCGGCCTCGCCGCGCACTCCTTCCTTCGCCTCGACCAGCCGCTCTCGGCATCCTTCGGCCTCGTCCTTGGAGCGGTCGCCCACGCAGTCGGATGGCCCATCCCACGCGGCGGCGCGCAGTCTCTCGCCAACGCCCTGGCCGCGCACCTCATCCACCTCGGCGGACGCATCATCACCTCGACTCGCATCACCAGCCTCAGCGATCTCCCCGCCTGCGACATCACCCTCTGCGACATCACCCCACGCCAGCTCCTCGCGCTCGCCCCTAAACTCCGCCTCACCGATGCCTACCGCGACAAACTTACCGCCTACAAATATGGTCCAGCCGCCTTCAAAGTCGACTACGCCCTCGCCAGCCCCCTCCCATGGAACGCTCCCGCCTGCTCACGCGCCGCCACCGTCCACATCGGAGGTAGCCTCGCCGACATCGCCGCCTCCGAATCAGCCATGTCCCATGACCAGCATGCCGAACGCCCGTTCGTCCTGCTCGCCCAGCCAACCCTCTTCGACCCCACCCGCGCGCCCACCGGCAAGCACATTGCCTGGGCCTACTGCCACGTCCCCAACGGTTCAACTGAATCCATGCTCGACCGCCTCGAATCCCAGATCGAGCGCTTCGCCACCGGCTTCCGAGCCTGCATCCTCGCCCGCCACATCTCCTCGCCCTCCACCCTCGAATCCATGGACGCCAATCTCATCGGCGGCGACATCTCCGGCGGCGCCATGAATCTCCGTCAATTCCTCTTCCGTCCCACCCGCGGCCAATACCGCACCTCCGCGCCAGACATCTACCTCTGCTCCTCCTCCACTCCACCGGGCGGAGGCGTTCACGGAATGTGCGGAGCCAACGCGGCCCGCATCGCCCTTCGCAACCTACGTCGTTAAACGACCGAGGCCGCCGCAATGCTCCGCGACGGCCCCTGTCTTTTAACTGACAACTAACAACTCGCCTTCACATCCCACTCTGACTACCCTCCGTCGGATGAACCACGCGATAGCTAGCGCCACCCTTCGACCACACCAGAAGCAGCAGATCCTTACCCGCCGGACTAGCATGCACCGCATTGGCGAACTGCTCTGCCGAAGCAACCGGCTTCCGATTTACTTCAACCACGACATCGCCCGGCTGCAGGCCGGCATCCTCCGCAGGCGAACCCGGACGAACATTCGCAACCGCCGCGCCTTTCACCTCCGACGGCAGTTGCAACTGCTCCCGAGCATCCTGGTTCAGATCATCGATCGCTAACCCAAGCTTGCCCGTATTTGCACCGCCCGAACCGGACGCCTTCTCTGCGACCTCCGCACCCGGCTTCTGGTATTCGCCAACCTTTACGCTCAACGTCATCGGCTGCCCATTGCGAAGAATCCCAAGCTGGATCGTCTGCCCCGGCTTATCCTGGCTCACTGCAACCTGCAGCGCGCTCCCGTCGATCACCGGGTGCCCATTCAACTGGTCGATCACGTCGCCATTCTTCAATCCCGCGCGGCCGGCAGGAGAGTCAGGCGACACCTGCGCCACGATCGCGCCAGTTGCTGCCTTCAGATTGAAGAAGCTCGCGTTCGCAGGAGTCACATCGTTCATGCTGATGCCTAGGTAGCCATGATGCACGGCCCCGTGCGCGATCAACTCATCCGCAGTAGCCTTCGCAATCTGCGCCGGAATCGCAAACCCCGCGCCCGCGAATGACCCACTATCCGAAATAATGAACGTGTTGATCCCAATCAGTTCGCCATGCGCATTCACCAGCGCGCCGCCCGAGTTGCCTGGATTGATCGCCGCATCCGTCTGGATAAATCCGCCTGGCTTGCGCGCATCATCACTATATGGATTCTGTCGATTCACCGCGCTCACAATCCCGCGTGTAACCGAATTGGGGAAATAACCGAACGGGCTGCCAAACGCCAGCACCGTCTGTCCCGGCTTCAGCGACGACGAATCGCCCCACTGCATGAATGCCATGTCGTGCCCATCGACTTTGATCACCGCAAGATCGGTCAGCTTGTCCGTCCCAATCACCTTCGCGTCCATCACACGGCGATCGTTCAAGGTCACCTTCACATTCACAGCGCCGTCGACCACGTGGTTATTGGTCACGATATAACCATCCGGCGAGATGACAATGCCACTGCCAACTCCATGCTCCAGCGGATGCTGTTGTTGTTGGAAACGCCGCCCCTGCCCCTGCTGACCCTTTGGTACCAAGCCTCCGAGGGGCCCATTCGGTCCAAAGAATTGAGCAAATCCAGGAGGCAGTTCCTGCTCGCCCCCCTGCTGTTCTCGAGAAATTTGTTCCTCCGAACCACGCGACGTCACCTGCACGTTTACCACGGCCGGCTGCACATGAGCCGTCACCGACTCCATCGCACGATCAAGCGCCGTCAGAGCCGCAACGCTGCTATCGTCCACGGGCGTCGTGACACTGGCCGCCCGCACTGAAGTCTCGTGGAAGAACACGCTCACCGCCAGTGCTGCAGCCAGCACAGTGCCTGCAGAGATACTGAGACGCTTCTCCGCCTTCATCTTAGCTACTAATTCATTAGTTACTTGAGACATACAAACACCTCGCACATTGGTTTGAACTGCAAACTTACAATTGAAATACGAGCCAGCCGCCCCGCACAGGCACGGCTGCATATGGATAAACTTGTTCGGAAGATTGCTCCGGCTCCTGCAACGCACGCGCATCATCCTCCCCTGCTGCAACAACTGAGAGGATCCTCGGCAAGCCGGGGAGTGTTCGTGCAGTCGTCAAAACAAGCCGCGAACCATCCTCGCTCTGCCACGCCGTCGTCACTACCACCCAATGCACCGTCGTCGCGCTCGGCGCCACGAACCTGCGTGGCCTATTATTAACGGTTTCCGGCGCGGTAGCCACAAGTCCGGGTGCCCCATCCTCGCGCAGCTTTATCGCGCAGGGTGGGGTATTCGCGCAAACGCGCGGACCGCCGTTCGCTCGATTCACCACCGATACGCGTCCTGCATCTGTAGAACTCGCACCGCGGTGGGAGGGTACGACACTCGAATGAAACATTACCGCCTCATACGCAATCCCATCATTACCTCGAAGCCCGCCCTTTACCTGCCCCTGCGCCACGGCCGCTGCACTCTGAGCCGGGGTCGCCGCAAATCCAATCACCTGCGGGCACCGCTCCAGCCCGACCGCTCCACCGATCAATCCCAGCATCGCGCCGCCGAGCACCAGCTTTGCCTGCAGTGGCCGCATCGTCTCCCCACGCCGCAAAATCCTACCCACACGCCGTCCCAACTCCGACTCCCGCCCCAAGGCGCCCAGTACAAGCGACAGCCCCCGTCGTCCGAGACGATGTTCCGCCAAAGTCGCAAGGCATGCCGCATACGCCTTCGGAGCCTGAGTCGTCCGTAACACCCGCTCGTCGCAAGCTAGTTCCCGCTCGAAGCAAAGTCGGCGCTCCACCCAGGCCAGCGCCGGATTTAGCGGAAACAGCACCAGCACAATTTTTTGCAGCAGGTTCATCCAGTCATCTGCACGCCCCAGATGTCCCGTCTCGTGCAGTACTATTTGCTCCAATTCAGCCGCAGTCAGCTTCTCCAGCAACCACGTCGGAATAAGAATCTTCGGCGAAAAGAACCCAATCACTGTAGGCCGATCCACCTCATCCGAAGTGCAAATCTGAGCCCGCCGCGATCCCGGCAAAGTCCCCGATGACCCCTCTAGGATCATGGGTGCCCCATCCATCGCAGCACTTTCGCGATGGGTGGGATGTATACCGCTCGCACGCTCCCGCTCAACCGGCCTCGCTCGTTTCCAAAGTGTCCGCACTTGAACAGCCGCCACCATCAGCGTCCCCGCCCGCACCAACGAAGCAACCACCCAAACGGCCGCAATCGCCAAACTCCATCGTAGGTCCAGCATCAGCCAGGGTTCCCGTCCACCCGCTTGCATCCCGCCTGTCGCATGCTGCCACAGCAAAGCCAACGGCAACCCAGTCACCACCACAAATACGGCAAACCAAATCGCAAAACGCACCGCCGCAGGAGTCTTAGGAAGCAGCTTTAACCCCAGCCCGACCGCTGCAGCCAGAAGCAATCCCTGCCACACAGCAGCCATCAGGCCACCTGTCGCAACCCGCGAAAAGTCCGCCAGCGCTGCCAAATAAGTCATAGCGCCACCTTCCGCGCCGCCAACACTCCGGGTGCACCATTCACGGCGGCATCATCGCCGTGAGTGGGGTTCAAATCGTCCGCAGCACTGGCAATCGCCTCTTTCAACCGCTGCAACTCTTCCGGATCGATCTCAGCATCCCCCAGCAACGAAAGCAACAACCTCTCCCGCGAGTTACCGAAGAACCTCTGCATCATGTGTCGAACCTCTGACCGGCTCGCCTCCTGCTCTTCGACGCACGGACTGTACAGGAACGCCCTTCCCTCCTGGCGATGCCGTACATATCCTTTCTGCTCCAGAATCCGCACCGTCGTCAACACCGACGTGTACGCCAGTGCCTCACCCTCCGGCATCGCGGCAACCAGATCCCTGACCGCTGACTCGCCGCGCACCCACAGCATCTTCATCAGCCTCAACTCGGCTTCGGTCAGCGTGATGGACTTCCTCGGTGGCATCGGCTACAAGTCTCCAGCAGCCCTTCATCGGGCATCAATATCCTAGAGACGAACAACTAAAGGATTAGTTACCCGTCCCCTGTGAAAAACTCCGAGTCGCTCTCACAAAATGTAAACGGCTTCCTCACCCTCAACCAGAAGTAAGCCACGGCCGCGGGTGCCCCACATCTCGCCTCTGAGATGTGGGTCTCTACCAACCCCACCCTCCTGCTCCAGGCCAGAAATGCGTGGAAACCACTGATTCCTTTGTGCAGAATTAAAAGATTTGCGAAAATGCAGCCAAAACCGCGTGTCAAGCCCCAAAATAAGCTAACTCCATGACCCATAGGGAAATAGACTTGGCGTAACAGTTAGGGTCAACGCTGTATAATCATAGTATTAGTATTTCCAAGAAGCCCGGCACCCGCCGGGCTTTCTTATTTGGTTTGGTAAAAACCAATGGTATATGCCAAATTATAAAG
>JANYLK010000030.1 GCA_025357875.1 Granulicella sp.
AAAGCACCAGGTAGCTGTGACAGGGCGCGGAAAATTAGCGAAAGAGGTCGCTGGAGAAATGCCACCGATTGCCCCCGGCTTGGAGTGCGTACTGCTCCTTGACGGGAAGTTGGCGGCGGTCTTTCAATTCCAGGACGAGCCTCGAAAGGAGAGCAAGCACTTTCTGAATCATCTGGAGGCGAAACAGGATGAGAAGTATTGCGCTTACCGGTGCGATAGGCGGCATGGGACTTAGCCTGGTTGGAATGGCTGCAGCGTCGTTCGGGCTCATCGATCCGATTCAGGGAGCGATCGTGCAGTAGGTCATTGACCTGCTTTCTATCCTTAATTCGCTCCGCATGATCCTGCCGACAGGTGCCCTGAGCGACTTCCATCAGCCCGCTGTGCCGTCCGAAACTCCCAGGACTGCCTGAAAGCGGTTCGGCGCATATGTCACGCGGGATCGATGCATTTACGCGGCGCCTTCAGTGCGACCGACCGTTACTCGCGCATTTGAAGAGCAGGCTCGGCTCTAATCCTCACTAATAACAAAATCCTGACCGCAGGCTAGCTTCACCAGCCATAGAAGCTTACATTTATTTGCAGTAGCTGTGAGGCTAGCATGCACTATGAACTGAGGCTGCACCGCCTGCTGTTATCCATCCTTATAACGCTGCTGACCATCTTCGTTTTCTTCCTGTTCTACATCGGTTCGAACATCGCCGATGAGCGCATAGAAGCAACAGCGTCTTTAGCAATCGTGCTCGCAGTCGCAACCGCCTTTGCATATATGGGAACCGCAGAGGGTATCGTAGCGTTGTACTTTGGGTTCAAGCATCCGCGGGAGCTGTTTAGCTACCTCCTGCTGGGTCTACTTTCGGTCTCTGCCGGCCTCTATCTTGCACTTTCCCGAGATCAGTCCTTACAAATCGTTGCCCTCATCGTTGCTCCTCACGCTTTCCTCTTTGGATTAGCGGAACTGCGCATAGCGCAGTATATGGACAAGCATCCGAAGCAACGGGGAGCGCTGATTCTCTGTGGGACGTGTGAGCTCTTGTTGGGTGCAGCACTCATTTGGGGCTCAAGATTATCAAATGGTCACGTAGCGACACTATTGGGCTATGTGGCACTACTAACAATTCTGCAACTCTTGCCACTACTTTTTTATAAGCGAATTCCGGACTTGACACGACTGGAGGCACCCTTATGATGGCCTGCAGACCGCCCCGAGTGCACGTGAGCTGACCACTGTGCCAGCTCGACGAAAATATCGAACTTGAGTTCTTCCCCAGCAGGCATCTTCAAAACCAACTGTCGGGTCTTGAGTTCCTCGTTCACTCCAGGCTTGGTAGCCGCAACATTATGGGGAAGATGTGAGTACCGGATTGACGAGGGCAAGCGTGTGGAACATTGGTTCAAATGGAACCTGATGTCCCTTATGCAGCAACTCGGGACCGGAACAACTCCGGCAGCCTCACTGGACTCAAGTTCTCCGCTCGTATGAAATAGAAGTCAGTTGTAAATCTTTGCGGGGTGCCCATCGACCGCGACAACATACTGACGGTGAAGCTTCCTTCCGATCGCGCTGAAGATGATCCGAAATGTCATGGCGGAGATAGCGCAAGTGCCGTACCGTAACAGAACAAAATACGACAGTCTCGCGACGAACTACTGGTAGATACGGAGGCCTAAGAAATTCGGAATGGAGGGCATGATTATGGAAACCATTTCGACGATTCGCAAGTAACTCCATGCATAGTCAGCCGCGTCTAGACCGCGTTCCCTCGATCGGTGAAGCCAAGATCGAATCTTCGCAGCGTAACCTCTCGCTTACCGAAATTTCTTGGGACTTTGCCTGTGAACTGTCGAGGCCGCTGTGAATCGATCTTGACTTTTGATCCACAACTCAATACCGGTTCGGGGGACAGTAAGCGCGATGGCTCCCCTTTTCCTAAGCAATCCCGGAGTTAGGCAGAGCGCCCTAAATGTTCTGGCGGAACTAAATTCAGATAGCCATTCGTCGGTGGGATAAGTGCATCATCCTGCGAGCCACCAGCGTTGCTTCGGATGAGTGTAAAAATGTCTAATACTGTAGCAATACTGCGGATGTTCCCTGCAACGCTCATAACCTCTTCGATACCGGTATGTCTGTGTGCCAGGGTCTCAAGGCGTTCACTCACATTGCGTAGTTTTTCAGCTTCCGACAGAATATCCTCGAAAGGTCCGAAGTAGCAGGTACCTGTCGTGGAGGTGCTTGTTACTGTCGTGTCCAACTTCGCTTTCACTTCAAGCTGAAGGGGTGCACCTTCTATCAACCGCACCGTTGCCGCCTCCCCAAGGAGGGTAAGAAATAGTCCGAGCAGCTGTGCAATCAGAATGGTTCCAACCTCCCCGCCTTCATCCGTATCCATTTGGAATTCAACTTCGGCGAGACCGCGCAAACCTCCATTCGCCGTTATCTGCACCGCACTGAGCCTTGGAGACTGCGACTTAGCCAGAGATACAGCCCGAGAGGCGAGCGCCTGAAAGCCGTCGACCCCTACGGGTGCGCAGAGCTGGCGACGGAGCTTCTCATAGACGCGAAGAGTGGCAAGCTCAGTGTGTGCGGAACACGGATCAGCATCAATTTCGGAGGCAATGAGCCTGCGGGCCCAATCGCGAATCATTGGTGGAGGAAGCATTAGTTCTCTCCTTGCGTGCTACGCCTCACTTTGAATGTGAGGATTTCATCGCGACAATACTTCTAGCCAGTTGCTTTGGCAATGATAATCCCGGCGCATTTGCACGCTGACGCCACACAGACCAACCTATCTGAAATATTCTTTGGAAGCCGAGCACTATTGACCAATATGACTCGCCGTTCGTCGTTCTGCGCCGTAGTCGAGATTACGGCTGTATATCAGTGTTCTGCGCCGTAGTCGAGATTACGGCTGTATATCAGTCATTTTAGAGTTGGAAGTGATCTGCTTTGATCAGTCAGCGGATTCTCTGCGGAGTACACTCTGTGTTATACAAGACGGTTAGTAGATGGTAAGAAGCGCAGATATTCCGACGACACGCGATCTTGCCCAGCAACTTCTGGCTTACGAAGGGGCTGAGGCAGGTCCTTCCATGGCCGATGTGCACGCGGTGTCTCGGGTGTGTGACAAGCTCCGCCGACCTTTGACTACGCTGGCTGGGGCAGCGGGATTTCGTTCGCTCCTGGCGCGCGCGTTGACCTTGGCAAAGCAGGAGTCTCCTGTCCTTGGCGCATGGGAAGTTAAGCCGGACGGCTCGCTGAAGGGCCTGAATGGCGAAGCGGCGCAGTCGGGTGCCGTGCTCATTGCGCACTTACTCGGGCTGATGATCACATTCATCGGCGAGTCTCTCACGCTCCGACTCCTCCATGATGTGTGGCTGGATCTACCCCGTTCTGAAATTAAACCTGGAAGGAAAGAATCAGAATGAATGAGCAGAGCAGGGTCAAAATAAACCAGTTGCCGACCGGAGTACCCGGACTGGATGAGATACTCGGCGGCGGCCTGCCCGAATTTTCCTTCAACATCATCGCCGGATCGCCCGGATGCGGTAAAACCACCTTGGCGCATCAGTTCATCTTCGCCAACGCCACGGTGGAGCGGCCTGCCATTTACTTCACCGTACTGGGCGAACCTGCGCTGAAAATGCTGCGCTACCAGCAGCAGTTCACCTTCTTCGATGCATCGAAGCTGAACAACGCCGTGCGCTTCGTTAACCTGAGTCAGGAACTCGTCGATCGCGGACTACAAGGCGTCCTGGAGGAGATATCTAGACAGGTGGAAGCCGCCAACCCAAGTATTGTGGTCGTGGACTCCTTCCGCACCGTGCTCCGCAGCGAGATGCACAACGGCAAGGACATGGCTGTGCAAACGTTTGTACAGCAATTGGCGCTGCTACTCACCAGTTGGGAGGCCACCACGTTCCTGATTGGCGAGTATTCCGAATCGGAGGTGCGCGACAATCCCGTCTTCACTGTTTCCGACGGTCTGTTCTGGCTTTTTCAGCAAGTCGATCGAAACTCTGTTGTGCGCAAGATGCAGGTTATGAAGCTGCGAGGACAGGCTTCGGTGCCGGGTCTGCACACCTTCCGCATCACCGAAGCCGGGCTGCAGGCTTTCTCGCGCACCCTTGGCCTGTTAGGCCAAAGGAAAACAGCCAGGAGTATCAAGCGCCTTTCCATGGGGATTCCGGCGTTAGACGAGATGATGGGTGGAGGCATTCCCGAAGGAGACAGCCTATTGATCGCCGGGTCATCCGGGACGGGAAAATCACTGATGGCGACGCAATTCCTTGCGGCAGGCATACGTGCGGGCGAGCCGGGCATTGCAGCGGTATTTGAGGAGCGGCCTAACGAATACACAGCACGCGCCTCGGAATTCGGACTCGACCTTCAAACGCCGCTTGCCGATGGCAGCCTCGAAGTGATCTACCTGCGACCGCTGGACCTGTCGGTGGACGAGATGATGCAGGAAATCCTTGATGCCGTCAAAAGGACGGGAGCAAAGCGTTTGGTGATCGATTCCCTGGCCGGCTTCGAGATGGCATTGGCACCCGCCTTCCGCGCCGACTTTCGCGAATCGCTCTATCGTATGATCTTCGCCCTCACAGCTATCGGCATCACCGTTCTCAGCACCCTGGAGATGCCGGAGACATTCACCGAGTTGCTTTTCAGCAGCTATTCCATCTCGTTTCTCACCGACGATATTATTCGGATGCGTTATGTTGAGATCGATGGTGAGCTCAGCCAGATTATGATGGTGGTGAAAATGCGCAGGGGTGCGCACAGCCGGGAGATCCGCCAATATCAGATCACCACCGAGGGAATTGTCATCGGGGCGCGCTTGAAGAACTACGTAGACCTCATCACCGGAATCCCACAACCGCTCGCGGTCTTGCACTCGGAAGATTTGCTGCTCAACCGGAAGATTTAATATAGAGGTACGGTGGCAACCGAAAAGGTCGATTACGCCGAGAAGGAAGTGGACCTGCCGGCCCTCTGTCGCGCCGCGGCCGACTTTTCGCCTACGCCAATGGCTGCGTTGAGCGGTCCCCAACACACACTCCGCTACGTCAACCTGGCCTTTTGCCTGCTTACCGGCAAATCGAAAGATGAATTGATCGGAACCGCCTTCTCCGGCATTGCTCCCTCCGCGAACCAATGCACGTTACTGCTAGACCGGGTTGCCAAGACAGGGCTTGCCGATAGCCATACTGGCCAGGAGCATCCTGGTATCCACCCGCACTACTGGTCGTACGCGATGTGGCCGTTGCTCGGGGCGAACCATAACCACCTTGGCATCATGGTCCAGGTAACTCAGGCGGTCCGATTTCATGAGGATGCGGTCGTCATGAATCAGGCGTTGCTCCTGGGCTCGGTGCGTCAGCACGAGTTGAGGGAAGCAGCGGAACTGCTGAACGTGCAACTTCAGGCCGCAATCACCCGGGGAAAGAAGGCGGAAACCGCGCTGATCGGCAGCGAGAAGCTGGCATCTGCCGGACGCATGGCTGCTGTGCTCGCGCATGAGATTAACAACCCTCTTGAAGCGGTGATGAACTTGTTGTTCCTCGCCCAATCTACAGGCGAAATACCTTTGGTCATCCGTCGGTATTTGGAGTCGGCTGACGGTGAGTTGAAGCGGATTGCCCACATCACCCGGCAGACGCTTGGTTTCTATCGTGAGTCGTCCGCGTCGACGACTTTTCCCGTTGTGAATCTGCTTAATTCCGTCATCGACCTTCTGCAGGCAAAGATGGAGTCCACACACGTCATTGTGGAAAAGCAGTGCGACGATCTGCTGCAAATCACCGCGAACTTCGGCGAACTGCGGCAAGTGATCTCAAACTTATTGCTCAACAGCCTCGATGCGCTTGGCAAAGGAGGCAGGGTCACGCTGCGGGCTTCCAAGTCGCTAAACCCCATGGATGGAAGCCCGCGCATTCGGATTACTGTCGCCGATAATGGCCAGGGTATCAGCGCGGCGGCACTGCCGAGGATATTTGAGCCATTTTTCACGACCAAGGGCTCGACAGGAAATGGCCTGGGCTTATGGGTAACCAGGCAGCTCATCGAGAAACACGGGGGCTCCATTTGGGTTCGTTCGCGCACATCCGAGCCGCAGGGAACAACGTTTTCCATGGTTTTGCCAGTGCGTGCCCATGACACAACTTCAATGTGATCGCGACTGGGGCTTCCCACATTGAAGGAGATTTTCGAGCTGTTCTTCACGACAAAAGGCTTGATCGGGACTGAACACGTGGAGACAAACAACTCATCCATGGTAAAGAGTAGATCGTCGTTCGTGCCCAATACTGCGGCGCGTAGCCAGCCAACCGCTGTGTCCTATGTCGTTCAACCTAGTCTCGAGGCACGGTGGGTTAGCCGTTCATCGCTCAGCTGATCAGTCGAGAAACGATTGCATGATTTCGTCGTTCCTGAACCAAGCCAAGCGTCAAAGGATCGAATTTGTCTTTCCATGGTTTGCAATGGTCGTAAGTTCTTTGCTAAGGACGCGAACTGTGCGAAAGACTTGTCTCAATAACCTATTCGCGATCGTAAAGGAAAGCCTCTTACCATCGGCGGCGCCCCCGGAGTATCCAGCGTACTGAGAGCCTTCTCACCAGTTGAGGTAATAGAAGGCTCTTGAGATCGAGACGCGTACTCCCTTCGCGGGAGCGAGCAATCATGTCAAAGGCCTCCGGGATGAAAAGCGTCGCGTTAGACCGATTGGGGATATGCTACCGCCCTTTGCAAGGAAGGACGTGTCGCACTCCTGTTGTTTGTGTCTGTTAGCGGGTACAGCGATTCTCCACGGATTTACAACGATGGGCGATGTAATCGGCGCTGTCGAGGTATAAGGTGCAGAGTTGTGAATAATAGGGGTTGCCACTTTAGCGGCCATCGATCGCCTCCTATCAACACGGTACTGAATCGCACATGGGCTGGTCTGGTCAATACGGACCACAACCTCAGTGATCCCCGCTTGAAAAGAAAGCGTCACAACAAAGTCAGTAGTCTTTCCTCAGAGTCCGATGGCATGACAAGCGCATGGCGCAGTGTGGCATATAGGAGAACCGCCGAATACAGGGCAGTCTTGCCGTCCTCAAATGACACAACAACTCCATTTTCCAGCGCGCCATGATCGCTTCTTTGATACCGGAGGCGTGGCAAAACTGTGCCAGCGCGATCTTGCCGCGAACCGGATGCATCTCCACGCCATTTCGCAGAACATCGAGCGTTGCCGCGAGCACCGATCTGAGCGCGCAGACGTTCCAGCAGCCGCTTATCCGCATCGAGACCGTGACCGTTGGCCAATGCCTGGCACGCCTCAGGCTGCAACCCCTGCACCTACGCAATCACGTTCTCGGAAAACAGCGAGCGCCCGGTCGGAAGCCTTCGATTCAGGGAAACTGCCCGGAAACATGCCTTGACAAGTATTTGGTACAAGGACGGCGCCGTAGAAACTCGGGCACAGCAGCGCCAATCTGATTCACCGTTGCGGCCCAACGCCGTGAACCATGAAAAAAACTGATAATTCAGGCACAGTCTATCTCCGCGGCGACATCTGGTGGGTTAAAACCGGGTCAACGGCCGGTCCGTTTACAAGTCTTCAAAGTCAGCCAAGCTGGCTGACGAAACCAAGCTCAGGGACAAATTGATAGCGCAGCGTCACCGGGGCGAATTCAAGGGTGGAGCTTCCGATACGGTTACAATCGGCAAACTACTGGACGATGTGCTCAAGTCCGACATCACCGGATCTACCCGCTACGTCTGGAAGGCAGTCATCGAGAAGAACATCCGGCCCTTCTTCGGCAAAATACGCGCAGTCAAACTGACAACGGACAAGATGGACGCCTACCGCGAGAGGCGGAAGGGGGAGGAACGCACCGATGCAGCAGCGAATCGAGAAGTTTCGATCGTGCGGACGGCGTTCAACAACGCCCGCAAGCGCGCCCCTCTCAAGGTCAACGTGGTTCCCTATTTCCCCATGATCGAGGAGAAGACTATCCGCCCGGGCTACCTGGCTGATGACGTGTACGACCGTCTCCGCGACGAGTTGCCTCAGTACCTGAAGGCAATCTTTGTGTGCGCCTATGAAACCGGGATGCGCAAGAATGAACGGTTGGTCCTTGCTTTTTCCTGATACAAAATAGGGTTGTCGGTTACTGCACAGTGAGGCTGATGGTGCCGTTGGCTGTGGTTGCACCCGAAGTTCCGGTTACCGTTACGGTGTAAGAACCCGGGGTGGTTCCGGGGGCAACAGTTGAGCTATTTGGGGCGCTCGATCCACAGCCGGCGAAGCCCAAGGCCACTCCGATCGATAACAGCATTATGAGAAAGCCCGGCCAATTGCGCCGTCGGGGAACGCCGACAAACATTACGAAGGCCAAGACGCTGCCCGCGGCCGAAGTTAGAAAGAGCCTGCTGCCCCTGTTCTCGGCCAATGATCCGGCGGTCGTGAAGATTGTCAGGGTCGAGGTTTGCGCGGTGGTGCCGATGAAGGAAACCGCGGAAGGAGACAGCGTGCAGGTAGCCGGGCTGTTGGCTGCAGCTGGAGTGACTGCGCAGTTGAGAGCGACCGTACCGGTGAAGCCGTTCGTCGGCGAGATGGAGATGACTGACGTATTCCCTATTACATCGCCGTGATGCACCGTAATATTATTTCCGCTGAACGCAAAGCCTGGTGTGGCAACAACGCTGAAAGAGACACCGGTCGCTGTGCTCAAGGTGCCGGAGGTTCCGGTGATTGTGATGTTCGCTGGACCACCGATCGTCGCCGTGCCGGCGGCCGTCAGTGTCAGCACCTGCGTTCCGGCAACAGTTCCAACCGTGAAGCTGGCAGTGACTCCCGCCGGCAGGCCGTTCGCGGCAAGGGCCACGGTTCCATTGAATCCTCCCAGCGATGTCACGGTGATCGTGCTGGTCGCGCTGCTGGCCTGGGCAATGGTCAGCGTGGCCGGCGCGGCCACAAGTGTAAAGCTTGGAGGGACGTTGACGGTGAGCGCGATGATAATTGAATTAGTCAAGGTCCCAGCGGTTCCGGTGACGGTCACCGGGACAGCACCACCGGCCGACGCTGCAGCGCTGGCGCTCAGGGTGAGCGTGGTTGAGGCAGTGGCGGGATTTGTGGAGAATGATGCTGTAACGCCGCTGGGCAAACCGGTGGCCGCGAGGTTAACTCCGCCGGCAAAGCCGTTCGCGCCTGTAATCGTAATAGAATCGGTGACGCTGGTGCCTTGAACGATGGACACAGACGCCGATGCAGGAGCCAGATTGAAACTTGGCTGCAGGCTGACGGTCAACGTAATGGACGTAGCTGCGGTCAGGTTTCCGGAGGTTCCGGTGATATTGGTGGTGGCCGTGCCAACAGCCGCGGTTGCGGAAGCAGTGAAGGTGACGACACTGGTCCCGGTTGCGGGGTTGGTGCCAAAGGTCGCCGTGACGCCCGTGGGCAGTCCGGTAGATGCAAGTGTGACTGGACCTGTAAAGCCATAAGCAGCGGTAACATTGACGGTCGCAGTCCCAGACGCACCCTGCACCAAACTTAGCGAGGGAGCGGACGAAGCCAGTGTGAAGCTGGGTGCCCCGTTGACGGTGAGCGCGATGGAGGTAGATGCGCTTAGAGTTCCGGAAATCGCGTTGATGGTAATGGTCGATGTGCCAACCGCCGCGGCGCTATTGGCGGTGAATGTCAAGAGGCTGGAGCCGGTGGCGGGATTGGTCGCAAAGGCCGCCGTAACGCCGCTAGGCAAGCCGATCGCCGACAGAGTAACGCTGCCGGTAAAGCCGCCAAACGCTACCACGGAGATCGTACTATTGCCGGTGCTCCCCTGAAGGACCGCTAGAGTTGCCGGTGACGGCGACAGCGTAAAGCTGGGTGCAGTGTTGACGGTTACGGCGATGGTGGTGGTTTGCGTGACCGAACCAGAGGTGCCGGTAATCGTCACCGAGGTGGGACCGCCTGTCCCGGCCGTTGCAGCCGAGGTGAGGGTCAGCACACTGGTCCCGGTAGTGGAGGGGCTTGGGCTGAAGGAGGCTGTGACCCCTGCAGGTAGGCCACTGGCGGAAAGCGTAACGCTGCTCGCAAATGCTCCTTGATTTGTAACGGTGATGGTCGACGTAGTGCTGGCGCCCTGTGCGACCGTGAGAGAGCTGGAAGAAAAAGAGAGCGTAAAGCCAGAGCCGACCCCGCTTACCAGGATGGAAGCCGTGCTACCCGCCTGATCAGTCCCTGTGAGCGAGAGGCTGTCCGGGCCCGCAAGCGTAGGAGTAAAGCTCACCGTGGTTGTGAAGGATGCGCCTCCGCTGAGTGTGCTGGTGCAGGAGACGGACGGTATTACGGTCGCTGTCGCCATGGCGCTCGTCGATGCTACAAAAGCCAGCGACGGAGCCGGACTTCCGCCACAGTTGGTGTCGTTCAGCAGAGACGTAACTTGGCTGGTTGTTGTCGACGGACTAATCGCCGTACCCACCGTTGAGGCCGGGACCGTTACGCTGTTCACCGTGACCTGGGCAACCGTATCGCCAGCGGTTCCCAGGGAGTTGGAATACGAGGCCAGATAAAGGTTCCCTTGCGTGTCCAGGGCCAGTGTCTTCGCTCCCTGGGGCGATACAGCATAGAGTGCCGTGGGTTTGCCGCCTGCGACAGGAATCCCGCCGAGGGTGTCTGGAAAGGCAAAGATACCGTCGCTCTGATCCGCAAAATATACGGTGTCGCCGCTCGCACTTCTCAGGACCGCCACGCCGTCCAGTTGATTGTCGAAGGTGCCGACTGGCGACGGCGTCACGGTATAGAGCACTGTTGGCGACGAAACGTACCCGGTCGCGACTCCGTTGAAGCCCGTGCCCGCCGTAATCGGCAGTTCGTTCAGGTTGGAGGAGAAACTGGTGATTGCGTACGTCCCGAGATTCACGTAAATCGCTGAATCCGCGAAGAAGAGATTGCCTGCCGAATCGAAGGAGATGGGACCGACCAGCGGTTGGCCGGAGCTCAACGAGGGTGCGGGGGAGACTTTAGGCTCCGTGAAGATCAGTACGGGTGCGCCAGTGCCGCCCAGGCAGGTCAGGTTGCACTCGTAAATACTGTTACCGCCGCTGGAACCATCGCCGGCCGTCGCATAGAAAAGATCGCCCTTGGCGTCGAAGGCGAGCGAGGCTGGGTTGACAGCACCCAAGTTGGTGGGCAGGACGCATTCCGTGGTGCTTGCTGCAGTGCAGACGGCGATAGAAGCCGTGGGCGTGGTGAATGCGGCGTAGCCGCCATTGGCAGCGCCGCCGATATATGGCAGCTTGACGATCGAGTTGACCGGCCCGTAGGGATTGCCGACGTAGATGTTGTCTTTGCTATCGACTGTCAACGCGCTTGCGCTGGCCCATGGGCCGAGTGTGGTGGCGGCTCCGGTTTGAGCGTTGAACAGAACCAGGTTTGAGCTGTTGGCCACAGCAATGGAGCCATTGCTGTTGACTGCGAAGCTGTTTCCAGCGGGATTGCCGGAGGCATACGCATAGCCGCCCAGGCTGGCACGCCAGTTGACCTGGCTCACCAACATCCGTGCGTTGGCGGGAACAGGGACCGGCGGTAACGTCGAAACCGTGAAGCTGTTGGTGACCGCCGTCGCCGCGGAGTACGTTCCGTTGCCAGCCTGCGAAGCCGTCAGAGTGCAGGTACCAGCCGCAATCAGCGACGCGGTGGCGGCACTGTTATTTACACTGCAGACGGATGCAGTGCTGGACGTGAAGGTTACCGGCAGACCAGAGCTTGCCGTGGCGTTCAGGCTCAGCGTGGTGCCAAGAGTCTGGGCGCCGGAATTGGCGAAGGTGATCGTTTGAGCAGTCGGCGAGCCGACGGTGAGGGCGATCGATGTGGTGGCGGTGATCGAGCCAAAGGTGCCCGTCACCGTGACGGGGATTGGCCCAGCAGTCGCCGCGGAACTGCTGGCGGTAAGAGTGAGCACCTGTGAACCTGCGACCGTCGAGTTGGCAAAGCTGGCGGTAACGCCACTGGGAAGGCCGCTGACGTCAAGCGTGACTGCACCGCTAAAGCCACCCTGCGTCGTGACCGAGATGACATCTGTGGTGCTGAGTCCCTGTCCCACGGGAAGAGTAGATTTAGCAGGGGCAATTGTGAAGCCTGCGATGGTGGACCCGTACCATTTGGGCAGAGTGATCGTGCCCGCGGGCTTGTTCTGGGTAGAGTAGCCCGTGTCATTTGCCGAGGGCGCGGAGACCCTCCAGTCCCACCAGAAGACGCCCTTCATCCACGCAGTCTGGGCACTGAAGACCTGAAAAAATGCTTCATAACAATCCTGCTGCTCGGTCGGATCATACGTGCCGCCTAGACTGGCGTAGGGTGTCTCGTTGGTGCCGGGAGCACTGACATACCCAATCTCGGTAAAGATCAGCGGCTTGTTGTAGGTACTCTGCAGATTCTTGAGCGCCGATACGATGTTGAAGCCGGACTTATTGTTAGTCCACGCCGATATAAGTGCAGCAAGCGAAGGATCAGTCTGATTAGTAAGAGGAAAATAGCCATCCACGCCGATGATGTCGAGGTCCGCCCAAAAAGACACAGAGGTAAATTCGTCGCCAGCTCCGGTCGCATTCGACGCATACGTGAGCGTCAGGCTCGGATACTGGATGCGCAACTGGGTGATGATCGTCTCCCAATTGCTCTTGTACGCGGCGCCGCTAAGCGACTTGAACTCAGTGCCGATGACAAGCATCCCGACATTGTTCTGAACCGCAATCTGAGCGTAGTGCAGGATAAATGTTTGATAGCTGGCAAACCACGCAGTTGGATTGGTTGGAGCGAAGTTTCCTCGGAAGACGCCATCGAGCGAATCGACCTGAGGCTTCATCGAGACCACCAGACCCTGGGCCTGTAGACTTCGGATCGCGCTGACAACCGCTGCGTCCGTGGGGCTTAGCGGATCGCGACTGCTGTTATAGCCAGGCGTACTGGGTGTCTCGGGAGCGATGACGTTCGATGTGGACGTCTGCTGGTACTGAGTCGCCATCACGGCCGTATAGTTGGCGCCGGTCGCACGGATGCTGCTGGCCGCGGAACTGCTACTGAGAAATTCATTTGCCTGATACGAGATGAAGTTAAGTCCGTTGTAGGTAAAGCCGGACTGACTTTGCGCGAAGACACCTGGGGTGGACGAGGCCATCATCAGCGTGGCGATGGCGCTGGACACGCCGAGAGAACGGATAAAAGAGTGGGAGGTTACGCGCATTGAGTTCACTGTTTCACGCCTGTCAGTGTGAGGCACCAGCTAGGTACGGCAAGCTGTTCGCCAGCGTGAAGGCCATTCCTTCCACCAACCCCGTTTACGGTTGAGCACTCCTCGTGAGCCGGGCAACCGCCTTCGCACCCGACAATCTTTGTCACCGCGATCTTGACCGCACGGACCGTAAAGCTCTGAACCGTGCCGCAGTAGCCGTCTCCGCCCCAGGAGCGGACGCAGACTGTGTCGCCAACCGACTTGCCCGTGGAGTGGGCGCCCGACGCGAGTAGCCAAGCCGCCATAGGTATGTCATCGCTGTTTTCCGCAACCAGCAGAGCCGAGCCGCCGAAGCGTGACTCAATGTTGAGGTTGGCACCGGCTGCGACAAGCGCCTTGGCAGTTTCGCCCTGATGATTTTGAACTGCAGCGATGAGCGCAGTGCGTCCTCCAGCGTCCGTCGCGTTGACGTCGGCACCGCTTGCGAGCAGCATTCTGACCGTGCTCGTCTCTCCAGCCTGCGCGGCGACAATTAGCCGAGTAAGTCCGCGTGCATCGCGCGCATCCTGGACTGCGACTGGAGGGTGGGGTGTCACAACTGCTTCCTGCGGCCGCGCGCAGGGAACGACGACGAGCAGCGCGAGAGCCGAAGTCGCAACGCTAACCCATAACCTAAACTTGCTGACAAAGAACGAACTCTGTGAAATCTTCGCAACGCGCATCGATCATCTCCCATGGCTGAAGGTGACACCTGGCGTGCAAACAAATTTTGGCTGAGGCCGTCTCATCGTTTGGAGCCATTGTTATCGTTATCATCTTGCCGCAGTAAAGATAGGCAGCCGGAAACGGCTTGTCAAGCCTCTTAAAAAGGTTGCCGCTTTTCTACTCTTGGAACGGCTAAGTAGAACGATATCCTTAGTCGTCCGGTCCGACCAGAGGCCGCAAATCCCGGAACCGCTCGCTGTCTTTCTTATGCCAGTAGCGCCTTCTGCTGCATGAAGCCAATGAGGCGTTGCCGTACCAGCGCGATGTGGGTCTGCATGGCACTCTGGGCTTCCGCGCGGTTGCCCCTCTCCAACGCTTCCAGGATTGCCTTGTGAGCATCCGGAGACATGGAAGCGGAAAGATCGTATGTCTTGCGCCTGCACAACCATATCTGGTTTTGTACATTTGCCAGGACGCGGCACAGCTCTGCGTTTCCAGTTGCCAGAGCGATCAGTCCATGAAACTTTGTATCTTCCAAAATATGGCTTGTTCGATCGTTAGCCTTCAAAAATTTACGGGTGAGTAGAGTGCTTTTGCGCAACTCGGATAGCAACTCAGGGCTTACGACCGCTGCTCCAACGGCATAGACTTCAAGCGCCTCGCGAAGGTCGTATAGGTCCTTTACCTCCTGTTCGGTAAAGCGTCGCAAGTAGGCCCCTCGCCGCGCTTCAATTCGAATCAAACCCCGGGTGTGCAAGCTGTTGAGCGCTTCCCGCACAGGCGACTTGCTGATACCGAGCTGGCTGGAGAGAAACTCCTCTGTCAGCCTGGTCTCCTCATCCAGATCTTCACGAAGTATGTAGGTCTTGATGCTTTCGTATGCCAGCTCGGTCAGATTTTGCGGAGCGTCTATCTTCTTCAGGGATCGCATAAGGTCTCACTGAATTTTACCCAATCGTCAGACGTCCGACCCAGCTCGCACTGTAGTATGTGAAATATAAATTTTGTTTTACCGACCCCTATGCCCCCAATTGCTTACCTGGAATGTTCTCGTTGCGATGCCAGACTTTCTGCCCAGTTGCCGCAAACCGTGTGCACGCAGTGCGCCGATTTTCCGGCCGGCGCGCTCTACGTTCGCTATGATCTTTCGCACCTTCGAGGGTTGGCGGCGCGTGATGTAATTGCCAAGGACGCCTCCTCGTCCACTTGGGCGGGGATGTGGCGCTATCGTTCTGTGCTTCCTGAAGTTCAGCCGGTGACGCTCGGCGAGGGATGGACGCCGATGTTGCCCAGCAAGCGGTTTCCAGGAGTGTTCCTCAAGGAGGAAGGGGCCAATCCTACCGGCACCTTCAAAGCTCGCGGACTGGCGCTGGCTGTGACGATGGCACAGCACTATGGCTTGCGCAAACTGGCTGTTCCTTCCGCGGGAAATGCGGCGGGCGCACTTGCGGCATACGCGGCTGCAGCTGGAATTGAAGCGCATATATTCATGCCACGCGACGTGCCCTTCGCAAACTATGTGGAGGCAATCGCCTACGGTGCCAATGTCACGCTGGTGGACGGCTTGATCTCAGATTGCGCCCGCATGGTTACCGAACGCAAGGAGCAGGAGAATTGGTTTGATGTTTCCACACTGAAGGAACCGTTTCGCATCGAGGGCAAGAAGACGATGGGATACGAACTCGTCGAGCAATTGGGATGGGAGTATCCCGATGCGGTCTTCTATCCGACTGGCGGCGGCGTCGGCCTGATCGGGATGTGGAAGGCTTTTGATGAGTTGGAACAACTTGGCTGGGTCAAGCCGGGCAAGCGACCCAAAATGATAGCGGTGCAATCTTCCGGCTGTGCGCCCGTTGTTCGTGCCTTCGAGGACGGGGCCGGTGCCAGCAATATGTGGCAGAATGCTGCCACCTTTGCATCTGGCCTGCGCGTTCCAAAACCGTACGGGGATTACATCATGCTCGAAATTCTGCGCAAATCCGATGGGATTGCGCTGGCTGTGAGCGATGACGAGATACTTGCTTCCATTCTCGATTGGGCACGCAACGAAGGCATCTTCCTGTCGCCGGAAGGCGCCGCGGCTACCGCTGCCTATGACCAGTTGCTGGCGAATGGATTTCTCAAAGCCTCGGATCGTGTAGTCCTGTTCAACACCGGAGCCGGCCTGAAATACACGGACGTGACAGCAGCAGCAATGAGCCTGCAGAGGCCGGTTGCGGAGTTGCAGCTCTGAATGTCACGCGCCACAACGTAATACTGTGAATTAGGTAACCTGTCTTCCAATCATGCCCAGCAAAATCGAAAACACTCCCGGCAAAAACGTCAGGCGCGCTTCGATCCTCGCTGTGGGTGGCATTCTGCTGTGGATTGGCGGCTTAGCCTTTAGCCTACTCAGCCATCCCATGCCCGGGGCGGTTTTGCGCTCCATCGCCATTGTTCTGTTTGCGGCGGCTACGCTCTTTCGGTCTTCGTTGATGCTGTGGACATTTCTCGCGATGCTTGCCGGCGTGGAGTTTGGTCTCGATGCGCCGCGATTCGCCGTGCAGACACATTTTCTCGGAGATCTGTTTCTGCGCCTGATTCGCATGATTGTGGCGCCGCTGCTGTTCGCCAGCATCACAACTGGAATCGCGGCGCACGGCGAACTAAAGTCTATCGGGCGGGTCGCGGTGAAGGCACTCGTCTATTTTGAAGTCGTCACCACGCTCGGCCTGATCATCGGCGCAATCGCAATGAACATCTCCGGCGCGGGCTGGGGAATCGTATTACCTCCTGCAACAGGCGACGCTGCGCCCGTAGTGCAGACGTTGCATACCTGGCAGCAGACCATCGTGAACCTGTTTCCGGAGAATATCGCACAGGCCGTTGCGCAGAATCAAATTTTGCAAGTTGCGATCTTCTCTGTGATATTTGGCGCCGCACTGGCCATGCTGTCGCAGCAGAAACGGGCTCCGCTGCTTTCGGTACTGCAATCGCTTGCAGACACAATGTTTCAGTTAACACGGATCATCATGTATCTTGCGCCACTCGCCGCCGGTGCCGCTCTGGCTTACACGGTGGCGAGCATGGGCTTTGGCGCGCTGCTTTCACTTGGAAAGCTTGTTCTCACGTATTACGCTGCGCTCGCGGTTTTCAGTTTGCTTGTCCTTATTCCGATACTGCTCATCTCTCGCATTCCGATTCGAAGGTTCATTGCCGCCGTGGGAGAGCCGGCTGCGATCGGGTTCGCCACCACTACGTCCGAAGCAGCTTTACCACTGGCGATGGAGCGAATGGAAGAGTTTGGCGTGCCGCGCTGGATTGTGTCATTCGTCATCCCCACTGGCTACAGTTTCAACATGGATGGCTCCAGCGTCTATCTTTCAATGGCCGCGATCTTTGTAGCGCAGGCCGCGGGTATTCACATGGGCCTTGGTCAGCAGATTGCCATGCTGGGTACGTTATTGCTGGCCAGCAAAGGAATGGCCGGCGTACCCCGCGCGACCCTGGTGGTGCTGCTCGCGACGGCCAGCGCGATCCATCTTCCTACTGCCCCGATCCTCTTGATCCTCGGGATCGATACTCTAATGGACATGGGCCGCACGATGATGAACGTCGTTGGGAACTGCATGGCCAGCGCCGTCGTTGCCCGCTCAGAGGGTGCCTTGCCCGATCTTTGGGAGACGCCTCTAGCCTCCTAGAAGATGAACTTGCCGCTGATTTGAAGCTGACGTGAAGAGCCGCCATCGCTGGTGGCAAAGCGGGTTGAGGAGATCTGGCCGAAGGTAGAGGATTGCACGTTTCCCGAAGGTTGGCCGAAGTTTGGATGGTTGAGAATATCGAATGCATCGGCGCGAATCGTAAATGTCAATCCCTCGAAGATCTTCGTCTCCTTCTCACCTGAGAGATCAATGTCTGCGAATCCAGGACCGGTAAAAGCGTTCCGATGCAAGGCACCGAGGCCGGTATAGGCGCTGGGCGCGGTGGCGGTCGTGGCAGAGGCTTGCGTCCCCTGAATTTGAAGAGAGCACGCCGGAGTATAGTTCGTTATGTCGCAAACTGTGCCGCCGAAGTTCAAGCCCGTACCCTGGAATAACGTGACGTTGGTTAGTCCAGGCAGTTGCTTCTTCACCCTGGCGATGGGGCCAATCTGGGTAGGACGAACTAGGCCGGTCACGCCGTTGTAGCTTGAACTGCCCGCCACAATATTGACCGGATTGCCGGTTTGATACTGGACAATCGTCGACAAGCGGTAACCGGATACGAACCGGTTGCCTTTGAATGGCAATGCGTAAATCGCGGTTCCTGCGAAGTGATGGCGCACATCGAAGTCAGACAAGCCATGATTTCCGCGGGGGTTGTTGCTGTCCGGAAGTACCAGACCGCCTTGCGACCCCAGTGAGTTGAGGTCCATCGACTTCGTCCATTCGTAATTGACGTTGAACTGAAGACCATGACTCATGTTCTTGCTCAGTACGGCCCACAGCGCGTTGTAGCTCGATTTGCCGATACTGTTTCTCTGGGAGATATTGGAAGCGATAGCCTTACCAGCACCGATCGGGCTGGTGGCGGATAGGGTCAGGAAGGGATGAACCTGCGTAAGGTTGGTCGCACCTACAGGCCCGACTACCTGGTTAGCGTTGGTCGTAATGAGCAGGTGCCTACCGACAGACCCGTCATAGTACAGTGAGCCGACGATACCCCAGGGCAGTGCCTGCTGGATGTTCAAGTTGAAGCTTTCAATGTACGCATTTTTGAAGTGGGGGTTGACCATACTGATCGCGAGGCCAGCCGCGGCTGCCGAGTTATAGATCGAGGAGACCGGAATCGCAGCGCCGTTATAGGTGACGGCAGTGCTGAATGGAGGATTGGATCCCAGCGCCGAGACAAATGCAACCGGTTGGTCGACCAGATAGGCATAGCCTCCACGCACCACAGTCTTGCCGTCGCCAAAGGCATCGTAAGCAAATCCCACTCGAGGCTCGACATTGTAGTTCTGTCCGTATTCAGCGTTGGCCGCCAGACCATTGGTGCCGACACGAGTGAGGGTTACGTTGTCGGTATTAAAGATCGCATAGCGGTTTGCACCCTCTACCGGCGTTCCGTTCCACTCGAAACGCAGGCCATACTCGAGCGTAAGAGCGGGTGTCAGTTTGAAGTTGTCCTGCGCGAATACTCCCAGAGAATCCGCATAGTTGCGGGTCGAGACGGTGTTGGGCTGGATGCTGAAGACGGTGGCCATGTCCTGCTCAAAAAGATTGGCTTGAGTCTTGGCCTGCGCGTCAGCCGCGTTCACGGTCGAGGTAGTCAGGGACGACGTATAGGTCAGCGAGCCGATGTTAGCGGCGAAGCTGGCAAGGAGGTAACGACGAAACTCTCCGCCAAACCTGAGGCTGTGCCTGCCTTCGAGCAAGCTCAGCGTATCCGCAAAGACACCAGTGGTGGTGTTTCGTCCCTGCGGGAAACCCGAAGGGCCACCGAACACCAGTCCAATATCAGACAGCGAGATCTGAGGAATACCGACGGGGCCGCTTAGGCCATCCCCGATATGAACGCTGGTTGGGTCGATAGGGCTGGCCGGCTGGAAGGCGATGGCGATACGGTTGAAACCCAGGCGCGCTTCATTGACAAGCTTGGAGTTGAAGATATGAGTCTCGCTGAGGGTGCCTATCTGACGATGCGCGGCGCGTTGATCTCCAAATCCGGGAATGGTGTCACCCTGTAAGGCCGGCTCAGTGCGTTTGTCCTTCTGAAACGCATAGAAACCATGCAGCGAATCAGTCGGAGTGAATTGATGCGATATGTCCCCGGTGTATTGATCGATCTGCACTGGACCAGGGGTGAACGAAACATAGTTATTTCCGCTGTTGGGGAGCGGAATGAGTGCCAGAAGGGCGTTCGCCGCAGGCATGTTGGCAGCCGCAATCGCGGCTCGCTGGTTTGGCGAATAAACTGTAACCCCTGCCGAATTCACAAATGTCGAGGCGCTGTTTGAAAGCACGGTGCTGTTCTGTAGGATGCCTTGGTGCTGACGCAAGCCCTCGTAGCTGAAGAAGAAAAAGGTGTGGTCCTTCCATACCGGACCGCCTACGGACCCGCCGAAGTTGTTCCGCTTCAGGGGTGCCTTCAGGCTGGGAACGCCAAGCGAGAGGCCGGTCTGCGGGCTGACCGATCGATTGAAGTAGTTGCGGGCGTCCAGAGCTTCGTTCCGGAAGTAGTCGAAGACTTCGCCATGGAATTTGTTGGTTCCTGAACGCGTGGCCACGATAACGAGTGAGCCATCGCTACGCCCGTATTCCGCGCTGAAGGTGGAGTTATTAATCTTGAATTCAGAGGTCGTGCTGATCGACGGCTGAAACGTGATTTGATTCTGGCTTATGTCGTTGAGGTTGATGCCATTGATCTGAAAGTTTACGGAGTCTTCGCGATTGCCGGCGGTGATGAAGGAGTTTGCCCCCAGACCGCGGCTGGCAGAGGTGAGACTGCCCGAGGTCGGAGCAACCACACCTCCGGGCGTCAGCACGGTGAGATCGAGAAAATGGCGGCCGTTCAACGGCAGTTCCTGGACTGTATTTCTGTCAATCACCTGCCCTACAGTCATGGTCGAAGCCTCGATCTGCGAGGCCGTGCTCTCTACTTGTACGGTCGCACCAGTCGAGGCGAGCGCGAGCTTGAGGTTGACTATGGCTTTTGTATCAACATTCAGAGTCACCTTTTCGACCGTCACCAGATTAAATCCCGCAGCCGTAGCCGACACCTTATAGTCCCCTTGTTGCAACGATGGGGCCACATAAATGCCTGCACCGTCCGTGGACATGATGCGGTCCAGCCCGGTCGCCAGGGAATGCACGACCACCTGCGAATTCGGTACAACCGCGCCACTTGGGTCTGTAACGGTTCCCGACAAGGTTGCGGTCGATTGCCCCGCCGCGCTGATGGCGAAGACTGCTGCCATGGCTACCGGGTAGAGAGATCGGATGAGTTTCATTGGGTCTCCTCTAGATGCGTAAATGCGTTACCGCACTATCCCGGGAGGGACACATGCAAAAGACGAAAGCCAGGTCGGTGGCAGTCGAGCTAAAATCTCGTAACGATGCGTTCAAGCTATATCAAATATTGAAAACGGAAAAGTCTTTAATTGTCAGCAAGTTGTCATTTTCGCTGTCGTCGGCGTTTTGTGTAGTGGTACAAACAATACGTTCGATGGCATGTAGGTGAGATGGTTGATAACGACACTTCAAGAGGAGCACCATGACGCGGTCACGCCGAGAATTTATTGCAAAAAGCTCACTGGGAATGATGGGGGTTGCAATGTCCGCGAACACCGCGGCCGCCGACCAGACGCCGCTTCCACCAGGCGCTCCACCTGCCTTTGGAACGTCTGCGCCGGTCGGACCGATGGTGTCAGTGCAGACATTCAGCGAGGCCGAAAAACTGGTGCAGGTAGAGATGACGCCGAAGGACCTCATGCAGGCCGCGAGCAATTGGCAGCAATCGCTGGCATCCGTGTATGAGCGCCGGGTTGGACCGCGCAAGCTTCACATCGAGGACACGTTCTCGCCGGCAACAGTGTGGAATCCTACGCTGCCGGGGAAGGCTAGTGGGCCCGTAAAGGATGAGTTTTCAGTTCGTGCTGATCACGTGCCAGATCTTCCCGCGAAAGATGAGGACATCGCGTTCGCGCCGGTCAGTTTACTTTCCGCATGGATCAAGTCGCGACAAATTACTTCGGAGCGGCTCACCAACATCTATCTCAAACGCCTGGAAACTTTCGATCCACAACTGCACTGTGTGATTACGCTGACGCGTGAGCATGCGCTGAAACAAGCGCAGGCAGCAGATGCGGAGATTGCCGCGGGCAAGTATCGAGGAGCGTTACACGGAATTCCGTGGGGCGCAAAAGATCTACTCGATACGGCGGGAATTCCAACAACCTACGGCGCGGAGCCTTACCGTCATCGAATACCCGAGAAGGATGCAGCGGTGACAGCGCGGCTGAATGAAGCGGGCGCGGTGCTGGTAGCGAAATTGAGTCTTGGTGCGCTGGCGCTGAATGATGTCTGGTTTGGCGGGCAGACGATGAATCCCTGGCTGCTTGAGGAAGGCTCGTCTGGTTCCAGCGCTGGGCCCGGCGCGGCGGTTGCGGCGGGGCTGGTGGGCTTCGCGATCGGGAGCGAAACGCAAGGCAGCATCGTGAGTCCGTCCATGCGTTGCGGCGTCACCGGCTTGAGGCCGACCTACGGCCGCGTACCACGCACGGGCGCGATGACTCTCAGTTGGACCTGTGACAAGCTCGGACCCATGGCGCGATCGGTCGAGGACACGATGCTGGTGCTTCATGCCATCAGCGGGCCTGATACGGGGGATGTGGCGAGCGTACCCTGCAAGCTGGCGTTTAACGGGGGTGCCGACATTGCCCACCTTCGCGTCGGTTACATTCCTGCATGGATGAAGACAGCACCGGCAACAGAGGTAGATCGTGCGGCGCTTGAGACCGTGAAGAAACTGGGGATGAAATTGGTTGAGGTTTCGCTGCCGGACTGGCCATACGACTCGCTCAACATCATTTTGTTTGCCGAGGCTGCCGCCGCCTTCGAAGATCTAACGCTGAGCCATAAGGTAGACGACTTGAAAATGCAGGTGCCCGATGCCTGGCCGAATACGTTTCGCCAATCGCGGTTCTTATCAGCGGTAGATTTTGTGCAGGCCGACAGGTTGCGACGTAAGGTCGCGATCGAGATGGAAAGAGTCTTTTCGGAGGTCGATTTGCTGCTCGTGCCTTCGCTGCGCGACGAGTTTCTTGTGATCACAAACTTTACCGGTCATCCGTCTCTCACTCTGCGGGCAGGGTTCGTAGAAGTATCAGAGGCTCGGAGCGATTGGGCGCCAGATCCAAATAAGCCGACACCAAAGTTTGCGAATCCGAGGCGGGTTCCCCATGGTGTGACACTCGTTGGGCGACTCTTCGAAGAAGGAACTCTTGCGGAGGCGGGCATGGCGATGGAGCAGGAATTCAACGTGGCAGTAGCGAGGCCTTCGGGCTTCTAGTACCGTTTCCGACAAGACCTGAGTGATACACTGAGCCTTGGCTTGGGTACTAGCTCCGCAAGGTCCAGGGTTCATCCCTCCCTTGCACCAGCCCAGACTATTCGCCGGATTTTCCGGTGCAGGCGCCTCATAACGCCACATCCTAGTTCTCCGAGGTCTCAAAGCAATCCCGATGATTTATTTCCTGGTTGTTCTTCATGTCATCGTCTGTCTGTTCCTGATCGGCGTAGTCCTTCTGCAGCAGGGCAAGTCGGCCGATCTGGCTGGAGCATTTGGCGGTCAAGGTTCGCAGACGGCCTTTGGTCCACGCGGCGCAGCCAATCTGCTCACCAAGCTAACTACCTGGAGCGCCATTCTTTTCATGGTGATTTCGATCTCGCTCACTGTCTTGCTCGCGCGGTCCAGCGGCGACCGTTCCGTTCTCTCGGGAACACCGACGCAGCATACGACGCCCAAGAAGTAGCGCCTTCACCGGTCCGTTTCAGCGCCAGAAGACCCTTTCCGGGGGGGCTCCTTCGTTTAAATCACGAGGGACTAGTACGACTGCCAGGCGCGCTACCCTGCCCAACCAACCAGGCGGACTCACGATGATCCATGAAATCCTCCCCGTCGGCGTGCTGCAATGCAACTGCTCCATCCTTGGTGACGAGACCTCCGGCGAAGCCATTGTCGTCGATCCGGGCGATGAGATTACTCGCATTCTCGGCATCCTCGCACGGCACAAACTGACGGTGAAACAGATTCTCATCACCCACGCGCACATCGATCACATCGCTGGAGCCGCTCGTCTAAAAGCCGTCACTGGCGCGCCAATTTTCTACAACCAGCTCGACCTTCCGTTGATAAAGATGATGGACATTCAGGCCGGGTGGATCGGGGCACCCACACCCGAGGTTCATCCGCCCGATGACACCTTGGAGGACGGTCGAGTGATTGCGATCGTAGGACTCTCCGGCAGCATTCTGCATACTCCGGGCCACACCAAGGGCAGTGTCTGTTTCTATATGCCGGAGGAGAACCTGCTGCTTGCAGGGGACACGCTCTTCGCTGGTTCCGTTGGCCGTACCGACCTACCGGGCGGCGACGGCCGAACACTGATCCGATCCATACAAGAGAAGCTGCTGGTGTTGCCCGACTCCACTATAGTCGTACCGGGGCATGGTCAAACGACGTCAATCGGCCAAGAACGAGCATTAAACCCGTTTTTTGCGAAGCATTAGTGTGCGTTTATTTTGTTCATCTTAATACATTTACTGAATGTGTTGGATGAGCCAATTCCTGGTAATGTTTATTAGTTGAGTTCATCAAAAATTTTAGCTAACTAGCCTGTTCAAATCTCAGCTATGGCCCTTGATATGCCTGCTTCGAAGTCGTTCAGCGGCCCGATCAGACTGAGCACAACACGCGTTCTCTCGGACATCCCGTAGAATCCACCGGGATGCAGAACGACACCAAGCTCCCGCACCAATCGCTCCGCGCAGTCGATCTCACCTACACATCCAGGCAGCGACAGCACGGCACTCCACCCTGCATCGACCTCAAACAATTGCAGCCGACCGGGCGCTTTATCGGCAATCTGGCGCAGAACAGCCAGGTTTGCTATAGCGCGTTCAAGTATCTGCGCCTGGATCAGCCCGCGTGCGGCAAGCCACGAAGGCATGGCCAATTGTACCGGCGCGTTCATCGAAAGAAACGTGTCTGCCACAATCTCGAGACGACCCAATGCCTCATTGCGCAAGTGATCCGGACCGAGCGTGGCGATCCACGCAGCCTTCATCTGTGGCAAGCCGGCGATCTTGCTCAGGCCGCTGAGCACGAAGGTCAATACGGGATGTTCGGCGCACGCGAAGCTACTCGAGGACGTTGATTCTCGAAGCGGGTAATCGAGAAACACCTCATCCACAATCAGTGCGAGTCCGCGCCGCGCACACAAGGCTTCTAGCAATTCCCTTTCGCGTGGACTGGTCCAGTGGCCGGTGGGATTGTTTGGATGGACGACGATCACCGCCCGCGTACGCGGTGTGATTGACCGCTCCAACTCGGCGAAGTCGATCCACCAACCGTGGTCGTAAAACAGCGGATAAGGCCGCAGCCGCACATCGTCGAGGTCGGCCAGAAAGTCAAACAGAGGATAGCTTGGCTGTGCGACCAGCACCTCGTCGCCAGGATCACATAGCAGGCGAAACAGGAAGCTATAGCTCTCGCTGGTGCTTGTGGTGAGGACAAGATTGGCCGTAGAGACCTCAGCGCCGTGGTCCGCGTAGTACTTCGAGACTGCCTCGCGCGCAATCGCCAACCCACGCGGGTCGGGATCATAGACCAGCGCACGAGCGTCCACCATCGGGCCCAGCAGCGCATCCACATCATAGGAAAACCCACAACGCGTGGGGTTCGATATGGTCAGGTCATAGAGTCTCCGCCTCGACACATGCGCTTCACGCACCGCCGCAGCGTAACTGCTCTCACTTCGGTCCCACGAAGTGCGCGAAGAAAATCGGGTCACCATTCCATGCTAGTCGCTGACGCCACTACAGCTTGTATGCCTTCCGCACAAGATTGACTGCCAGGTCCTGCACCACTTCAAACGCCTCAGGTTCGTCAAGTCGATGTTCAGCAACGAGTCTGGCAAGAAACGCGCAATCGACGCGCCGGGCAACATCGTGCCGCGCCGGAATCGACAGGAACGCGCGCGTGTCATCATTGAAGCCGACAGTGTTATAGAAACCCGCCGTCTCCATTGCCGTCTCACGGTATCGCATCATTCCCTCAGGCGAATCCAGGAACCACCATGGTGGCCCAAGCTTCACCGATGGAAAATGTCCGGCGATCGGCGCAAGTTCGCGGGAAAAGGTGGTCTCATCCAGCGTGAATAGTATCAGCGTAAAGTTCGCCTCATTGCCGTACTTCGATAGCAGAGGACGTAGCGCGCGAACATATTCTGTCGGCGAGGGGATGTCGGCACCTTTGTCGCGGCCAAATTTGTCGTAGACCCCCTTGTTGTAGTTGCGCACCGAACCCGGATGGAGCTGCATGGTCAAGCCGTCCTCCACGCTCATCCCTGCCATCTCCGTCAGCATTTGAGCCTGAAAGAGTTCCACATCGCCCGTCTGCATTCGGCCAGTAAAGATGCGGTGGTAGAGCCGTTCGGCATCCTGCGTCGAGAGGTCCGCGGTGAGGGCCGTCAGGTGGCCGTGATCCGTGGCGGTGGCACCATTCTTCTTGAAGTATGCACGGCGCGAGCGCAGAGCCATAAGGTAGCCCTTCCAATTTGAGACGTCCTCACCGGCAACCTCGCCCAGCTTTTTCAGGTTCTCCTGGAAGCCCGTATACTCGGCATCCACTACAGCATCTGGGCGGAACGTCGGCAGAACGCGACCCTTCCATCCAGAGGCTTTGATGGCCTGATGGAATTCTAGCGAATCGAATGCCGCGTCCGTTGTGGAGAGTGCCTCGATGTTGAAGCGATCAAACAGCGCGCGTGGAAGAAACTCTGACGTCTCCAGCTTCCTTACGATGATCTCGTAGTATTCATCCGCATTCGCCGGCGAAAGACGCTCCGTCAGGCCGAAGAGCTGGTCGAACGAGTAATCAAGCCAGAGCCTGGTCGGCGTGCCGCGAAACAAGTAGTAGTGCTTTGCGAAGATGCGCCACACATCGCGCGGATCAGCGCTTTCTTTGCTATCTACTTGCGGAATTCCCAATGACTCCAGCGAAACGCCTTGCGAATAAAGCATTCGGAAGATGTAATGATCGGGCTGAATGAATAGCGCGGCAGGATTTGGGAACGGCTTGTTCTCCGCGAACCAACGCGGGTCCGTGTGGCCATGCGGTGAGATGATGGGTAGGTCGCGAACGGTGTCATACAGCTTAATTGCTATGGCGCGTGCAGTCGTTTCGGCAGGAAAAAGCCGGTTTGCATCCAGCATGGGGTCCCTTGCTCCTTTAATTCGTTGCTACTCCGGTGTTTTAAAATCGTCGCTGACGGTGGTACATGAATTCCACAACGCGCAATCCGGTTTGTGCGCCGACTCGAAAGTTTACTGGGTGGCTTAAGCCGGGTCAAATGACGGCTCGAATCCCGCAAGAGAAAATCTATGCAGAGTTGCACTCGCCGACGATCAAAAGGCCTCAGCGGACGCAGCCGCACGTTTCGGCTGATCGAGTAATCCATACCGGACGAAAGTAAACGTCACGGTATAGGTAAGCCATATAACAAAAGCAAAATCGTAGACCAGTCCAAACCCCTGGTCTGCAAAAAAAATCGAGGCTAGCATTACGACCACACCTGACAAGCCAATCCGCCCCGCGCGTCCACGACGTTTCCGCCGCCTACTCCACGGCAAGGTAAGGGCAAAAAGGCATGCGGTGAATGCGATCGTCGCGCCGACTATAAGGGCAATCTTAAAGATTCCCAAACCCTCCATTCCGCGATCTAGTTGTGGGTGGTCGGTTGCGAATTCCGGCAAGAATCGCATGCAGGAATAGAAGCCGGCCGCTCCGCCAAGAGGCAGCGCGGCTGATGCATAGACAATTCGGGCTGGCAAACTGACTGCATTCATCCATTGAGCATAGCGCAGCATTTGCGGACGAGTGGAGACCTGCCGAACGTCGCCATCTTTAGGGCTTGATAACAATCTTCATCGATCCGGCTTGCGGATGTGATGCCAGATTGATTGCTGCCGCTGCATCCTCAAGCGAGAACCTGTGCGAGATAAGCCGCGTTAGTTCGAAGCTCCCGTCCCTGTAACCATCGAACACGAGTCGCGCAACCTCATCATTGATCGCAGCCGACGCGGAGTATGACCCCATAAGTGTCTTCTCATCCATGCATACGGCGGCAGGATCGAATGGCGCCTCGCCATGCTGCGTTGACGCAAACAGCATCACTCGCCCGCCCGGCCGAATCGCACCCATCGCAGTCGCAATCAGCGCATCCGCGCCCACTGCTACGAGCGCGACGTCGGCGCCTCGTCCCTCCGTCACAGCCTTGGCCGCGGCTACAACGTCACCACTCCCGTCCAGTGGATGGTTCAACCCAAACGTCGTGGCAATTGCGTGTCGCTCCGGATATAGATCGCTGGTCAGCACCGTTGCGCCCGTCCTCCGTGCAAGCGCCGCTAGCAATATCCCAATTGGCCCTTGTCCAATCACCAGTATCGTCTCGTCCGGTTGAAGCTTAAGCAGCCGCACAGCCTTGAAGCAGGTATTCACCGGCTCGATAAACGCAGCTTGTTCGAATGGTATGTCGTCGGGAATCTTGATCAGGCCCGCCGTCTTCCCCTCCCTGCCAACAATCCAATCCATCACGCGGATGTACTCGGCGAAGCCTCCGCCGGCCGGCGCAAAGCCTGCGGTACAACCTACCTTTTTGTAAGTCTCGCACTGCGCAAAGGTCTGCTTGCGGCAGTAGTAGCACCGGCCGCAGGGGATGTGATGATAGGCCATCACGCGGTCACCGATCGCAAAGTCCTGAACGCCGTCGCCGACCATCGCAATCGTCCCAGCCATCTCGTGCCCGAAGATGCGCGGAGCAGAGTGCGAACCTGAATGAATCTTCTTCAAATCCGTCCCGCAGATCCCACAGGTATCAATGCGCACCAACACTTCGCCCACGCCAATCGCCCCATCGGCGTTGAGTGGCATTGGCACCGTCTCCACACGCACATCGTTGATCCCGCGATAAACTGCGGCGCGCATGGTTGCCGGAATCGTCGGCAAGGTGACTACTGGCTTCGCGCCGATTCGCGCAGTCCCGATCGGAGTGGCACTGATGGCATTTGCGTCGATATTCGCGGCACTGATTTCCGCACCGCTGATGCGTCCTGTGCATATCGAGGGAGCACTGATTGACGCGGTGCGAATCTGCTGTCCTGTGCTCGATGCTGCATGCAACGCTTCGGGACCGCTTGAATCGTTCGACATTCTTCTCTCAGTCTCTATTTCTGTACCAGTCTAGCTCGACTTGAAGTGCCTTTGTCAGCGCGGCCAGGGCTTTCCCGCTATTCCGTCCTAGCGCGATAACCTTGCCCCACATCATGGGTCGCAATGCCACATGCAGAGCGAACGCACCCTCCTGGAACTGACCTTCCGAGGTCGCAAATTTGGAAAGCCCATCTAGTTCGAAGTCCGCAGCATCTGACACAGCCTTGATCGCCCGGAAGTGAAGGCCGTGCATGCGTGCCAGACGTGCAACAACCGCCGCTTCCATATCAACCGCATCCGCGTTATACAAGCTGCGGAGCCGAGTTTTTTCGCTCACGCTGGCAACCGCATCCGCAGTCACCAAGATCTGCTTGAACTGTGGATCATCGAATCTTTCGCCAGTGGTGCTGTTGATGACATTACCCGCACGAACGATCTCCGCCACACCGAGCGCCGGATTGCATGCACCCGCAAGGCCTGCGGAGATTAGCGCTGTCACCGGCATCGCGGCCATTGCAGCTTCAACGGCGAGCGTCGCACGCTTTGCTCCCATTCCGGCGCAAGCGACGACCCCATAGCCGTTGGTGTAGACCACGACTCGGCCGGGAAGCTGCCGCTTCTCCCAGCCCTTCACCAGCGCAGCTACCTCACGAGGAAGCGCCGTGATGATCGCCGGACATTCCTTCACAGAGGCTTTCGTTTTAGCGGCGGCGCATACCCATTTGCGAGGAACCACTCGATGGCGGCACGCATCGCGTTGTAGACGGGCAGCACACGGAAGCCGAGGTCGCGCTCTGCCTTCCCAGACGACGCGAACATGCATTTACGTCCCATACGGACAGCCTCAACTGTCGCACGCGGTTCTTTCCCACGCAGCTTGCCTGTGATCGTTTCATCGAAGAACGCGAAGGCCATCGCTAGCGCATGCGGCACCTTGATCCTCGGCGATGGCAGTCCAGTAATCGCAGACATGCGATCGAGAATTTGCTTGAGCGTTAGATTCTCGCCCCCAAGAATGTAACGCTCGCCTGGCGTTCCGCTTTCCAGTGCAACCAAGTGCATGCGCGCAACTTCCGACACATCCACAAGGTTTAGGCCGGTATCGACGTACGCAGGGAATTTGCGATTGAGAAAGTCCACAGTTATCCGGCCTGTCGGAGTTGGCTTCGCATCGCCGGCGCCAATCGGCGTTGTGGGATTGAGAATCATTACATGCTGGCCTGCTTGCGCAGCCTCGATCGCCACCTGTTCGGCCATAAACTTCGAGCGTTTGTACGGCCCGATCATGTCGGCAAGCGAGACCGCCGTACTTTCATCCACGATGGTGCCGTCGGTCTTGAATCCCATGGTAGCGACGCTGGACGTGTAGACAACTTTGGCGACGCCCTCCTCTCGCGCAATTCGCAAAAGCTCGCGCGTGCCATCTACGTTAGCCGAGTACATCTCCTTCGGATCGCGCACCCAAAGCCGATAGTCCGCAGCCACATGCACCAAAGCATCACATCCGCGCAGTGCCGTGCGCGACGATTCCGGGTTACGCAGGTCCCCGACAACGACTTCAGCCGCCAGCCCTTCAATTGCCGCCAGTTTGCTTGTCGATCGAGCGAGCAGGCGCAGTTCCGCTCCCTCTGAGGCATATGCGTGCGCCACATGATTTCCGACAAATCCCGTCGATCCAGTAAGAAAAACTTTCATAATGGGCGCTCGCCTACGCAGACAACGGCAGGGCCCGGATGCACATCGGTAGGTATACTCGTCGGCAATCCATCATCGTGCGGAGCGCCGGGCACGCCCTTAGTCCAGCTTCTCCGGCTCGATCTGGATATTTTTCTCGCCGGCTGCCTTCTTCTCCCAGTATTTCTTCACCCATGCGTCGAATGTCTTCCCAGCCGCCGTGTCACGCCCTGTAAACGCAAGCGCCGCAATATCGGAGTAGGCGATGTTTAATCTGCCGCCCTGGTTCGATGGCATGATTCGTACAACCGAATCTGCTAGTGTCGAGCCGGTCCGCCGGTCATAAAGATACCCCTGTATCTGGGTTCCATCCTTGCGCGTGACTGTGATGTCTCCGCGATAATCGAACGCTTTTTCGAGTGCGTCGCATACTTCAGCATCACTGGCAAGCGTAGGCACCCAACCCTCAAGCTGTTCGCGCTCACGCCCCGCAGCAACTTCAATCTCGTCGGGACTCTCATGCGATAGCTGATCCAGCTTTGCTGCTTCCTGAATTTGGGTCGACATAATTAGTCTCCTGAGATTTCTTGCAGCGCTGGACTCGCGGCGTTCGCCGTTGGTTCCGCAATCTGAACCAGCGGTGCCGTGTGGGCTGGCTTCCATTCGTTCAAGAGCTTCATCGCACCATCATCGGCATAGGTGTCGAAGAAGATCGCCTTCGCGGTCTGCAGCAGCCCTTTGATCGAGCCAAAGGTGTAATTGACTCCGCTCGCCTCGTAACCCGAATGCACCATGCAGTTCGCGCACTTCGGATTGCCGGATTCAGTGCCGTAATTCTGCCACTCGACCGTCTCCATGAGTTCCTGAAAGGTATCGGCGTAGCCATCCTGCAGCAGGTAGCAAGGCTTCTGCCATCCAAAGATTGAGAACGTCGGCATCCCCCACGGCGTGCACGTCAGGTGCTTTTTGCCCATCAGAAATTCCATAAACATAGGAGAAGCATTGAAGCGCCAGGTCTTCTTGCGATTGGAAAGAATGGAACGGAAGAGTTTCTTCGATCGCGCGCGTCCGAGAAAATGCTTCTGATCCGGCGCCTTGTCATACGTATATCCCGGCGACACCATCATGCTCTCGACGCCAACCTCCATCAGTTCGTCGAAGTGCGCGCGAACGCTATTCGGGTCGGCTCCGTCGAAGAGTGTGGTGTTGGTCGTGACGCGAAAACCCGCGGCGACCGCGGCTCGTACGCCCTCCATCGCAATGTCGTATCCACCCTCGCGGCACACAGAGAAGTCGTGATGCTCGCGCTGTCCATCCACATGCACCGAGAAGGAGAGATACTTGCTCGGCGTAAACAGGTGCAGCTTCTCTTTCAACAAAAGAGCGTTGGTGCACATGTAAACGTACTTCTTCCGCGCCACCAGGCCAGCAACAATCTCCGGCATCTGCGGATGCAACAGGGGCTCGCCGCCCGGAATCGCGACCATCGGCGTGCCACATTCCTCAGCAGCCCTGAAGCACTCTTCCGGCGTCAACTCAGCCTTCAGGATGTGGGCCGGATATTGGATCTTGCCGCATCCGGCGCACGCCAGGTTGCAGCGAAACAGCGGCTCCAGCATCAGCACCAGGGGATACTTTTTGCGTCCCTTGAGCTTCTGCTTCAGCACGTAACTTGCGACGGTCCACGCTTGCGAGACAGGTACTGCCATTGAGGTTTCTCCTTTTCGACTGATGCTGCTTGCCACTGCACAACACACCCGCCAGCAACATATCTATCAGCACCCAACAAAATTCCTACGCTGCTGCAGCTTCCCGCTCCATCATGCGCTTGTAGGTCGTCAAAGCAAGCAGTGGGAAATAATCGCGATACAGGTGATACGCCAGATAGAACACACGGGGAAAGCCTGTCCCGGTGTAGATAGCTTCGCCGTTACGTTCTTCGGCAGACTCGTCCCATGTTCCCAGCGGCGACTGCTTCGAGATCAGCCACCGAATACCCTTTGCCACTGAGTCCGAACGAGTGTCTCCCGCAGCGAGTAGGCCGAGCACTGCCCACGCGGTCTGTGAAGGCGTACTCGGCCCAATCCCTCGCTGCAAAGGATCGTCGTAGCTTCCACAGGTCTCGCCCCATCCGCCGTCCGCATTCTGCACCATGCGAATCCACTCCGCCGCATTCACAATCGCTGGCTCGTGGCTCCAGACGCCCATGGCCTCCAGTCCGCGCAGTACCAGGAAAGTCCCGTACAAGTAGTTGACACCCCAGCGTCCGAACCAACTTCCATCGGGTTCCTGCTCGTCGAGCACGAATTGGATCGCCTTCTCCACTCGCTTGTCGCGTCGCGTGAAGCCGTAGTTCGCCAGCATCTCCAGAATGCGCCCGGTAATATCGACGGTCGGCGGATCAAGCATCGCATTGTGATCGGCGAATGGAATGTACTGGAAGATCATCTTCGTGTTGTCGCGGTCGAAGCTCGCCCATCCGCCATTCCTGCACTGCATTGCGAAGATCCAGTCCAGCGCTCGTTGCGAGACCTCGTGCTGATAACGCTCCTGCGGATTACGCACCTGATTTAACGCCAGCAACACTTGCGCGGAGTCGTCCACGTCAGGATAAAACTCGTTATTGAATTCGAATGCCCATCCACCCGGAGTAACATTTTTCACGCTCACAGCCCAATCACCCTTATGCCGAACTTCCTTAGACAACAGCCAGTCTACGGCCTTCAACAGTCGCGGATCGTCTTTGGGAACTCCGGCCTCGCCCAGCGCGTAGACGGCCTGCGCCGTGTCCCATACCGGAGACATGCAAGGCTGCATTCGGAAGGTCGGCGTCGGGTATTTCAACTCGCCGTCGGGATTATCAATGCCGAGTTTCTCGAACTCGTCCATTGCGCGAATGAATTGCGGATCGTCCGGCGTATACCCCAGACAGGCAAGCGCAACAATCGCATTCAGCATGGCAGGATAGATCGCGCCTAGCCCATCGGACATCTCGAAACGTTCGAGCAACCACTGCTCCGCCTTCTCCAGCGCGATCTTGCGCAGAGGCCGAATGTGAATGCGTTCAAACCAGTGCGTAATCCGATCAACCCCGAGAAAGAAATTCCGCCAGCTAATCGGATGCTTGCGGTCCCACCGCAAGTGAAGGTCTGCATTTTCGCGTCCACCCACGAAAAGTTCGTCGATTCCCTGTTCTGGGGTCAATTTCTTGAATGGCTTCTTCGCGTAGATGATCGAGAGAGGGACAAGAATCGCGCGCGACCACGCTGAGATTTCGTAAATATTGAAGTAGAACCAGTTCGGAAACAGGACGATCTCTGGCGGAACAGCAGGCACCGCGTCGTAGTCGTACTGGCCCAGCGCGCAGAGGTAGATCTTGCTGAAGGTGTTGCACTCCGTGACGCCGCCGTTCGCGAGGATCCAGGTCCGCGCTTTGACGAGTACCGAATGCTCCGCCGACCAGCCCATCAGCTTCAACGCGAAATACGCCTTCACGCCGAGAGAGATATTTGACGGCCCGCCGGGGTAGATACTCCACCCACCATCCTCATTCTGGTGGCGCAAAATTTCGTTGACCGCGCGTTCCATTTTACCGCGGTCACCCGTGCCTAGCAGCGTATGCATGAAGATGTAGTCCGACTCAAGCATCGAGTCAGCTTCCAGCTCACCGCACCAGTAACCGTCGGGATGTTGCAGCCCCAGCAGCCAATCCGTTGCGTGCGCGATGCCCAACGCTACCTCGCTCAGGCCAACGTCCATACGGCCATAGCGCGGCTGCACGGGCTTTGCGGGCGCCGCCTTCGGATTTCGTGGAAATGTACTCATCTATTTCAAACTCTCTGGTAAATCTCCAGGCCAGATCGAACTCTTCCCTGGCAGACCGGTAATTGCAACTCGCAAGCTTCTGTCCAGCACCGGCTCGCGTAACGTTGCGCTCTAATGCTGAATCGGCGGCGCTGATGCAATTGCCTGAACGATCTCTGGAGGAAGCCCGAAGCGAACATTCTCCGGCATCACTTCCACTTCGTCGACCGACCCATACCCCATGTCCTGCAAATAATTCACCACATCCTGAACCAGCACCTCAGGAGCAGAGGCTCCCGCTGTAACCGCGACCGTGTTAACCCCCTCAAGCCACTCCGGCTGGATCGATTCCGCGGAGTCAATCAGGTACGAATTTGTGTCCAGATTTTTCGACACTTCAACCAGCCGATTCGAGTTCGAACTGTTCTTCGAACCAACCACCAGCACGAGGTCGGCGCCATGCGCCACATTCTTCACTGCAACCTGGCGATTCTCTGTCGCATAGCAGATGTCCTGCGCGGCCGGCCCGGCGATGTTCGGGAACTTTCGCTTCAGGGCGTTGATCATGATCCCCGCCTCGTCCAGCGAGAGCGTCGTCTGGGTCAGATACGCGACCTTGTTCGGGTCGGGAACCACCAACGCATCGACCTCTCTAACCGTGGAAACCACCTGGGTCACGGTCGGCGCCTCACCCTGCGTGCCCTCAACTTCTTCATGATCGCGATGGCCAACCAACACCAGCGAATAGCCCTGCTTGGAGAATTTGATCGCCTCCAGATGCACCTTCGTCACCAAGGGGCAGGTCGCATCAATCACCTTCAGATTGCGCTCCTTGGCACGCTCCCGTACTGCCGGCGACACACCGTGAGCCGAGTAAATCACTCGAGCGCCTTCTGGAACTTCGTCTAACTCATTGACGAAGATGGCACCCTTCTTCGCTAGGTCGGTCACAACATAGCTGTTATGAACGATTTCCTTGCGTACATAGATCGGGGCGCCAAACGTCTCGAGCGCAATCCGCACAATATCGATGGCGCGCACAACTCCCGCGCAGAAGCCCCGAGGCTTCAAAAGCAGAACCCTTTTCGTGGAGTTCGCGGTGTCTTTTTGAGCAAGGCTAGGAGAGCCTGTAGCAATAGTATTCACAGGTTTAGTATACCGTGTCCGGGCTTCCGGCGACACCTCTCAGGTACCCGCCAAGGTGCCGTCAGACGCAATCTTTACCACTCTAAATTTCAGGCATTCCGGGAGCCCGAGTCGAGTCGGCAGACCAATCACGCCGACGGGATTCAAACCCGAATTCCGCCAGCGTGTCAGTCAATTATGCCTTTGCCTTCTCGTCGCAGCCTGGGTGTCCGCAGTGGCAGGTCAGGGTTGTCATGTTCTTCGCATCCTCGCAATGTGTGGAACAAAACTTCTTACCTGCGGGGGCGATACAAGAACAAGCCATTTGAGCGCATTTAGTCGGTGTGTTTGTCATTCGTTCCTCCCAAAGTGAGAGCAAATACGTGCAGCCTAAGCGACAACATCATATACCTGAGGTCGATCACCCGGCATCCCTTATCTAGAAAATGTCTCCAGGGCTGCACTCCCTACATACATCACCACTTTCGCTCCATATCTACTGGCAGGTGAGCGTCCCACTCCCACCCACGAAACCCATTCCTGTGCCGGGTCCCACCACCGCCGGGGCGGGCGTGTTCGGATCGGTCGGATGCACCGCAATCACTACCACTGTGCCCTTGAATCCAACGCAGTGGGCAAGTCCGCTATTGTCGATCGTCACTTCCGTGGGCACCGGTATCGTCGTAAACCCGCTGAAAGACCAGTTGACTGCAAGCGGAGCCAGCATAGTTGGAGGGGCCGAAAAAGTTCCCGTCGCTACGAACTGCACTCCTGCCACCGATCCATTGTCCTGAACCGCCGCAGGGCTTACAGTAACTCCGGTAAGCGTGCGATTGAAGGGACCTGCGCAGCCGCAACAAAATGCCAGACCGCAAACAAAGCTGACCTTGAACCACGAAACGTTACTCGGCATAGATCCTCCGTCGAACAGATCAGCCTATGCTTCCCGATAGCGACAAAGCAAATCAATTCGAAAATCAGAGTCGGCCGTGCTCCCTGCATCAACGGCTGGACGACAGCAGGTTACGCGCATGTTCCAGACTGGTATCGGTCAGCTTCGCGCCGCTCAGCATCCGCGCCACCTCACGCGCCCGCTCGTCCTCTTCCATCCGTCGGATGCTCGTACGCGTCCGCCCGCCTTTGTCCGCCTTCTCAATGAGGAAATGCTGATCCGCGAACGCCGCTATCTGTGGTAGGTGCGTGATGCACACCACCTGCTGCCTCTTCGAAAGCGTCTTAAGTTTGCGCCCCACCGCCTCTGCTGCCCGCCCACCAATGCCGATGTCGATCTCATCAAAAACCAGCATCCGCGGCGTAGGCAGCGCTCGCAGCATGGGAGAGGCCGCTTTCTTCCGCCCGTGTCCAGCAGCCCCAGCCGCAAAGCTTTCCTCCACCGTCACCTTCAGCGCCAGCATCACGCGCGACATCTCGCCACCCGACGCAATCTGGTCCAAAGACTTGAGCGGCTCGCCCGCATTGGTCGCAATCAGGTAGTCAATCCGATCCCACCCATGCGCACTCCATCCGCCAGTCTCCTGCTCAGCCGTCACCTGAACCTTGAACCGCACCGACATTGCTAGATCGTTGATCTGCGCCGTTGCCAGCTTCTCCAGCCGCCCAGCCGCCGCAGTTCGCTTGGCCGTCAAGTCTGTCGCCGCCACTTTGTAGGCCGCCGCGTCGTGCTCCTGCTGAACTCGCAATTCAGCGAGCAGCTCATCGCGGTTCTCAACCTCGGCAAGCCTGCGCGCCGCATCTTCGCCAAAGCGAATCACCTCAATAAGCGTCTGTCCATACTTCCGTTTCAGCCGATCGAGCGCTGCCAGCCGGTCCTCAATCTCCTCCAAGCGCTCCGGAGAGGCGTGAACCCTATCCGCAAAATCCCGAACGCTCGCGCTCACGTCCTCGACCGTTGCCTTCGCCGCGGCTAATTGCTGGGCCGGCTCAGCAAACCGCGCATCGTAGCGGGCCAGTTCCTCCACATGCTTCAGCGCCGCGGTCAGCGTAGTCTCGGCCGCACCCTCCGACTCGTACAGCAATTCATGGGCACTCATCGCCGCCGTGTACAGCTTCTCGGCGTTTGCGAGCACGCGTTTCTCCGCCTCCAACTGCGCGTCTTCGTCCTCCGCCACCAGTTCCGCCTGCGCAATCTCTTTCGCCTGAAACCGCCAAAGGTCCGCCATGCGCAGCCTGTCCTGCTCCGACGCCTGCAATTCATCCAGCCTCAAAGTTGTCGTTCGCCACGCCGCAAACGCCGCAGCAACGTCTTCCGTTGCGATCCCGCCAAACCGATCCAGCAGCGCCCTTTGCTGCGCCTGATCGAACGACCCCAGCGTCTCGCCCTGCGTATGAATCAGCCCCAACTCCGGAGCCAACTCGCGCAGCACGGCAACCGTTGCTGGCTGATTATTGATGAACACACGCCCCTTACCGCCGGCAGCAATCTCCCGCCGCAATAGGATGTCATCCGAGAACGCGCCCGCATCGATTCCGTTTGCGTCCAGAATCGCAGCCGCACCCGGGGTCGACTCAAACACGCATCCCAGCACTGCCTTCTCCGCGCCATGCCGGACAACATCGCTGGAAGCTTTTCCGCCCAGCAAAAGCGCCAACGCATCGATCAAGATAGACTTGCCGGCTCCCGTCTCCCCCGTGAGTAGGTTCAACCCCGGCCCGAAGCTGGCCACCGCCTGGTCGATCACCGCATAATTTTCCGCCCGCAACTCCAGCAGCATGATTGCCTCATCCACAGATGTATCGCGAGGATAGCAAACGGTCGCCGCATTCGCTCGCACACTAGACACCCGAATCAAATTTGCGGGAACCAACCTCGCTTCCCTCACCCGGTCACCCCGCCCACAACGCCTTACAATCATGGGTAATGATGTTGCATAACGTACCCTCCCCGCTTGCACTCGTCGCGTTTTTCTTTCAGGACGACGCCTCCGCGCCCTCTGCTCCGCTGGCCGCATCCAGCAACGCGATCGTCGAGATGGTCCGCAACTCCGGCCCGGTCGCCTTCGCCGTTCTAATCATCCTGCTGGCCGCAAGCATCTTTTCGTGGTCGATCATCTTTTCCAAATGGAGACGCTTCAGCCAAGCCCGCACGCAGAGCAAGGGGTTCCTGCGCACCTTTCGCAAGTCCGGACGCCTCTCTGAAATCTCCACGGTCGCCGACCAGTTCCAACCCAGCCCTCTGGTCTCCGTCTTCAACGAGATCAATGACGAGTATCAGCGCCAGAGCGGTGGCCGGGGCATGCCACGTAATCCCGCTGCACTCGAGCGCGCTGCCCAGACTGCATCCTCCGAAGCGCTTACCGCGATGGAGTCGCGAATGTCGTGGCTCGCGACGATCGCCAACGGAGCCACCTTCGTCGGCCTCTTCGGCACCGTCTGGGGCATCATCGACGCATTCCATGGCCTTGGAGTCGCCGGCAATGCAACCCTCCGCGCGGTCGCGCCGGGCATCTCTGAAGCCCTTATCACTACCGCCGCCGGACTTGCGGTCGCGATTCCCGCGCTGGTCGGATACAACCAGCTCACCGCGCAACTCCGCGACTTCGCAGGGCGTATGGACGACTTCGGCCGCGAACTCCTCAACGCAATCGAAAACGCGGCCATGCTGACTCCTCAAGCTCCGCTGGCCTCACCTCCTGAAGAGTTAGCCGCCCAGCCCCGTCGGAGGACGTTTTAGCCATGGCTTTCTCCACTCAAAGCAGAGGCCAGATCCGCACCCAAACTGCGCTCGCCGACATCAACATTACCCCGCTGGTCGACGTGGTGCTGGTGCTCCTGCTCATCTTCATGTTGACCGCGCCGGTGCTTCAGTCCGGCATCAGTGTCGCGGTGCCGCACACACGCTCCGTCAACCAACTCACTCAGCAGCGCACCGTCGTAACCATCGACAGGAATCAAAACGTCTTCCTCCAGGCTGGAAGCCGCAACGGCGGTGCGGACACGCCGATCAATCTTGAAAATCTGACCGCACAACTGCGCAGCGTAGGCACCGCCGACCCGACAACCCGCACCATTTACGTTCAAGCCGACGAGCGCGTTCCGTTCGGCGCCTTCGCCTCAGTCATGGATGCAGTTAAACGAGCAGGCATCACCAACATCAGCATCGTGACCCAGCCGATCCAATCCAAGACGGCAAACTAGGCCACGAATAATAAGCGCCCTCAAGATGACAGCTCAAACCACATCTCGCGGCTCGAGCGGCGACCCATTCAGTGGAGGCGTCGCCGGTTCCTTCCTGCTCCACGCGTCCGCAGTCGCACTCCTTCTCGGCTGGGCATGGTTCTCCCACTCCGGGCAGAATTGGGGGAACAACGCCGCTACCGCAGGCGCGATCCAAGCCACCATGGTCAACGCGCTACCACTACCGCCCAAGCAGCCCGCCGATCCGAACAACGTCCTCGCCTCTGAAACACCCTCACCTGCGCCCCTTGCTCCCAAGCCGAAGACAGTTGAAGCTCCCCGACCTGACGCGATCCCTGTTCCCACCATCACGCCAAAGCCCGCGAAGCTCGCTGACAAGACCACGCCCGCGCCGCCGTTGCATCCGCAGGCGGTCAAGGTCGACCCGAACAAGGCGCAGACCGGCGAGACTACAGGCGTCAAGATCGCGATGAGCAGCACGCAGACCCGTGCCGGGACCACCAGCGTCGGGGTCGCCGATTCCAACTTCGGCACACGATTTGGCTGGTACGTCGACCAGATCAAGCAAAAGGTGGCGTCACAGTGGTACACCAACATGCTCGACCCCCAGGCGACCGGCCACCGCGTCTACATCACCTTTCAGGTGGAACGGGACGGGTCGGTTTCAGAGATCCAGATAGCCCAGCGCAGCGGAGACAATACGCTCGACCAAACCGCGCTAAACGCTGTCCGCCACATTGACACCTTCGGACCTCTGCCCGAGGCGTACACCGGAACCCACATCAACGTCACGTACTACTTTGATCCTCCCCCCCACCCGTAATGGCCTCGACAAACAAAGATTCATCGCACGCGTTTACCATAGAGACAATGGATAGCAACACCCGCACACTTCGCCAGCATCCCAGACTCCTCCGATACCCCGTCGTTCTTGCATTGGCGCTGGCTGCAGCTCTTACGGTGCTCGTCCCTCGTGCTGAAGCCCAGGACAATATCTTTACCGGGACTAACTCCGGCGCAGGCTCGATCCGCATCGCCGTCGCCGACTTCAAGCCGCTTGCCGCCGATGCGCAGACGATCGCGCTCCGCCAAACGTTCGACGCAACTCTCTACGCCGACCTCGCCAGCGCCGGCATCTTCGACATTGTCTCCAAGAGCCTTATGCCATCCGGCTCACCGGGAACTCCCGCCGAGATTCAACTACCCGGATATGCCAATGCGCCTGCGAGCGCTTCCTTCGTTGCCTTCGGCTCACTGACAGTGGCCGGTGGCAGACTGGTTACGAACGGTTTTCTCTTCGACGCGAAAAATCTCCAGTACCCGCAGGTTCTTGCCAAGCAATACAACGAAGAGCCTAGCGAGGACTCTTCCCGCCAGGTTGCCCACCGGTTCGCAGACGAGATCATCCTGCGTCTCGGCGGAGGCACCCCCGGCATCTCCCAAACCAAAATCGTTTACGTCAAGAAGGCCGGCGCAGACAAAGACATCTGGATGATGGATTATGACGGTGCCAATCAGCACCAGATCACTCACCTCGGCACCTCTGCGATGTCGCCACGCATCTCGCCGGATAACTCGCGCCTCGCTTTTGCCTCGCTCGGCAAATACGGATTCCAACTCAAGATGTATTCGCTCCTGCTTGGCCGATATGTCAATTTTCCCGGTGGATCAGGCAGCGGTGCATCTCCAGCTTGGGCGCCCAGCGGCAATGAGATTGCATACTCCGCCGCTCCCAACGGTGCATTCGATATCTGGATCGCCGATTCCAATGGCAACCTCGCTCGCCGCATCACCAGCTTCCGCGGAGGAAATGTCTCCCCTACTTACAATCCGAAGACCGGCGATCAGATGGCCTTCATCAGCGGACGCACCGGCCTTCCCCAGCTCTACATCATGAACTCCGACGGCTCCAGCGTGCAGCAAATGACCGACGGCGGCTACGCGTCATCACCCTCGTGGTCGCCTAACGGCCAATTCGTCGCCTTCGCGTGGGACCGCAAGTACGGCCCCGGAGCACCCGGTGGACAGGATATTTACGTGATGGAGGTTGCCACCAAGAAGTGGATCCAGCTCACGCACGACTCCGGCCGATGCGACTTCCCCTCATGGTCGCCCGACGGTCGCCACATCGCCTATGCGGACTCTTCCGACGGACGAGCTGAACACAACAGAATTTGGACGATGCTGGCTGACGGTAGCCAACGCCGGCCACTCACGGGCCCGGGCGCCGATATGCCCAACTGGAGCTGGAAATGACGTTCAGCATAGTTGTGACGCTGGTACGTCTTAGTCAACCTTCTGTCGACACCGCTGAATTTCAGTAACATCAAAAGTGACGCAACCGTACGACCGTAGGAGAAGCCAATGACATCAGCACGATCTTTCCAACCGCAAACTATTCGGACCATTTCGGTTCAAGCAGCGCTGTTGTTGACCATCGCTCTGGCAACCGTCACCGGGTGCAGCCACAAGAACAAGACTCAGATCAATCCAGCGAGCCTTGGGCCCACAGTTTCTACAGCAACTACACCGGCGCCCACAGCTACATTTTCGGCCGACCCGCTCGCCATCGATCTTGGCCAGTCAGTCGTGCTCAATTGGCGCACCACCGACGCTACAGCGGTATCCATCGATGGCATTGGTAAGGTCAACGCCAATGGCACTCAGACAGTATCGCCGTCCACCTCTACCAACTTTCATCTCGTTGCAACTGGCGACGGTGGCACTGTTGAAGCTAACGTCCGAGTCACGGTTCGCATTCCTGTCGCTCCCACTGTCCCTACTGACACCACAAACCAGGGTTCGACGGCCGACATGGGCTCCGACGCAGTCTTCCATCAGAACGTCGCCGACATGTTCTTCGACTACGACAGCTATACCCTTCGCCCAGATGGCGAGACGTCCGCCGCCAAGGCCGCTGCCTACCTCGTTGCCCATCCCGACATCCGCGTCGTCCTTGGCGGGTATTGCGACGATCGCGGATCGGCTGAATACAATCTCGCCCTCGGCGAAAACCGCGCCAACGCTGCCAAGACCGCATTAGTAAACGCAGGAGTCGCGGCCAGCCGCGTCCGCGTCGTCAGCTACGGCAAGGAGAAACAGTTCTGCACCGACGAGGATGAGGCTTGCTGGCAGCAGAATCGTCGCGCCCAGTTCTCGCTTGACCGCTAAAGTTCTGTCAACAGCTTGTCCGCAGCGTAGAGCCGGACAACTCTACCAGAGGTAACAATTCATGATTAGACACCGCGCCCTAAAGCTCACCGGCCTGGCCGCCAGCATTTGTGCATTTGCCCTTGTTGCGACACCCGCCTTCGCCGTCAACAAGGACATGGTGCAGCTCCAGACCCAGATACAGGACCTGCAGGAATCTGTAGCCCACCTTCAGCAGTCCAACGACGAGCGCATGGGCGTGATGAAAGATCTTGTGCAGCAGACTGCCGATTCGGTCAACAAGATGTCATCGGTGATGGGGACCCTCCAACAACAAATGCATACGCAGCAGGAAGCCGCGACCGGCAAGCTGGACCAGGTCTCCGGCCAGGTGCAGTCGCTCAACGATTCGCTCGATGAGGTCAAGGCTCGGCTCAATGGCATGGAGAAGGCTCTGCAGTCCGTGCAGGGCCAGCAGCAATCCATCAACGCCGCATTGCAGAACCTTGGCCCTTCCGCAGGCTCGGCGCCGACCATATCTTCAGGTGGCGCAGGTCTTGTGGAACCATCCGCAGCGCCGGCTCCTCCCCCCACAGTGGCGGGAAGCCGTAAGCCATCTGCCGACATTGTGTTCCCCACGACCCAGGGCCCTCCTGCAACGGGCCCATCTGGATCAGCGCCGGCAGACGTGTCAGGCATTTATAAAAATGCTCTCAGCGATTACATGGCAGCCAAATATGCGCTCGCCACGTCCGAGTTTGGTGACCTCATCCACTCTTACCCAAGCGATCCACTCGCCGGAAACTCTTACTACTACATGGGCGAGATCGACTACCGCGCAGGCAAATATGCTGCCTCCGTCAAGGACTACGACCACGTCCTCGACCAATACCCCGGCAACCCCAAGATTCCCGTGTCCCACCTCCACAAGGGGCAGGCTTTACTGGCTCTCAAAGACCGCGACGCCGGCATCGCCGAGTTCCGCGCCCTCATCCAGCGGTTCCCTAACTCCCCCGAAGCCGCACAAGCCCGCAGCAAACTAAATGGAATGGGCTTGCGGCCAAACGCTTCTCGTACCGAGTAAGCGCCGCCGTTGCAGTCCAAAGCCTCCGCTCGCTCGTCTAACCTACAAGGCAGAGGGTCGCAATCGTGTTGAGTGCATCCTGTCTGGAGAAATGGCAACCGAGTGAAAGAGCCCATCCGCAAATTGGACGAACACGGCAGCGGAAATGGCAAGCCGATACGGCTGGTCGTGGCGGCACTGATCCTGCGCACTCCGGCCGGAGCTGATGGCAGCGTCACCGAAATTCTTGTCTGTCAACGCAGGCCCGACCAACCAATGAGTCTCAAGTGGGAGTTTCCCGGGGGTAAGATCGAAGCCGGCGAAACCGCCAAACAGGCCCTCAGCCGCGAACTGGAGGAGGAACTGGGCATCGCCGCCGTGATCGGTCCCCGGGTCGCCCAGATCCGCCATCGCTATCGCAACGGAGGCACCATTGATTTGCAGTTTTTCACCGTCCGGCAATTCGACGGTGAGCTCAGCAATCGCATCTTCAACGCGATGGTGTGGGCACCGCTCAGCGCTCTGCCTACCTACGACTTCCTTGCCGCCGACCTCGGCTTGATCCGCGATCTCTCCGAAGGCAAGCTGCTTTAGACACTCCGTGCTGCGGGAGACCTACCCGCCCGTCACCTGGTTCCACATCGCCACCAGTGACAACACAATCACGATCCCTGCCGTAGCCCATGCGACCCAGTTGAACCAACGTGAGTTGGTGTGCGCGCCCATCAACTCGGTATTGTTGATCAGCTTCAGCATGAAGATCATGATCACCGGCAATAGTATTCCGTTCAGCACCTGCGAAAGGATGACAATCTTCACCAGTGGGAAACTTGGAATCAGGACAACGCCCGCGCCCAACGCGATCAGCAGAGTGAAAAACCAGTAGAAGAACGGGGCTTCCTTGAATCCCTTGTCCAGCCCGCTCTCGAAGCCCATCCCCTCGCACACCGTGTAGGCGGTTGAGAGTGGCAAGATCGACGCAGCAAACACAGAAGCATTGAACAATCCCGCCGCAAACAAAATGAAAGCAAAGTCGCCCGCAAGCGGCTTCATCGCACCCGCCGCGTCGGACGGCACCGCGATGTCCCGCATACCGTGGACGTACAGCGTCGCCGCGCAGGCCACGATAATGAACCATGCCACCAGATCGGTAAATAAGCAACCTATGATTACATCCAGCCTCGACGCCTTATACTGGCGGATCGTGATTCCCTTCTCCACCACAGAGGACTGCAGGTAAAACTGCATCCACGGCGCAATCGTTGTTCCGATTACACCGATCAAAAGGTAGACGTAGTCCTTATTTTTCCACGCCGAACGGGACGGCAGAGTTACCGTCGCTCGCATCGCCTCGTGCCAGTTTGGCTGGCTTAGCACTCCCGCCACGATGTACGCAATGTAGAAGACGCTCGCTACTAGAAATACCTTTTCCACACTCTTGTAGTCGCCCTTCACCACCAGAAGCCAAACAATCGCAGCGCAGATCGGCACGCTCAAATACTTGCTGACGTGGAAGAGTTGCATGGAGCCCGCAATGCCGGAAAACTCCGCCACCACGTTGCCGTAGTTCACAATCACCAACAGGATCATCATGACAAAGGTCATGCGCAGACCGAACTCTTCGCGGATCAAATCGCTCAGACCCTTGCCGGTCACCACACCCATGCGTGCGCACATCTCCTGCACCACGATTAAGGCCAGAGTGATCGGAATAATCGTCCATAGCAGCGTGTAGCCGAACTGCGCTCCCGCCTGCGAATACGTCAAGATGCCGCCGGAATCGTTGTCCACATTGGCCGTAATAAATCCCGGCCCAAGCACAGCGAGAAACAGAAGCAGACGGACTCGCCATACCTTCCACAGCTTCATCCGGCCACCTCTACTCTCAACTCGTCGTTCATCAAAAACACTTTCCCATCGAGGGTCAAGAGGCCGAACTGCATCTCACAAAACATAGCCCTGGTTGCCCGCAGCTTCCTTGTCGGTGGGTAAAAATCTTTGTAAATCATCTCAGTTATTCGTCCGCAGTTGTGCAATCACCTGCTCGGCATAAATCACTCCAGCGAGCTTCTTCTTCGTGTCCAGAACCGGCAGTGCGCGCAGGTTGTATTTATCGAATAGCTCGGCGACCTTCTTCGCACTTGCATGGATATCGCATGCCACAATGTGCTCGTCGGTCAGACCGGCCAGCGGACTATGCGGCTGCGCCAGCAATACCGTGACCAATGGCACAACACCTCGCAGTACCTCCTGCTCATCCACGATGAAGATGTGAGTCAGCGTCTGCAGATCGCCTTCAAAGTCACGCAGCGCGGCAACTGCATCGTCCACCGTAGCGCCCTGACCAAGCGAGATGTAGTCTTTCGTCATCTCGCCGGCGGCCGAGTCTCCCGAGAATTCAAGGAGTTCCTCGACGTTTTGGCGTTCCTCGGGATCCATCTCCCCCAAAATCGCCTCCGACCGCTCGTCCGGCAGTTCGGCCAGAAAGTCCGCAGCGGCAGCCGGGTCCATCTCTTCCACGATGCCCGCAATGCGCTCCGAGTCCAGCGACTCGGTCAGCGCCTTTTGCATCCTTGGTTCAACCTCTTCGAGGGCCTCTGCTGCTATTCCTTCATCGAGCGACGTGAACAGCGCCTGCCGTTCCGCCGGAGCAAGTTCTTCTAGGATGTCGGCAAGGTCCGACGGATGCATCTTCGCTAGCCGGTCCTGCTCGATCTTCAATCGAACCCGGCGCGAAGGATCGCGGTCGATCAGGTCGACAAAATCCCACGGAATTACGCTGGTCCGAAAACGGCCCGAAGCGCGCTCCACTGCCGAGGCCGGCAGTCCTTTCAGGAGCCTGCGAATAGCGCCTCGTGTGCCCACCTCCACTTCAGCGATCCGCAACGACAGGGTACAGTGCTCGGACAGCTCTTTAACTCCGCAATCCGTACCATCCAATCCGCCGTCTCCTACGGCTTCCCACACCAGTTCCACATCGTTTACCCGCACCACCTTGTGCCCATGCACGTCGATGATTTGCTGGTCGAGCAGATCGCGCTCCAGCATCAGGAAGGAATCACCCTCCGGCATCAGCTTGGGTGTCGCTGCTCCCCGCATTCGGAGGCTGCCGGCAGAGGTCATCTCCAGGTCGGCCACGGCGGCCATCGAATGCCGAGCCGTCCGACTGGCGCCGGCAAGCTTGAGCACCAGCGCACGGACGTGGTTCGCATCCTCCGGAGGGCACACCGCAAATTCGCGCACGTGTCCCAGTACGTGCCCGCTCGCGTCCTTGACGGGCGCGCCCATCAGCTCCGAAACACTCGTCATCTGGTGTGCATGTTTGGTCATACGGTGCAGTTCGCCTTAATTGGTCAGGTAGATCCCGTATCCGCATCCTACCCCAGCAGGCTGTACTGCTGCCTGCTCGAAACTGATTTGCAACGCCCGTCACCCACATCGACAACTACCTTGGGCGGAAATCGCCCAGACACCTTGACATTCGAGAAATCCACAAGCAAACTGCCATCATTGCCTCGGTATGTCCTGGATGTCGGCAGGCGTCCCACCAAAGGATGAGATTGCCAGATTCCACCACAAGCCGCGCATCCCTCACACTCGGGTCAACCATCGATAGTGTTGAAGTAGTAGAAAGGACCGCCGAAGACTTCGCAGCACGCGCTGGCTTCGACGAGGATACTGTGCCAAACATCGCAATGGCAGTGCGCGAAGCCGCCGTCAACGCCGTCCTGCACGGCAATGCGTACGATCCGACAAAGCACATCACAGCCTCCTTCGAAGCAAACTCAGACTCACTTATTGTTCGCATCGCGGACCAGGGGCCAGGTCTCGATCCAGACACCGTCCCCGATCCTCTTGCCCCGGAAAATATCCTCCGAGGCTCCGGGCGCGGCATCTTTCTCATCAGAGCTTTTATGGATGAGGTACACTTTCGCCAGTTGCATCCCGGCACCGAACTCACTCTCATCAAACACCGAATACCGGCCCAGCCGCCGGCCTAATCCCAAAAGATCTTAAAGGAGACATACGTATGAGCATGAAAGTTGCAACCCGCCAGGTAGACGGAGTCACCATCCTCGACCTCAGTGGCCGCATTACCCTGGGAGAAGGCAGTGTTACATTGCGCGATACCGTCCACGACGCGACCGCTAAAGGATCCAAGCACATCCTGCTCAACCTGGAGAACATCAGCTACATAGACAGCTCCGGCATCGGCGAGCTGGTCAGCGCATTTACGTCGGTCAAGAATTCGGGCGGCGAGTTGAAGCTTCTGAACCTCACCAAGAAGGTCCACGACTTGCTGCAGATCACCAAGCTCTACACGGTCTTCGACATCTGGGATAACGAGGCTTCAGCCGTTAGCGCCTTCAAATAGCACGAAGCGATTCTCTTCGCTCTTGCGCCAGCCTATGCCTGCACAAAATTATTCGCAGCAATAGAAAGGCCGCCCAGATGAATCGGGCGGCCTTTGTGTTGTCTCTTGTAATTTACTTGGAGAAGTCCACAGTCGGCGCAGTCGAGTTCGCCGGATTGCCCTTAAAGTATTCATCCCGATAGTGATACCCCGCCATCCCCGCCCAGATGCTGTTGGGGAACTGCTTCACGTAGACGTTGTAATCCTCGAGCGTCTTGTTATATCGCTGCCGCTCCACTGCAATGCGATTCTCCGTTCCCGCCAACTCGTCTGTGAGACGCGTGAACTGCTCATTGCCCTTGAGATTTGGATACGCCTCCTGCAGTCGAAACAGCGGGACGATTGCCGCGCTCAGTTGTTGGTTGGCCTGAATGCTGCCAGGCCGGTTTCCTGCCGCCGCCAACACTCCGGCACGCGCATTCGCGATGTTAGTCAGCACAGTTGACTCTTCCGCAACGTAGCCCTTGACGCTGGCCACCAGGTTCGGAATCAGGTCCAGCCGCCGCTGCTGCTGCACATCTACCTGCGCATAAGCCTGATCGACGGCCTCATTTTTCGCGACCAGCGTGTTCTTTGTGCTCACGTAGCTTCCGCCAACAAACAGCAGGACCACCACGATCAATGCCAGTACGCCCAGTCCAACCCACAAACCTTTCATAATCCCTCTACTTTCCGTTTGACTTTACAGTCATTACGTCAGATTCCGTATCCCTGTTCCCTATATCTTCTCAGAAGTCGCCACTTGCGCCACCTCCACCGGAACTTCCGCCACCAAAGCCGCCAAAACCGCCGCCCTCGCCTCCACCGCCGCCGCCGAACCCGCCACCGCCGCGGCCCCCACCGACGCCGAGGATGTTGAACAGGATGAAGAACAGCATCCCTATATGCCCGGTGCGGATTAGCACTCCAAGCACCACCACCACAACCCCGCCGAACAACAGCACCTGGAAGAGGCTCAACTGTACCTGTGGCTGCTCTCGACGGTACGTGTGAACCTCAGGCGACCCGCTTGCGTCCTCGGTCAGCGCCACTCCTGCGTCCGCCGCGATGTCGTGCGCGAGGTCATGAACCCCGAGCGAGATCCCCTGGTTGTAGTCATCCGTGTGGAGAAACGGCGCCATCTCTCGACCGATATCCCCCACCTTTGCATCGTTCAGCAGCCCTTCCAAACCGTAACCAACTTCAATCCGATATTTCCTGGGGCTCAACGAAACAACCAGCAGGACGCCGCGGTCGGTGCCTTTCTTTCCCACCTTCCACTTGTCTTCCAGCGCGGTCGCAAACTCCTCAATCGACGGAACCGCGCCTGATTTGTCCGCGTCTATCGACTTCACAGTGACCACGGCAATTTGCGCGTGCGCGTTATGATCCACCTGCGTGCACAGATCTTCCAGCGCTTGCTTAGTCTCCGGCGTCAATACTCCGGCAAAATCGCTGACATAGCCGGACGGGTCGGGCAAAGAGGCCACGGCCTCCGCACGCATAGCTCGTACAGGGACTACAGCCAAAACTAATAAGATCAACCAACGCAAATTCCGAAGCATTTCCCACCATTCTAACGCGCGCAAAAGAGCAGAGGAGCCCGCAGGCTCCCTTGCTATCTACGCGGAGCTGCTCCTATTTCGATGCAGTTGTAGCTGTTGGACGTGGCGGACGCGGTGGCAGCGTAATTCCCTGGTCTTTCGCGACGTTTCCTATCAGGCCAAGATGTTGATGCATCATCCCCATCCCCTTCACCACTTCCGAAGCAAGCTCCTGATCGGCTGCCACCGACGCTTCCATATGAAAGGCGTGCAGATCCGCATAGTGCGTCTTCGCCATAAAGGTCAGATATTCTGTGTCGAAATCCTTGCCCGAAAGCCCGTTTAACTTGTCGTACTCCGTCTGCGCGTCCTTATTGATCTTCCTGGGCAGCATCACTCCCAACGAATCCGCGACCGAGCCCATCTCCCTGTTCATCGTGGTGTGGTCATCGACCATCTTTTGCGCTAGTTCTTTCACTCCAGGGCCACCCTTTTCCGCCGCAAGCGATCCCAGTTTCACATCTGCTAACCCATTCTCCGCAGCAGTACGCAGGAACTGCTTGTCCATCATCTGCTGACCTGTCTGTCCCGGAGCGCCGAGCGAATCTCGCATCGATCCAGCCGGACTCGTCTGCGCGCCGGTCGGGGGCGTCGAACCGGACTGGTTGGTCGGCTGGTTCATCCCCTGAGGCGACTGAGGGTACTGCCCGGGACTTGGGTTCGCGGGCGGTTCCATCTGAGCAAGCAGGACTGAAGGTGCCAGCACTACCAACGATGCAACCACCGCAAAACACACGCGTTTCGTATTCATCGAATGAAATCCTCCATCTGACCTACATTGCAATGCTGCTTCTCAAAATGCCGAGCTTACCAGTACTACTTAGTCCGCGCTGCCTAAGTTGTCCGGTTGGGGAAAACTTGATAGCGGAGTACCTGATTCGCGACGCCGCTCCAATTCCCGTCACTGGAGCGTTATCCTATCCCCATACGCTGCGAAGTGGCAACACCTTCTTGCGTAGCGTTCCACCCCATCACGATCTCATCCAAAACCGCTAGGAGTCCTGCCCAGCAATGCCTGACTTTGCCGCCGTGCCCGAAAAATCGATGCAATCCTCCCAGCCGCCAGTAGCTCGCCGCGAACCCAAGCCGACCACGCTCCATGGCGTGACCCTCCAGGACGACTACGGATGGATGCGGGATAAAAGTTCGCCAGAGACGCTCGCCTATCTCGAAGCCGAGAATGCATACACCGCCGCCGCCATGGCGACGACTGCCAACCTGCAGGCGAAGCTTTATTCCGAGATGCTCTCTCACGTCAAGGAGACAGACGAATCCATTCCCTACCGCCTAGGTGGATGGTTTTATTCGACTCGCACGCTCGAAGGCTGCCAGTATGCCATTCACTGCCGCCGCCAAGCAACCAATGCCGACCAGAACTCAAAGATCGATCCGTCGCAGCCAGAGCAGGTAATCCTTGACGTCAATGCGCTGGCCGAAGGCAAGGCCTTCATGTCGGTCGGAAGTATGGCAATCAGCCCAGACGGCAACCTACTTGCCTACTCAACCGACCCCACCGGATACCGCCAATACACGTTACATATTCGCGACCTCCGCACCAAAGCCGATCTCTTTGATACCGCCGAGCGCGTCGGCACGCTGGTCTGGGCCGCAGACTCGCGCACGCTCTTCTACTCGACCGAGGACGAAACCACCAAGCGCCAGGACCACATCTTTCGCCACACCCTAGGCTCCGCCGCTGCCGATGACACTGTCGTTCTCTATGAGCAAGACGAGCGCTTCAATCTGGGCATAGGCCGCACCCGCGATGGCCTCTACCTGATGATTGAAGCCGGCAGCCACACCACGAATGAATACCGCTGCCTAGACTCCGCCAACCCCACCGGCGAGTTCAGTCTCATCGCCCCCCGCCTATACGACCAGGAGTATTACCCCGACCACCGCGACGGTTTGTTCTTCATCCGCGTCAACGACACTGGCAAGAACTTCCGCGTCGTCACCGCTCGTCCATCGGCACCCGGACGCGCGCATTGGGGCGAGTTGATCGCCCTCGACCCCATTCACCCGCTGGAAGACTTCGACCTCTTCCAATCCTTCGCCGTAACCACGCGCCGCAAGCTAGGCCTGCCCATCCTAGAAGTCCTTCGCTTTAAGGACGCAACTCCCCACCACATTCCGGTTGCCCCATCCTTAGCGGCATCATCGCTAATGGTGGGATCCACATCGTCCACACAACCAACTTTCGCATCACCCATAGCCATCGCCTTTCCAGAGCCAACCTACTCCGCCGGGTCGCACGTCAACCGCATTTTCTCCACCGACGTCTACCGCTACAGCTACCAGTCGCTGGTCTCACCGCCCTCAGTCTACGAATACAACATAGCCCGCGACTCCGACGAGACACCCATCGGCCAATCGAAGCTGCTCAAGCAGCAGGAAGTCCCTGGAGGCTTCGATCCTGCCCTCTACGCCTCCGAACGCATCTGGATTGAAGCGCCGGATGCAGTCTCGCAAACCGGCTCCATCCCAGTGCCCACGTCCATCGTCTACCGCCGTGATACTTTCCATCGCGACGGCACCAACCCGCTCTACATCTATGGATACGGCTCCTACGGCTACCCGCTGCCCGTAGGATTCTCGCCCACACGCCTCTCGCTACTCGATCGTGGCGTTGTCATGGTCTACGCGCACATTCGCGGTGGCGGCGAACTCGGCGACGCTTGGCACGACGCTGGCAAGATGGCCGTGAAGCGCAACACCTTCACCGATTTCATCGCAGTCACCGAGCAGCTAATCGCGCAGAAATACGGCGCAGCCAACCGCGTCGCCATCGAAGGAGGCAGTGCTGGCGGACTGCTCATGGGCGCAGTCGTCAACATGCGCCCCGACTTATTCAGCGTCGTCCTCTCCCATGTCCCCTTCGTCGACATCATGAACACCATGCTCGACGCCACCCTTCCGCTCACCGTGGCCGAGTACGAAGAATGGGGCAACCCCAACGAGCCCGAAGCCTTCGCCACCATGCTCAGCTACTCGCCCTACGACAACCTTGAAAAGCTATCGGGCGCGCCCATTCCAGCGATGTTGGTAAAGACCAGCCTGAACGACTCGCAGGTCATGTATTGGGAGCCTGCAAAATACATCGCGCGTCTTCGCACTCTGAAGAAGAACCACACCCCGCTCCTCCTCCACATCAACATGGATGCAGGCCACGGTGGAGCCTCGGGCCGCTACGACTACCTGAAAGAAATCGCCTTCGACTACGCGTTCCTGCTCACCCAATTAGGTGTCGTCACCACACCATAACTGCTCAACGCGGTTGTCAGTCTGAGCACAGCCAAGAATCCCCGCACTTTGCCTCTAGCGCTCCGCTGCGCCGATAATCGAGGGCGTCCTACCCAGCCGCCGCTTCTTCTTCCACCTTATCGCCCTCACCGGGCGCCAAAAACAGATTCATCTCCAGCCCATGCTGCCGCGTGTAAAGGTCGTAATATCGTCCACCCAACTGGTAAAGCGACTCATGCGTCCCGCGCTCCTGAATCAACCCAGCCTCGATCACCAATATCTGGTCTGCCCGCCGAATCGTCGACAGCCGATGCGCAATCACAAACGTCGTCCGTCCTTGCATCAGGTGATTCAACCCACCCTGAATCATCGCCTCCGACTCCGAATCCAGCGAGCTAGTCGCCTCATCCAGAATCAGGATCCGTGGGTCCGCCAGGATCGCCCGCGCAATCGACAGTCGCTGCCTCTGCCCGCCAGAAAGCTTAACTCCGCGCTCTCCCACAATCGTTTCGTAACCATCAGGAAACTTCTCAGCAAACTCATCCACCCGTGCAATCCGACACGCCTCCATCAGCTGCTCTTCCGTCGCCTCAGGACGCGAGAACTTCACATTCTCGCGAATCGTACCGTCAAACAGAAAAGTCTCCTGCAACACCACTCCAAGCTGCTGCCTGTAGCTGCTCAAGCGGATCGAGGTTAGATCCTGCCCGTCGATCAATATTTGCCCACTCGTCGCATTGTGGAATCCGCAGATTAGCGAGATGATCGTCGACTTGCCCGATCCGGACGAACCCACCAGCGCAGTTACCTTTCCTGGCTTGGACTCGAAGCTGATGCCGTGCAGCACCGGCTTGCCTGCCTCATACTCGAATCGCACATCCTCAAACGCAACGTCGCCGCGAATATGTCCGGCCGAGTTCGTCCGCCCCGGCTCAGAATCCTCTTCGCGTTCACTCAATATTTCATTCGTCCGATCAAGTCCCGCCAGCGCCTCGGTCAACTGCGTGCCAATATTCACCAGTTGCACAATCGGCGCAATCATGAACGCTAGCAGCATCGTGAACTTCACGTACATGCCTACATCCAGCCGCCCAGCCTGGTTCTCGTGCGCGCCCAGGTACATGATCAGTCCGCCCACAACACCCAGCACCATGGTCGATGACAAGGTCATAAGAGACTGCGCGGTCAGTGAGCTGATCACATTATCCAGCAATCGCTTCACGCCTGCCGCGAATACATTCGCCTCGCTCGCCTCCGCGTGATATCCCTTCACCACGCGTACTCCGCCCAGCGATTCGGTCAACCGTCCCGTCACCTCGGCATTGATCTTCGCTCGTTCTCGGAAGATCGGCCGAATCGTTTTGAATGCGCGCTGCAGAATCACCCCAAACACAAGCAGAATCGCAAAGGTCAGCAGAGTCATGCGCACATTGGTGTGGATCAAAATCCCCAGCGCGATGAATGCGGTCAACACGCCGCCCACAAAATCCAGCAGCCCAGTACCCACAAGGTTGCGCACACCCTCCACGTCGGACATGATCCGAGCCACCAGCGTGCCCGTCCGATTCTCGTCATAGAACGCCACAGGCAGCCGGCCAATATGCGCCTGTACCTTCATGCGAAGTTCCGAGATCAGCCTCTGCCCCTCAGTCGAGAGCAACTGCGTCAACGCATAGGACGAAATTGCCTGCAGGAACACTGCCCCAGCGACTGCCCCGATAATCCGCGGCAGCTCATCCATCTTCCCTTTGCGCATCACATCGTTGATGAAAGGCTGAGAAGAGAGTGGCAGCACAAAGCTGCACGCCCGGTTCACCACCATAAGGCAGAAGCTTCCTGCGATCAGCCACTTCCGCGGCTTCATCAGCGCTATTACTTCCGGAAGCACCTTTTTCAGCTCAGGCTTGGGCCGTTTCGCCGTCAGATCCGCGACAACCGCGCGCCCTGTACCCCGGCTCGGCCGGTCCCCCGCGGGCATACCACTGCCCATACCGTGTGATCCAAACGAAGAAGACATACTTATTGGAGTGTACCGCGTGCTCGAGAGTTTCAGGCATTCTCAGCCATCCGCCGCAGTAACTAGGCCGCCAGCTTCCCACCTCGCCGCGCCGCAATAAACGACCGCACGCACAGCCCTACGAACACAAGGCAGATCGCCGCCATGGCAACCTGGGACTCGACCGCCGCCGGATGCGCCAGCGGTGCTCCGTGCGCCCTCACCGTCTCGACAACCGCCATCACTCCGGCTCCCAAAAATCCAAGCAGCCCCGCCGTCACTGCGACGTGCATCCAAAGCATCCGCCGCTTCGCGTCCTGCGTGTGCGCAAGAATGCCCGACCAGGCCAGCACCAGGCCGAAGTACGCCGGGATCAACGCCGTCGGGTGCACAGCCCCGGTAGCAAAAAATCCCCACGCACCAATCGCAATCAACAAAATCCCAAACCCAATCGTCAGCTTCGCCATCACTTCCTCACTCTTTCTTCCTTCTCGCAAATCTTTACGAAGACTACGCAGCTGCCGCGCTCTTCATGGCAACCAGAACCTCGTCCGTCGTCCATTCATTGGTCGGATACCAAGCCCATACCCTACCATCCTTACCAATCAACGCCGTCGACATTGAGTGATTCAGTGACCCCGCATCCCCCGGCGTAACCCCCACGTCGAAGAACTGCTCCATAGCACTTAGCTCATCCTCCAGCGGCGCGGCAAAGTCCCAATGCGCGAACGCCTCTCTTCCGCCACCGGTATAAATTCCGCCATAGCTCTTCAGAATCGCCGGTGTATCAAACTTCGGATCGAAGCTGATGCTCAACAGATGCGTCCCCTTGTACATCGCCGGACTCGCCGCCAACACCCTGTCGATCTCCGCGAAATTCTTGTTCATCCGAGGACAAAACTCCGCTAGCGGACAGCGCGTGTAGATAAACGTCAGCAACACAACACGTCCCTTGAACTGCCCAACATGAATCGCCCGCCCATCCTGATTCAGCAGCTTGAAGTCGGGCACCACATCGCCCGCGGTTGGCACGTGATATTGCACCGTGGGCTTGTAGTCCGGTTTCGCCTGTGCCGTCACCACAATCTCATCCAACTGCGGATCCTCGTAACCGTCCGAAGTCTTTCGCACCAGCAGCTTCGCAGTGATACGGTCACCCGGATGCAACTCGCTGATGATCCCTGCGTCCTTCAATTTGTAGGACATCGTCATCGCCTCCATGAAGCCGGGGACCGCCTCATGGTTGAGCAGAATGCTTCCCTTCGCCCCATCAACGCTCATGATCTTCCCACGAATCGAAAACGTCTTCACCTCACCCGCAGCCGCACTTCCAGCCCCGCCTGGTACGCCGTTGCCCGACTGTCGACAACCAACCGCGAACCCAAGCATCAACGCCAGGCACATCCCACCTCGCCACGCAAATCGCATTCCACACTCCTGACCTCAATGATACCGGCCCCCTCGTCCGGACCGTATTTCGAACCTTTTTTCCGCCGCGTCAAGGCGTATAAAAGGCGTATGCAAATATCCGCTGCGCTGCCTCCTCAAATCACGTCAGCGCTGCAACGCGGCTCGATCATCCTCACCAGTAACCAGCGTGCCGCCCGAACCCTGCGCCACACCTTCGACTTGCAGCAATACGCCGCCGGCGTCGGCTACTGGGAGCCCCCGGCGATCTTCGCATGGGATGTTTGGCTCGATCATCTATGGAATCAACTTCTCCTCGAAGGCCATGTAGCCGACCTTTTGCTCAACCCCACCCAGGAGCAAAACCTATGGCGTGCAATCATCGCGGCAGACACCACCACCGCCAGCCTTCGCCCCGTTGAAGCGCTCGCCGGAACTGCCTTCCACGCCTGGCAACTGCTGCACGCCTATCGAGGCCGCCGCCTTCTACAAACCTATCCAGGCAACGCGGACACCCGCGCCTTCGCCCGCTGGGCTACCGAATTCGAGCGCCGCTGCAACAAATCCAAATATTTCTCCCAAGCTCAGCTCCCGGAATTCCTTTGTACCGCCATTGCCGCGGGTCACATAACCCATCAATCCGACCTCCTGCTTGTAGGCTTCGACTCACAAACGCCCGCGCAAATCGAGCTGCTCGAAGCCCTCCGCACTTCTAGCGTTTCCATCGAACATCTCGACCAGTCACCGCTGGCAGCCACCCTCATCCTCGCCAACGCCCCCAACGAGCATGCCGAACTCAGCGCCTGCGCCCAATGGATACGCAACCGCCTCACGCATCAACCGGATTCGCGCATCGCCGTCATCGTCCCCGCGATCGAATCGTCCCGCGCTCAGATAGATCGCGTCTTCCGCCAGATCCTTGCCCCTGAACTCAATTCCGTGGCATCCGCTTCCGGCACAGGTCCCTACGAATTTTCGCTCGGCATCCCGCTCGCACACACCCCGCTAGTCGCTACCGCGCTTGACACGTTGCGCTGGACCCTCGGCCCACTGCCGCTCGAACGCATCTGCGCCCTGCTGCTCTCCCCGCATTTCGCAACCGATAATCCGGACTCATCCTCCGAGTTCCTCGCGCGCGCGGAGTTCGACGCTTTCGTTCTTCGCGATCAGCCTCTACTCCAACCCGAGATGTCGTTCGACGTCCTCTACAAGCTCATCTCAGATTCAAGGCATCGCGCTGGCCTGCTGATCTTCCTGAAGCACCTCGCAGCCCTGCGCCCACTCTTCTCCGCACACAAGGATCTCGCCAGCACCAGGCGAGCGCACGCCGACTGGGCCGCCACCATCCACGACTTACTCGACGCCGCCGGTTGGGCCATTCCCAGCCATCTCGACAGCATCGAATTCCAGACCCGCCGCAAGTGGGAGAGCGCCCTCGACGAACTCGCCACACTCGACTTCGACGGTGTACCCGTCACCTTCGCCGATGCTCTCGCAGCGCTCGAACGCATTGCCTCCGGAACTCTCTTCGCCCCTGAATCCCGCCACGCCCCGGCCCAGATCATGGGGCCGCTCGAATTAGCCGGCTCTAGCTTCGACGCAGTCTGGTTCCTTCGAGCTAACGACCTTGAATGGCCATCCACGCCCGCCACCAATCCCCTGCTGCCGTGGTTTCTGCAACGAGAACTTGCGATGCCGGGTGCCGAACCCGCTCGCGACGCTATCCATTTCCGCCGAATCACGGAGCGCATCGCGGCCAGCGCTCCCACAGTTTTCTTCAGCTACGCGCAGCAATCCGCCGACGGCCGGCAACGCGCCTCCTCCACTCTTGCTGGGCTCAACCTCGAACATCGCGATGCTTCTTTGATCGCTCCCGAAGCCCCAACCCACGCGCCCATTGAACTCGATTCGGTAGTCGACGACACGCCCATCCATCCTCCGCCAGACGGCGTCCTGCAAGGCGGCGCGGGCATTCTCCAATCACAGGCCGCATGCGGCTTTCGCGCCTTCGCCGAGAAGCGCCTCTTCTCCTCTGCACTCGAATCTGCATCGCTTGGCCTCGATCCTCGCGAACGTGGCAGTCTCGTCCACGCCGTTCTGGAAAACCTTTGGGCTGAAGTCAAAAACCAGGCCACGCTAAAAGCGATGCCCCGCGAAGAGCGTGTCGCGCAGCTCAACCGTTCCATCGATATTGCCTTCGCTAGGAACTACGCACGCCCGGCCGCTGGCTGGCCCCGCGCCTACATCGACGCCGAGCGCCAGCGCCTGCTCAGCCTTCTGCTCGATTGGCTCCAGTTTGAGGCCGATCACCGCAAGCCCTTCGTCGTCACGCAGCGCGAAGAGAAGCTCAGTGATGTTTCGATCGGTCCCCTCCGCCTCGACATCCGCGTCGACCGTATCGACACCAACCTCAACGCCGGTGAGCCCGGCGGTGACATCATCCTCGACTACAAGACCGGTGCCGCCACTCCGCGGGACTGGCTGGGCCCGCGCCCCGACGCGCCGCAGCTTCCGCTCTACGCCGTCGTCGCCAACAACACGGACCTTGCCGCTGTCGTTTTCGCCACCGTCCGTCCCGGCACTCTTATGGGTATCGCCGGCTACGAAGCCGGAGGCAATGGCCAAAGCGGTATCCTCCCCAAACCCGCGAAGCTCAATGCAGTCAGTCTCGCCGCGCAGGTGGACGAGTGGCGTGGGGTCCTCACCTCGCTCGCCGAGCAGTTCCACGACGGCGACGCCAGCGTCCTGCCCAAGCACTATCCGCAGACATGCCAGTACTGCGAGCAGCGCTTGCTCTGCCGCCTCAATCCGTCGGCCCTCGACCCCGACATCCTTGAAGAGACCGAAGAAGAGTCCGATGCCTTCGCCACGCAGGAGTCTGACTTTGTCTAAGATTCTTTCTTTCCTTCCCCTTTTCGATTCGACCCTTACGATCGAAGCACACCCGCCGCCCTCGCCGACCGCGCTTGTCCCACCCGATACCGCCGCTCGTGCCGAAGCCCTAGACATTCGCCGTTCCTTCATCGTCGAAGCCCCCGCCGGCTCGGGCAAGACCGGCCTGCTCATCCAGCGCTTCCTCAAGCTGCTCACGGACGAAACCGTTACCGCGCCAGAGCAAGTGCTTGCGATCACATTCACCCTCGCAGCCACGGCAGAGATGCGCGACCGCGTTATTGCGCACCTGGAATCAGTCCGCAGAGGCTCCGGCTCCGCCACCGCATCCCCCTTCGATTGCCAAACTCGCGAGCTTGCCGCCGAAGTGTTGGAGCGTGACCGCCAACTCGACTGGTCGCTGCTCGATCATCCGCAACGCCTCAACATACGCACCATTGACTCCGTCTGCGCCCAGATCGCGCGCACTCTGCCGGTACTCTCCGGCAGCGGCGGCCACCTCACTCCGGCCGACGACGCCAACCCTCTTCACCGCGAAGCCGCACGCCGCACTTTACTCCTGCTCGGCAACGAAGACGCAGAATGCAACACCGCTCTGCGCAATCTCCTGCTCCATCGCGACGGCAACCTCGACGACTGCGAAGCACTTATCGCCAACATGCTCAGCCTGCGCGATCAGTGGGGCAAACTTGTTCCGCTTGCCCAGCGCGAGCTCGGCGATGCTTACCTCGACGGCGAAGTTCTGCCGCGCCTCGAACTCGCCCTCGATCACGTCATCTGCTCGCAGCTCTCTCGCCTCGAACAGGTCTTTCCTTCCAACGTGCTCGCCGAACTCACCACCCTCGCCGCTGAACTAGGTACATTCGATGGCTACAACGGAGCCCCTTCTCCCATCGCTGCCTGCTGCGGCCTTAACCAGCCTCCAAAGGCCGTCGCCGCCCACCTTGAGCACTGGCGGGCACTCGTCCACGTCCTACTTACTGGCGGCAAAGCATGGCGCAAAGGCTTCAACGTAAACAACGTCGGATTCGAGCATGAAAAGCACCACAAAGCCCAACTCAAGGCAATCATCGACCAGTTGAGTGATCGCGATGACCTGCTCGAGGTGCTCTGTACCGTTCGCGGCCTTCCTCCCGCCCAATACCCCCCAGACCAATGGGCTGTCGCCAAGTCTCTGTTCCGCATCCTAAGGCACGCCCTCGTCGAGCTTCAACTCGTCTTCGCCGCCCACAATCGATGCGACTTTACGGAGCTCAGCCTGCTTGCCCGCCATGCGCTCAACGAGGACTCCGGCGCGGACGACCTCGCCGCAGCTCTCGGCGCACAACTCCAGCATCTGCTCGTCGACGAGATGCAGGATACCTCCACCGGTCAGTACGACCTCATCGAGATGCTCACCAAGTCCTGGGATGGCTCTTCGCAGACCGTCTTCCTGGTCGGCGATCCACGCCAGTCCATCTATCTTTTCCGCCAGGCCCGCGTCGAGCGCTTCATGCGCGCAACCCGAACCGGTCTTCTCGGCACGCTGCCCCTCACTCGCCTTCAACTTACCGCGAACTTCCGCTCGCAGCACGACCTTGTCGCTCGCTTCAACGATGACTTCGCCCTCATCTTCCCGCAGCCCGTAGCCGCCGACCCCTACGCACTGCCCTACTCGGCCGCCGACTCCACTGTTCCCGCATCGCCGGACGCGCGCGCCCTGGTGTGGCATCCCCATTCACTGCCGTACGTGCCTCGTACAAACTTAGCGACAGCCGGAATGTTTCCCACGATTGCCCAGCTACGCCACCATCAGGCTGCCCTCGACGCCCGCGAAATCCGTCGTGTAGCCCAGCAGTGGTTCTCTAAACCCCTGCCTACGGGCCGCACCAAGCCGTGGACTCTAGCTGTCCTCGTTCGCAGCCGCAGTCACCTCGTCGAGATCGTCGCCGAGTTTGAGAACAACAAACTCGGTAAGCTTCCCTACCGTGCGGTCGAAATCACGCCACTCAACGAGCGCCAGGAAATCCTCGACCTCACGGCGCTTACCCGAGCCCTTCTTCACCCCGCCGACCGCGTCGTCGCACTCGCCGTACTCCGCGCCCCCTGGTGTGGCCTCTCGCTCGCAGACCTGCACACACTTACCGGATCGGACGACCCAAGCACCAAGCGCCAGTCCATACGTCGGCTGATTGCCGACCGCGGGCACTTGCTGCCCGATGATTCCCTGCGCGGGCTATCCCGCGTCCACGCCGTTCTCGAGGCAGCAGTTGCCCAGCGTTCTCGACTCACCACATCTCAACTTGTCGAACGCGCATGGCGCTCGCTTGGCGGGGATGCGTGGCTCAGCTCGACTGAGCTAGTCAATGCTCGCCGCTTCTTCCAACTGCTTGACTCGCTCGAAGCTCCCGGCGGCATCGATCCTGCGCTGCTCGACCTGCGCCTGCAAAAGCTCTACGCCGAACCCAACTCCATCCCTGACGGCATTCCCAGCGTCGAACTCCTCACCATGCACAACGCCAAGGGCCGGGAGTGGGATGTGGTATTCCTCCCCGCGCTCGAACGCATGCCAGGCACAAACAAGACGCGCCTGCTGAATTGGGCGGAGGTCGGCTCACCCGACGATCTGGAGGACGACGCCGCTCATGTGATGCTCGCCCCCATCGCGGGTCGCGGCGAACAATCAAAGGCGCTCAACACGTGGCTCAGGAGCGTCGAATTCGCCCGGGAAGCCGCCGAACGCAAACGCCTCTTCTACGTCGCCTGCACGCGCGCTCGCGAAGAGCTACACATCTTCGCCACTCCGGAAACCAAGGTCAACGGCGCCCTCAATCCCCATTGGCTCAGCCTGCTGAATTCTGCGTGGCCCGCCGCCAAACCGCACTTCCAACTCCCCGCCGCCGACGCCCAAAAGAAGCCAGCCGCGCCCGTCGACACCCCAGCGCTGGCCCTCGCCGCCGCAGCGGAAGACTGGCCGCGTCCCATGCTCCAGCGCCTTCCTCTCTCATTTAATCCGGAGACCCGCTTCGTTGAAGCGCGCACCCACAAGCTCCCCTACGGAGACCCCGATGCCGGCGCCAGCTCGGCACATGCCCCATTCTCCCGCCCTGAAGGCTCGTTTGCCGCACGCTCCTTTGGAAACGCAGTCCATGCTTTCCTCGACGTTCTCTCCAATCGCATTCTCAACAGCAGCACTGCATCTGCCCTCCTCGCCGAACTCCTGTCGTGGACTCCGCGCATCGCTGCCATGCTGCGCGCCGATGGCCTTCCTCGCGCAACCGTCGACAAACTCACCCGCGAGGCTCGCACCGCTCTCGAGAACACCTTGCGCGATTCAGACGGTCTCTGGCTGCTCGCCCCGCAAACCCACTCCGCAAGCGAATTCGCCATAACGTCCTGGCGTGACTCGCCCGACATCGATGGCCAATCACCCATACGCCCCACTTCAATTCGAATCGACCGCGTCTATCACGCCGGCCCCGAGCCCCACGCGCCAGGTGATGATTTCCTTTGGATCGTCGACTACAAGACCACCACGCATAGCGCAGCAGGCCTCGACGCATTTCTCAACGAGCAGCGAACAGTCTACGGCCGACAGCTCGAAACGTACGCCCGCATCGTAGCTCCGGCGCGCTCCATCTCTCTCGACAAAGTTCGTCTCGCTCTTTACTTTCCCACGCTGCCCCGCCTTGTCTGGTGGAAGTCCTTACCCACGACCAACAACCAGCCCTAAGGTACTGGACTATTGCGGTGGCGCACATCCTTGCCGCGCACCCAGAAGATGACGTCCTCCGCGATGTTGGTCGCGTGGTCGCCCACCCGCTCCAAATTTCGCGCGATGATCAGCGCATTCAAACTCTGCGGCGTCAACTCCGGCTTATCTTTGATCAGCGTACTCAGAGCATAAAACGCCGCGTCGTTCATCTCGTCGACCTGGTCATCCAGCAAAAGCACCGAATGCGCCAACTCGGCGTCCGCTTCGATAAACGCTTGCAGTGCCTTGCGCACCATCGCCGACGACAGAGACGCCAGCTTTGGAATGTCGACGGGTAAATCAATATTTGCGAACGCGCCCATCTCGCGCACTCTCACCGCGATATTCACCGCCTGGTCGCCCACGCGTTCCAGGTCTGCGTTGATGCGGATGACTGATAGGATGAATCGCAGGTCAATCGCCATCGGCTGTTCCATCGCCAGCAGATCAAGCGCCATCTGATCGATCTCTCGCTCCAGCCGATTGATTAGCGGCTCCGATTGAAAGACCATCTCGCAGATCGAGAGATCACGCGTGCTATACGCTTCGATCGACCGCTGGATCGCCTGTTCCGCCATGCCGGCCATAATCAAAAGCCGCTCTTTTAGATCGTCGAGGTTCTGCTGAAACTTGATGCGCGTAGCCATCTAGCCGAACCTCCCCGTGATGTAATCTTCCGTCCGCTTGTCCTTTGGATTTGTAAAAATCTTATGCGTCGAGTCGAATTCAACCATCTTACCGTTCAGAAAAAAGCCTGTATTCTCCGCCACACGTGCGGCCTGCTGCATATTATGCGTCACAATCACGATCGTATATTGACTCTTCAGCTGAAAGATCAAATCCTCAATCTTCGAAGTCGACACCGGATCTAGTGCGGAGGCCGGCTCATCCATCAGCAACACTTCGGGATCGACCGCGAGAGCGCGAGCAATGCACATCCTCTGCTGCTGCCCGCCGGAAAGACTCGCACCCGACTTCTTTTTCAGATCGTCCTTCACCTCTTCCCACAGCGCTGCCGACTTCAAACTTCGTTCTACCGTTTCATCAAGGATCGCCCGGTTGCGGAAACCATTCAACTTTAGCCCACTCGCTACATTGTCATAAATCGACATCGTCGGAAACGGATTCGGCCTCTGAAACACCATCCCCACGCGCCGTCGAATCTCTACCGGGCTCGCATCCTTGTAGATGTCCAGATCGCCCATCTTCACCGTACCAGTAGCACGCGCGATCGGGTTAGTCTCGTGCATCCGATTCAGGCAGCGAACGAAGGTACTCTTCCCGCATCCCGACGGTCCGATCAGCGCAGTCGCGTGGTTTGCCGGAATGTTCAGATTGATGTCCTGCAGCGTGTGCGTCGTCCCATACCACGCGTTCAGGTGCTCTACGTTGATCCCGACTCCCACTTAGCTTGCCCCCTTCAACACACCGCGGCTTGCGTAAATCCGCACCAGCGATACTGCCACCATAATCATCACAATCAATACCAGCGAGCCTGCCCATGCGAGCCGATGAAATTCGTCGTATGGGGAAAGGGCGTAAGCGTAAATCTGAAGTGGCAGCGCTGCAATCGGCTCCGTCAACTTGTAGCTCCAGAACTGGTTGCCCAGCGCAGTAAACAGCAGCGGTGCCGTCTCGCCCGCGACTCGAGCAAACGCCAGCATGCAGCCGGTAATGATTCCCGGCGACGCTGTCTTCAGGCTCACCGAAAGCACCGTACGCCATTTGGGCACGCCCAGTCCCAATGCCGCCTCTCGAATCGCATGAGGCACTGTTGCGAGCATCTCTTCCGTCGTGCGCGTGATTGTCGGCACCATCATCACTGCCAACGCCACTCCGCCCGCAAAAGCTGAAAAATGCTTCTGCTGCATCACAATCAGCGAGTAGATCGCAATGCCCATCACAATCGACGGCACCCCATTCAGCACGTCGGCCGTGAAACGGATTGCGGTCGCCAGCAACCTGCCTCGGCCAAACTCCGCAAGATAAACACCCGCGGCAATCCCTATCGGAATCCCCATCAGGCTTGCCAGCCCAAGCACAATCCCCGAGCCCAGAATGGCGTTCGCCATACCCCCGCCCGGTTCGCCCACTGGTGCCGGAATATGGGTAAAGAATGCCAGGTTCAGAGAACTTGCACCTTTGTAAATGAGGTAAGCCAGAATCGCAATCAGCGGCGCAATCACCAGCAGCGTACTCAACACCGCAAGCCCGGTGACCAGATGATTCACGGCATATCGCCGCACCGAATTCAACCGCATTCGCTTTGACTGCATGTTGCCCGGCCCTCGTAGCGATCGAGCGGCATCCAGCAGAGGCGGCGTGTCGAAGGGATTCGCGCTCATTTAATTTGCCCTCGCCGGTGTGCCGCGTGTTACCGCCCAGACCAGCGCCCGAGCAATCGCATTCACCACGATCGTCACCAGGAAAAGCGCCAGGCCAATTTCAATCAGCGCACTCAGATACATGTCGCCGGTCGCTTCGGAGAACTCCCCCGCAATCACGCTTGCCAGAGTATTGGCCGGCGCGAACAGGCTCTTGGAAATGTCTGGATGATTTCCGATCACCATCGTCACCGCCATGGTCTCGCCCAACGCGCGTCCAAGGCCAAGAATAATCGCCCCAACAATCCCAATGCGGGCGTTGCGCAGAACCCCCGTCCGAATCATCTCCCAACGCGTCGCCCCAAGCGCCAGGACCGCCTCCCGCTGCGAGGTTGGCACCGCCAGCATAATGTCCCGCGTAATCGACGAGATGATGGGTAGAATCATGATCGCTAAAATGATGCTCGCCGTCAGCAACCCGACGCCGAAGTTATACCCCTCGAAAAAACCGGTCCAACCGAGATACTTGGAAAGAAAAGGTCCGAGGGAGTCGCGCATTATGGGCACCAGCACAAACACCGCCCACAGCCCATAGACCACGCTCGGAATCGCCGCCAGCAACTCGGTCACAAACGAGATCGGTGCGCGCAGCTTCTGCGGGCACAATTCAGTCAAGAAAACCGCAACTCCCAAAGCCAGCGGCACCGCCATCGCCAGCGCCAGCAAAGATGTCGCTAGCGTGCCAAAGATAAATGGCAGTGCTCCAAAGTCTCCGGAAACCGGATCCCACGCCGAGCGCGTAAGAAAGTGGAAACCAAATTGAGCAATCGTCAGCTTTGATCGAGCTATCAGGATGGTGAGGATGAAAAGCACGATGGCGAAGATGCTGAGCGCGCACACAAGCATTACGGCAGCAAATGTTTTGTCGGCAACACCGCCGCTTCCCCGCGCCCGAAGAAACTGTCGAATAGGCGATGGTGCACCCTCGGGCGCTGCCACTGACGCTGCAACAAAATTCGTCACCGCTGTCAGCGGCTTCGCGGGCATGGACGGGTTCGGTTCTCTCTCGATCGTCATCTGCGGCGGAGTCACGTAACTTTCCTGATTCCCAGCCCGGACAATGTACGCCGAGTAGTTCAACCCTGGGTGATCGTAGCTGGGCAATCAGAACATTTTCATCTGAAGCAACATCGATGCCAATAAGAATCCTACACAACTCCGCGCGGCCCCCGCTCCGCAGGCCGCGCGAAATAGCATAACCTTACTGGACTTTGACGATCGCCAGCGCTACCTTGTCCGCAACTGGCTTCGGAAGCGGAGCATACCCCAGACCAGCCGCCTCGGCTTCCCCGTTCTGCAGCATCCAATGCAGGAAGTCCGCCACCGCTTTACCCTTCGCCGGATCGCTGAATTTGGTTGGAATCAGCAGCCAGGTGAAGCTCGATATCGGGTACGAGGTAACACCCGAAGCATTCGTGATCGACACGCGAAAGTCAGACGGCATCGCCTTCGACGCTGCCGCTGCCGCAGCAGTCACACCATCCGTAGTTGCCTTCACGAACTTGCCGCTTGCATTGCGAACTGCGCCGTATTGGATCTTGTTCTGCGTCGCGTACACCAGTTCAACATAGCCGAACGCGCCACGAGCCTGCCGCACCATCCCAGCTACGCCCTCGCTACCCTTCGCACCGACGCCCGCAGGCCACTTGACCGCAGTGCCCTTTCCTGGTCCCGCCGCCCACGCCGGGCTGACCTTGGTCAGGAAATCAGTAAAGATAAACGTCGTGCCGCTACCCTCGTTCCGATACACAGGGAGAATCGGCTCATCGGGAAACTTCACCCCCGGATTGTCCTTCGAGATCCGTCCATCCGTCCATTTCGTAATTTTGCCGAGGTAGATGTCTGCAATTACGTCCGGAGCAAAATTCAAATCATTCGTAACGCCCGGTAGGTTATAAATCGGCACCACCGCCCCCAGAACGGTCGGAATATGCATCACTTTGACCTTCGCTTCGGACAGTTGCTGATCATTCATCGGACCATCGCTCGCGCCAAAGTCTACAATGCCATCCGAAACCTGTTTGATCCCGCCGCCTGACCCAATCGGCTGATAGTTAATCTTTACATTCGAATGCAGGTGGCTGTACTCAGTAAACCATTTGTTATAGATCGGATACGGAAACGTGGCTCCCGCCGCATTGATATTCTGCGCGCCCGCCACACCTGCCATCATCACCGTCATCACTGCTGCAATCCATCTCGATTTCACTCGTCTCTCCCTATGGTCCAGAACTCGCAGCGTGACACACATCGAACATCTCGACGAATGGCGTTCAACCTCTGCACTCGGACGCTCTAGATAGTGTCCCGCCATCGTGTTACGGGAAGGTTACATACACGTGAAAGACTGAATAAACCCTTTAGCCACAGCGCGTAAATTAGTGGAGTGGACCTACAAGCGGCAGAGTGAACAGGAAATTGCTCCCTGAATTTAGTTCGCTTTCGGCCCGGATCGACCCCCCCTGCGACTCCACCATATGCCGGGCAATCGCAAGTCCGAGCCCAGTCCCGCCCGACTCCCGCGACCGAGCCTTATCGATCCGGTAAAATCGCTCGAAGATCCGGCCCAGGTGTTCCGACGCTATCCCCTGCCCAAAATCCTGCACGCTGAATTCCACCGCCCCACACCGACCGTCGATCCCAGGGAACTCCCGTGCACTCACCACCACACGGCTCGGCACCTTATCTCTTGGGCGCCCGTACTTGATCCCGTTCTCAATCAGATTTCCAAGCACCTGAAGCACCGAATCCGTATCCGCGAACACCTCCGCCGACGTCGTCGCACCGATCTCGATCTCCGCCGCCTCATCCTGCTCCAGCCCGCGCATCGCCGCCACAGCATCCCGCACCAGCACGTCCGCACGCACCGGCGCCGGATGCATTTTGGACTCCGGCGATTCCACCCGGGCCATCGTAAGCAAGTCCTCAGTCAGCCGATTCATCCGCGTCGCATTCTTCAAAATCGTCGTCAGAAATTCCTCTGCAACCGGACTCAACACCTCATGATCCAGCAGCGTCTCCACATATCCGCTGATCGAAGTGAGCGGCGTCCGAAGCTCATGCGATACGTTTGCCACAAAATCCCGCTGCGTCCTCTCTACCTGTTCGATCCGCGTGATATCGTGTAGCACCGCGACGGCACCGCCACCCGGCATCGGCGACGCGTTGATCTCGAAGATCCGGCCAGGCAGCAGCGTGGTCGTCCTTCGCTCGCACACAGCCCGGTCTTCCAGCGCGGCCCGCACGCACTCCAGAACCTCCGGATCGCGCACGGTCTGCACTAAAGCATGTCCCACCCGCACCGGACTCTGGATCGACGACCCTGGAATCAACCGGTGCATCCTCTGGTTCGTCCACTGAATCCGCCCCGCCGCATCCACGGCGATCACTGCGTCCTGCATGGAATCGAGCAGCGCCTCCAACTGTTGCCGATCGGCTGCAACTGCTTCTAACTGCGACTGGAGCCCACGTGAGGCGTTCTGAAGGCTTTCCTCCACTCCGCCGAATTCAGACACAAAGTGATTTCCCGTCTGGATGTCCTGATTCGGCAGTTGAAGAATCCTTTCGCTAAGTACGCGCGCCGCGAGCCGTACCCTCCACCGAAAGAGACCCGCGAAAACGAAGCAGCAAATGATACCCGCGACCGCTGCAAACATGGGCCGTTTGCCCTGCATCACCAGAAAGACGGCCCCAACCACGGCCCCAGTGGCGAGCGACGTCGTAATGTTCAGATCCATCAGCGGAAATTTGCGCACTGTTTCCTTAACCAACCGCGCTATGGGCTTGGGGGAAGCGTCTTCGGAATCTCGAACCGATACCCGGCGCCACGCATCGTTTTAAGATACCGCGGCGTCTCCGCGTCTGCCTCGATCTTCTCGCGAATCCGACGAACATACACATCGACCGACCGTGGCGTTACAAACCGCGCATCGCCCCAGACCGCGTCTAGCAAATGGTCGCGGCTGAATACCCTCCCCGGATGCCGAGCCAGATAATCCAGCAACCGGAACTCCGTCGCCGTCGTCGTCACCAGTTCACCGTCAACCCTCAATTGCATCGCATTCGCATCAATTTCTACGTTCTCGAACTTCACCACTGAGGGCGTAGTCGGCCGCTCAAAGCGCCGCAGCACAGCCTTCACCCGCGCTACCAGTTCGCGCGTACCAAAAGGCTTGGTAATGTAATCGTCCGCGCCCAGTTCCAGCCCGGTCACGCGATCGTTCTCAGCCGCACGTGCCGTCAAAAAGATAATCGGTACGGTACTCAGCGCCGCATTCTTCCGCAGCCTCCGGCAAAGATCCAGTCCGTCTCCGCCCGGAACCATGATGTCCAATAGAAACAAGCCTGGCGGCTCCCGTTCCGCATCCGCAACAATCTGGCCAACGGTCATATATGGCCGCACCGAAAACCCGGCCGCCTCCAGATGGTACTGGACCAACCGAGAGATGTCGGCGTCGTCTTCCAACACGAATACTGTTTGACTCAATGCGCTTCCCTCGTTCTTCACCTGCATCGGGCGAAAATGCATGCCCCGTAGCCGCCTGCGCGGAGATACTCTCATCGAGCGTTCTCCGCCGTCCAGGACAGCCGTTCTCAGCTTAGCCCACACCTGTACTTTCTTTTGCTAACGTTCGATGAATGCTTTGCTCGTTAGGCACGCGGCCTCGCTCGCGCAAAGGTATACTGGCTGTGTTGTTCCGGGCCCGGAGAGCTTCCAAATGATAGAGAATAAGACTCCTCTGATTCTTTGCGTCGACGACGAAGTAGTCGGGCTCCGCGTTCGGAAAATGCTGCTCGAACGCGCCGGGTACAGGGTGCTGACCGCCGAAGACGGTCGGTCGGGAATCGACCTGTTCGCCTCCCAACCAATCGACGCTGTGGTCCTCGACTACGCTATGCCTGGAATGCATGGCGGCGAGGTCGCGAAAAGAATGAGGCAGGCTAAGCCCACAGTTCCCATTCTCCTGCTCTCGGCCTACGTCGGCCTTCCCGAAGAAGTGAGTTCACTCGTCGACATCTACATGACCAAAGGAGAAGGCGCGCCAGCGCTTCTCCAAAAGCTGGGTAACCTGCTCTCGATGTAATCCGCATCGCAACTGGACGTTAGCGGATGTTCATCGAGCCCATCAATCAAAAAGAAAGTCGAGGCCGCGTGGAGCTAAAGCGATTCGAACAAACCCTCCGGCAGGCCATGATTCTTCCCATCGTCGCGTGCCTCTTTCTGGCCGCTGTCTTGGTATGGCAGATTCACGGGTCCAACGTTACCGTGGACAGGGTTGAACAGTCTGATCAGAGAATCACCTTGGCTACTCTAATCGAAAAACTCGTTATCGATGAGGAGACCGGCCTGCGCGGCTACCAAGTCACCTCCGACCCGCGCTTCCTTGCCCCGTATCACTATGCCGAAGCCCCAATGCAACAGGCTATCGCTCGCCTCCAGGTAATCGCAACTCCCGAACAGAAAGATGCCCTCGCTCAGTTTGCGACAGAGCACCAGTTATGGCATCAGACCTTCGCGGAATCTCTGATTGCTACGATTGGTGCCGGCGGACACGCCGATAACGACGACGTTAACCTGACGGGCAGGGCGGAGATGGATCAGATGCGTTCTCTGCTCAATACCATCGTGTCTACTTCGCAACAAGTTCGCATCGACCGAGCCGATCAATGGCACAGGCAGACCCGCCAAATACTAGCTATCTTCATCGTCCTCGCGCTGAGCGTCGGCATTTTCATCAGCCTGTTCACACGCAATCGGCTAGAGCATATCTCCGCTGCATTCCAAACTGCGCTCAATCTCCAGCGCCGCCGGGCTGAGGAGCTATTCCAGTCCGAACAACACCTGCGCACCACCCTCACCTCCATCGGCGATGGAGTCATCAGCTGTCATGTAGACGGTCGCGTCGAGCTGATGAACCCCATAGCCCAGGAACTCACCGGGTGGATCGAATCCGAGGCACGCGACCGCCCCCTTGACGAGGTCTTTCACATCGTCAACGAGGCCACGCGTGAGCCGGTGGAGAATCCCGTATCTAAAGTGCAGCGGCTCAATCGCATCGTCGGTATAGCCAACCACACCGTGCTCATCCGCAAAGATGGCTCCGAGATTGCCATCGATGACAGCGGCTCACCCATCCGCAACGCAGCCGGCGAACTGACCGGCATCGTCATGGTCTTCCGCGATGTCACCATGGAGCGGAGGACACGCGCCGCACTGCTCGCCAACGAAAAACTCGCCGTCGCAGGCCGCCTCGCCGCAACCATTGCTCATGAGATTCACAACCCACTCGACTCAGTTGCAAACCTCCTTTATCTCTTGCAGCAGGATCCCACCGATGAAGAGTCGAAACACTATCTGGAAATCGCCCAGACGGAACTCACCCGAGTCACCCATATCAGCCGAGCCATGCTCAGTCTCTATCGCGAGTCAAAGGCGCCTGTTCCGGTTAACCTTAAAGACATGCTCGAGGATCTGCTCCTTCTGATGGAGGGACGCTTCAACGCCCTCGGAGTTCAGGTTTCCTCCGATCTGCCGCCCGGAGTTATCGTCGAAGGGTTTCCCGCGGAACTCCGCCAGGTCTTCACCAACATCATCACAAACGCAGCCGAAGCTGCAGGTCAGGACGGCGCGGTAACGGTTCGTGTCATTCCGCAAAAGGCCGTGGTCAAGCCTTCCGGAGACAACACACAAGCCGGTGCTGTCGTCGAAATCTGCGACAACGGCCCAGGAATCGCACCCGAAATCCGCGACCGTCTATTTCATCCTTTCTTCACGACCAAAGGGGAGCGCGGAACCGGCCTCGGTCTCTGGGTATCCCAAGGCATCATCCGCAAGCATGCTGGCTCAATTCAACTCGACAGCCGCAACGAGGGTCCTGACCGGGGAACAATCGCCTCAGTCTTCCTGGCCTCAAAACCCGTGATCGACCTTGGCGGCGACTGATCGAACGCTCACGCTCCGCAGTTACTTCGAATTGATCGTGTAACGGACCACCACGCCTTCTACATACGTCACATTCACCGCGCTGTCCTCGGTCTGGTACTCGACCACCTGCGTCTTCAGGCCTTCACTGGAAACCGACTGCGACGTTGAATTTACCTCACCCAGCAGAGCGGTAACGTCCTCCATCTTCATGCCGCGTTTCAACTGCGTCACACCAGCGGCGCTTCCGCTAACGTACGGAATCCGGCGCACAAGAGTTTGATCACCGGCGCCCGCAGGCACAGCCGGAACTGGCCCCACCCCACCTGCTTGCGTCGTATAAAAATCCAGGTACTGCGCCAGCAGCTTCATCACCGCGTCCGGGTTGCGATCGTCGGACGGCACTGATTTCTTGAAGTTCAAGTTGAACCGCGACCCTCCACGCATGCGCTTTTCAGCCAACTGCTGAGCCTTTATCCGGCTGGCCGCCTCGGCTTCATCCCTGTTCGCTCGTTGCTGCCGTTCCCGCCGCTCGCGCTCACCATCCAATTGAGTCTGAATGCTTAGCTTTGCCTTCGGATCCTTGGTCTGGTCAAGCTGCTTCTCCAGACCCTTTTCATACTTGGTCTTATCGACATCCTTGGCATTGACCGTAGTGGAGGTATTCTCGCCAAACGTGCCATATCCGCCACCATTCAACTGAAATTCAATGTGGTCGCCCTTAAGCGCAACCTTGGTCACCCTGACCAAATCTCCTCGATGGATAGCAATTCCGAAATCGTTCAGCCGCGAGGAATAGCTCTTCCAGTCAAGCGGCGTGGGCTTTTCAAAATCAAGATCGATGCCCTTCGCCGTCCCAGGCATGTCAATCTTGGCGACCACCGTCTTCCCCGTAAAGTAGCCCTCCAGCGAAGCCGGATCGGCCTCGCCCAACGCCGGCATCCCGCAGCAAATCGCAATCGCAAGCCCAACCACCACCGCTCGAAACATACCTTTCGCCTCCAAATAATAGCTGTCGCACAGGGCCCAAATCTACGCATTTACACTGCGCTGGCAGCAGGGCCAGGCGTCTCAAAAAAGGTATCCGATCAGGAGCTATTAGGCAAAGACTTTCGCTCGAAGCATCTTCGTGTCACCAGATCATTTTCATATCAAGTGACCACAAATTGTGGGTGCCCCATTTATCGCAGCTCCATCGCGATGGGTGGAAAGTACACTGTCCGCCCGCTACCTCTCCGCCCTTCCACTCAGCTTGCGATCACTTCCATCCTCGCAGCAATAACCCAACCGCGCTCGCCGCCTGCTCGCACGCTTCCCGATTTACGTCGAAGTGTGTAACAAACCGCACCGCCCGTGGTCCGATCCAACTCGCCAGCACGCCCTTCGCCTTCAACGCATCGCAGAACGCAGTCGCGTCCCCCCCCCTTCGCAGCTTGAAAATCACAATATTTGTCTGCACCGTAGCCATATCAAGCTCTGCTGCGTCGCACTCCGCAACTGCCTCCGCTAATAGGCGCGCGTTGGTATGATCCTCACCCAGTCGCGCCGGCATCTCTTCGAGCGCTATCAGCCCGGCCGCCGCCAACACCCCAGCCTGCCGCATCCCGCCACCCAACGACTTGCGAAAGTGCCGTGCCCGCTCCATCGCCGCAGCACTGCCCACCAGCATCGACCCCACTGGAGCTCCCAGCCCCTTTGACAGGCAAAACATCACCGTATCGAAGCCGCTCGTCAGCTCACTCACGCCAACCCCCAGCGCCGCTGCTGCATTGAATATGCGTGCCCCATCCAGATGCACCGGCAACCCCATTGCATGAGCCCCATCGCAAATCTCCCGAGCCGTCGCGACAGCAATCACCGTACCACCAGCCATATTGTGCGTATTTTCGATACAAATCAATCCTGTAGACGCATGGAAGTGAACATTTTGAAAAATCGCCGCCCGCACCAGCTCCCAGGTCAGGATCCCACGCTCTGCCGTCACCGTCCGCAACGTGCATCCGGAGAAGGCCGCCGTCATACCCATCTCCCAATCCAGCACATGGGCCCGCGACTCGCACACCACCTCCAGCCCATGCTCGGTGTGCAGCCGGATCGCGATCTGGTTCCCCATTGTCCCAGTCGGCACAAACAGCCCAGCCTCGCGCCCAAACACCTCTGCCGCCCGCGCCTCCAGCCGATTCACTGTCGGATCTTCACCATACACATCGTCACCAACCTCAGCCTCGGCCATCGCCGCTCTCATCTTCGCCGTAGGCCGAGTCACCGTATCGCTTCGCAAATCAATCATCTTCATCAACACATCCCTCACGTCAGTTCCCTATCCCATTTTGAAAAACTGTCTGTCATTCTGAGCGCAGCGGGGAATCCCCGTATTTGCCGTTGTCGTTGCAGTTGCTCTTGCCGTTGCCCTACGCCTTGATGCCCGCCCCATTCCGAATCGGATCACACCCCCACCAGCAATCGGCTGAATACCTCATTGGAAGCCATCCTCCCCTTCGCCGTCAGCCTCACCCAACTCCCATCCCGCACCACCAACCCAGCCTCCACCACATCACCCAGCGCGGCAACCGCATTCCGCATCAAGCCCTCATCAAACTCCGCCCGCAGCGCATCCAAATTCACGCCGACGTTCATCCTCAACCCCAGAAACATAACCTCCTCGAAAGCCTGTTCCCGACCCACCACCTCTACCCCCACCGTCCCTCCGCGACCAACTTGCACCAGCCCAGCATTACCCTTGAACCTCGAACCTTGTACCTCGTCCCTATCCGGAACCTCGTACCTTGCCAGATCGTCCGTATTCGCCCACCTAACCGCGCCCTCCGTCGTCCGCAGCATCGAGTGCGCATCCAGCCCAAATCCCAAGTACGGTTGTCGCCGCCAATACTTCACGTTATGTCTCGACCGGTAATCCGCTTCCTTTGTGGAAGCGGCATTCCGACTTGCAGAGTCAGAATCTCCGCCGTCGGCTTCGTCCGGCCCTCCCCTCCGCGCAAAGTTAGAAATCTCATACTGCGCGATCCCGCCCGCCTCCAACCACTCGCACGCCGCCCCATACCACTCTGCCGTCTCATCATCAGAAGGCGCACCACCCGCACCGTAGCGCGAACCCTCCGCCAGCATCTCCCGCCCCAATCGCGAATCCTCATCCACCTCGAGCATGTACACACTCACATGCGGTATGCCACTCGCAACCGCCACCTCCACCGACTCGCGCCAACTCTTCGCAGTCTGCCCGGGCAGCCCCACAATTAAATCCACATTGATGTCCTCGACCCCAGTCGCCCGCATCCGCGCAATCTCAGCCAGGCACATCTCCCGCGTATGCAGCCGCCCCACCGCCTTCGACTCCGCATTCACAAACGACTGCACCCCAAAGCTGACGCGGTTCATCCCTTGCCGCAGCATCTCGTCAAATGTCTCTTCGTCCAACTGTCCCGGCGCACACTCCAGCGTCACCTCCGCATTTTCTGCGACCTCGAATTCCCCGCGTAGCGCCCCAAACAACCGCCGCATCTGCCCCGCGTTCAGCAGACTAGGCGTCCCTCCCCCAAAGAAAATCGTATCCACCCGCCCCGGCAGATTCGCACACACACGTCCCGCCCTCATCCGTGCCGCCTCGATCTCCGCGCAAACCCGGTCCACATACCCGTCCATCCGCTCCACACCGAACACTCCCGACGCAAAGTTGCAGTACGTACACTTCGCCCTGCAAAACGGCACCGAAATGTAAACTCCAACCGAATCGCTCAAACTGCTAACCCCATTGCAATTCTTTCACGAACATTTCCCCAACCCGGCACGCTCAGGTCGAAGAGGGGGATGCCATCAAATGCTATGTCTACCGAACACGATCGCGCACGCACCCTACTCCGCTGTATTTCTCGCCGTCACCATCGCGCCGGCACTCTCACAATCGAACCCCGCCCGCACTCCAGTCCTGGTCGAACTCTTCACCTCCGAAGGCTGCTCCAGTTACCCTCCCGCCGACGCTCTGCTCGCCCGTCTGCTCAAAGATCAACCCGTCCCCGCCGCCGAAATCCTCGTTCTGGAGGAGCACGTCGAGTACTGGGACTCGCTCGGCTGGCACGACCGTTTTTGCTCGTACCTATTCACCCACCGCCAGAGCCACTACACCCAACGCCTCCCCACCGACGATAACTACACGCCGCAGATGATCGTAGACGGCACCGACCAGTTCGTAGGAAACGACTCAGCCCACGCCCTTCGCGCAATCACCCAGGCTGCCTGCGCTCCAAAGCTCGCTCTTAACCGCTCTTCACTCACCTTCGACGGCAACCAACTCAGCGGCGAAGTCTCTCTCACGCCTTCCACCAAAATTACCGCCAGCACCGACCTATACGCCGCCGTCACAGAGTCCATGGCCTCCACCCAAGTCCAGCGCGGTGAAAACGGAGGCCGCACGCTCCAGCATGTATCAATCGTCCGCACCCTGCAACGCATCGGTAGCTCCTCCGATGCCGCCGCTAAGCCACTGAAGTTCTCCGCCACAGTACCCAAAGATGCCAACCACACCAATTTCCGCGTCGTCATCTTCCTTCAGCGCCCCGACCAGGGCGCAATCCTCGGCGTCGTCTGCTCGGACCGAGCCCCCCGCATACACCGCACCAAGGTTCCTCGCTTCAACCCACCCTCCACTTCCGCATTAGATTGCGCTCCGCAGAATCCATCCGTCCCCCCGACCATCTAAAATGGACACTGGATGGCCGACGAAAACAATCCTAAACAAGCCGCCCCCAAGGCCGCCCATGACGAAGACGTAGCCGGCAAGGCGTACGACGGCCGACTCATGCGCCGTCTACTCACCTACCTGCGCCCATACAAGCTACAGGTCGCGATCTCCGCCGTCGCCACCGTCCTCAAGTCCGCCACTGACTCGGCCGGCCCTCTGCTAGTCATGATCGCCGTCGACACCTACATGTCGGCCGCTCCGCCCACGCATCTCCCCTGGCTAGCTCGCCATCTCAGCCGCTATCCCATCACGCCCATGCGTGGCATCACCCTGATCGCCGTCATTTACTTAGGAGCGCTACTCTTCACCTTCCTGCTCGAATTGCTGCAGACCTACCTTATGCAGTGGACGGGCCAGAAGGTCATGTTCGACATGCGCAGGCAGATCTTCCGCCACCTGCAGCGCATGTCCCCCGCCTTCTACGACCGCAATCCCGTCGGCCGCCTCGTCACTCGTCTCACATCCGACGTCGACGCGCTCAACGAGATGTTCACCTCCGGCGTCCTCGCCATCTTTGAAGACGTCTTCACCCTGGCCTTCATCGTTGGCATCATGATCTGGAAGAGTTGGCCGCTCGCGCTACTAACAGTCGCCGTCATCCCAGCAATCCTCTTCGTTACCCGCATCTTCCGCGCCAAGGTCCGCGACAGCTACCGCCGCCAGCGCGCAGCCACGGCGAAGATCAACTCCTTCACGCAGGAATACGTCTCCGGCATGTCCATCGTGCAACTCTTCAACCGCGAGCGGCGCGCCTTCAATGACTTCTCCGCCGTCAACCTGGAAAACAAGCAAGCCTGGACCGACGCCATCTTCGCCTACGCCTGGTACTATCCGGTCGTCGAATTCCTAAGCTCTACAGCCATCGCCCTTATCCTCTGGCGCGGCGGCACCGCAGTCCTGCACAACGCAGCCTTCATCGCCGCGCATCCATCCCTGGTTCGCACATCCGGCTTCTTCGGCACAGTCTCCATCGGAGTACTCATCGGCTTCATCCAGTACGCGCAGCGCTTCTTCCGGCCCATCATGGACCTCAGCGAGAAGTACAACATCCTGCAGGCCGCCATGGCAGCCAGCGAGCGCGTCTTCAAACTCATAGACACGCAACCCATCATCGTCTCGCCCACCAACCCGATCTCCGGTAACAACTCCGGCTCCATAGAATTCCGCAACGTCTGGTTTACCTACCAATCCCTTACCGAAGCCCAACTCGCCGCGTTGGAACAAAGCCGTCATCCTGAGCGTAGCGATTCACTTTCTTTGCAAACCGCGGAGTCGAAGGACCTGCGTTCACTGTCCACCGACTTCGCTTCTGGCCCACTCAAAGACATTGAATGGATCCTCCGTGGAGTCTCCTTTATCGTCGACCCCGGAGAAACCGCCGCCATCGTAGGCCACACCGGGGCCGGCAAAACCACCATCATCTCGCTCATGATGCGTTTCTACGACATCCAGCACGGCCAGATCCTCATCGACGGAATCGACATTCGCGACCAGGACCTCACCGCCCTCCGCCGCCGCTTCGGAGTAGTCCTGCAAGACCCATTCCTCTTCACCGGGACCATCGCCGACAACATCCGTCTCGGCAGCAAATGGATTACCGACGAAGCCCTTGAAAAGGCCGCCGAAGAAGTCAACATCGCCGACTTTATCCAAACCCTCCCGCTAAAATTCCAGGAGCCGGTCCAGGAACGCGGAGCCACCCTATCCACCGGCCAGAAGCAGCTCATCTCCTTCGCCCGAGCCCTCGCCCACGAGCCAGCCATCCTTGTCCTCGACGAGGCCACCAGCTCCGTCGACACCGACACCGAGCACCGCGTCCGCCTCGCCCTATCGCGCATGATCACCGGCCGCACCAGCGTCCTCATCGCCCATCGCCTGTCGACAGTCCAGTCGGCGAACACCATCCTCGTAATGCACAAAGGGCAGCTTCGCGAGCGCGGCAACCACCAGCAACTCCTCTCCCAGCGCGGCCTCTACTACAAGCTCTACCAGCTCCAATACCGCGATCAGGAACTAGCCACCCCCACCGCCGCCTCCACAGTCTCCGCATAGTCAAGCGCAAACAGCCGCAAACTACCTCTTGTGGTTGCAATCCTCATCACAGGAATCCAATGCTGGGGTGAGGCAGAGCTGGATAAATTTGCTTAGCGACCGTATCTTCCGTGTGGGCCCCGGTGGTCATGGAAACCACGCCAACCTCCATAAGAATCTCGGCAGACGTAGGCGCGCCCCGCATCATCGACATGCGATCGCTCACTTGCACAGCGATGCCGCCAGAGGGAGTCGCGGCAGCAGTTGTGCGCCCCGCATAAGCGCTCTTGATACCGTTCGGACGATCGGCGTAGTAACCCTGGCGATAGGCAAGATTTAAGCCCCGGCGCGCAACCTGAACTTTGATCTTCCTCAGCTTGCCGTCCTGTTCAGAGTTGGACGGGATGTAGGTTAGCGTATAAAAGTTGGAGCCCTCGTCGATCGCCATCGCTACGGCCTGCGTCAAGCCATTGGTGTTGTAGAACGCGTGGCCGCCCGTGCCTTCTGCCATCGCACGCAAGGTGCTGGGTTCCCCAGCAGTATCACTGAAGAACCGGTTTTCGTGCTGCTGTGGGTGCCCCGCTCTGGGCCAACCCTGATACAGCAGTGGCAACCAATGCCAGAAGAAGAAAGCCTGCGCGACGGAACATGAAGGCTCCCCTCAGCGGTTCCAGTGTAGCCGAACATCGCAAGTCCGCCGCAGTTCAATCAAAACTCTCCGTCTTGACGTTCTATCGTCCGTCGCAATATCAGTGAAAATATTTGAAGCCAAAGGTCTGGTCGTAGACCAGCCCAGGTGTGGAAGTCTAAGCTCCGCCGTAAGAGCCTGAATCGCTAGTCCCAATACCGGACCATCAACTAGTTAGCAGCAAGACCGCTACCAGCAACTAGCCAACCCCGCTTTCAACCGGGGTCCTCCCCGGCGTGGCCACTGAGCCACGATCCCGCCCCTACCCTCGTCATTCTGGCGTAGCCAGAATCTCAGTATTTGCCCTTCGTCTGATTCTCTGGCCAGGCCATCCATGGCGGGTCTCATCGCGAAGGATCGAGCGTAAACTGCCCCACAACCTCTGCCAGAATCTCTCCATCTCGATCTACCAAAGTCCGTTTGTCTATCGATGAAAATGCTTCGATCGCAAGCTATGCCAGTCCACTTACCCTAGAAAACGAATGGAACCGCCAAGCCCCCGCGCCCGTATTCGTTAACGAACTCGCACAAAGAGAGCCCCGCCCTCTCTTAGCCTCGGGCATCCATATGTAAAATTGGGACTTATACTTCGTTCACCCCATAGCAACAAAGCCGCTGTTCGCAGGAGGTTTTATGATCCGCTACTCTCTTTTCGCCGCCGCGTTTGCCCTATCGGTCGCTGCGACCCCGACCTACGCCTTCGTCGACTCTGAAGCCACCTTCGACAAGACCCTGTCCGTCGGCGCGTCTCCCACCGTCGTGATCTCCACCGGCTCTGGATATACCCACGTAACCGCTGGTCCGGACAACCAGTTCCACATCATCGGCCATGTTCATGCCCACCTCGGCTGGCTCTTCTCCAGCGCCAACGAAGACAGCGTCAAGCAGATCGCCGCCAACCCACCCATCTCGCAGTCTGGCAACAACGATCACCGTCTCCGTGCCCCACGCTGACTCCGACTTCTTCCGCAACATCTCCATCGACTACGACGTCACCACGCCCCGCTCCACCAACCTCACCGCACATACCGGGTCCGGCACTATCCAGATCGCCGGGATGCAGTCCGCCGTCTCCGCCGACTCTGGCTCCGGCTCGCTCCAACTCTCTCTTGCCGGCGCCAGCCAAGTCAAGGTCCACACCGGATCAGGCTCCATCCACATCGATGGCCTCGCGGGCGGTCTCGACGCCAGCGTCGGCTCAGGCTCCATCGAGGTCGCCGGCAATCCCACGACCGACTGGCATCTTTCCGCCGGCGCTGGCAGCATCCGTCTCAAACTCGCCGACAACACCCGCTTCACCCTCAACTCCAACACTGGTGCCGGCACCGTCCACGTCGATCAGCCCATCGTGATGCAAGGCTCCCTCAACCGACACCACGTCTCCGGCACGGTCAACGGTGGTGGCCCCACTATCCGCGCCACGACCGGTGCCGGCAGCATCACCATCCAGGGCAACGCGACCGCAGCCCAACTTGGGGACCACAACTCGCTCCATGTTCCCTCCGCCATCGACTGAGTCGACAACCCAGCCAATCCTCCTGCCGCGAAAACTAGTTGCACTGACTTGTCATGGCACAACATGTCATTCCGCCGACCTTGTCATTCTGACCGCAGCGAAGAATCTCCGCATTTCGCTGTTGCCTGAGCACATCGAAAATTCCGCATTTCGCCGTTGTTGTTGCTTGTCTTGCTGGCCATTCCCACCGAAGAATCGTCTTCGCCCTTCGCAAGTCATTCGATACTCCATCTAAACTAATCGCAACCCCCGCGCAGCATCACCAGTCTCCTTAAAATCCGTTTCATCCTGCCCGATTACATGCGCTTCATGCCCCGCTCACTTCCCCCTCATAAGTCAGCGTCTTAATACCCGCGTACAATCTGCGTCTTCATGGTTCGGGTCTTGCCTACGGGCATGGCTTCAGTCGTGCCGCAAAGAGCCATCATGGAGCGCGGCTTCAGCGGCTGAGGTCATGGTCTACGTCTTATTGCCATTCATCGCGCCCAAGATTAGTCCGTACAGCAAACCCGGACCGGACCTCAAGCGCGCCAAATCTCACATCTGACAGCCGAACAGTAGATGCCAATGGTATGTACCGATCTGCAACTAACTTGTTTCTGAAATTTTGCCATATACCCGGGGAGAGGGAGGTACCATCAGTGTAAGAAGTTCAGCAACGATCGACAATCTTCCCAGGAGCGACGGTGCCCGCTGACCCAAATCAAGTCATCGCCAACCTCCGCGAACTTGCCGCCCTCACCAGCGACGCAAACGGAGCACAACGCCTCGCCTTCACGCCCATCTGGCAAAAGGCCCGCGAGTGGTTCGCCACTAAACTCGCCAGTCTTCCCGCCGCCTGGAAGATCGAGCACCACCGTGACGCCGCCGGCAACAACTGGGTCACGCTTCCAGGTGCGTCTCCAAAATCCCTCGTCCTTGGTAGTCATCTCGACTCCGTCCCCAACGGAGGCTGGCTCGACGGCGCACTCGGCGTGGTCACCGCGCTCGAAGTCCTCACCGCCATCGCCCGAGACCATAACGGCCGGCAGCCCTTCACCCTCCGCATCGTCGACTGGGCCGACGAAGAGGGCGCACGGTTCGGCCGCAGCCTCTTTGGCTCTTCTGCCTTCGCTGGCACCCACAGCGTCGCCGCAGACCGAGTCCGCACCGACCGCGACGGCATCACCATGGAATCTGCTCTCGCCGAGCACAACATTGACATCGTCCGCATCGGCGAAGCAGCGGTTGAGCGCGCCAACATCGCCGCCTACCTGGAACTCCACATTGAGCAAGGTCCTGTGCTGGAACGACTCGGACTCCCCCTCGCCGCCGTCCTCGGCACCAAGGGCGTCGAACGCCACGCCATCGTATTCCAAGGCCAGGAAGCCCACTCCGGCTCAACCCCCATGGCCGATCGCCGCGATGCCCTCGCCGCCGCCGCCCGCCTCGCCCTCGAAATCCGCACCATCGCCACCCGCCACACCGACGCCGTCTGCACCATGGGCTCGGTCAAAACCTTCCCCGGAATCGTTACTGCCGTCGTCGGCCGTTGCGAATGCACTCTCGACCAGCGCGACCTCAACGCCGAGATTCTCGCTACCATGTATCGCGAAGCACAGGAGGCCAGCCGCCGCTTCGCCGCCGAAGAACGCTGCACCGTAGAGTGGTCCCGCATCTGGAACATTGAGCCCATCCCGTTCCACCCCGCCCTCATCGCCCTCGCCCAGCAGGCGATCGCGGAGACCATCCCGACCGGCACGGCCATCCCCAGCCTTCCCTCCGGGCCACTCCACGACGCCGCTGAAGTCGCCCGCGCCGGCATCCCCACCGTCATGATGTTCGTCCAATCCCTCCGCGGCATCAGCCACAACAAGATCGAAGACACCACCGAAGACCACCTTCGCCTCGCCGTAACCGCCTTCGACCGTCTCGCCACCAAAACCCTCGCATGGCTGGCCTCACAGTGATCCGCCACAACAGATCACAAACCCCACACCGCTCGGGTGCTCCATCCTTCGCGTACTTGCGAAGGGTGGGATGTAGACTGCCCGCACGACGAATTGCCACTTGGGCAATCGGATAGTCAGGAGGTCCGCGTGTTTGAAGGCATTGAAACCGTTGTCAGCAACCATTCCGTCGACGAAACCGTAACCCGCCTTCGGTCCCTTCTTCAAGAAAAAGGCATTAAACTCTTCGCGCTTATCGATCACGCCGGCGAAGCCTTCGCTGCAGACCTTTCTATGCGGCCGACCAAGCTCCTGATTTTTGGCAGCGCTAAAACGGGAACGTCAATCATGATCGACGCACCCAGCGCCGCCCTTGATCTACCCCTCAAGATCCTCGTCGCGGAAACCGAGTCTGGTAAAACCATCCTCTTCTGGGACGATCCCGCCTGGTTGCAGCAGCGCCATGATTTCTCTCAGCACCTGGTCGAAAACCTATCTGCCGTCCAAGCCCTCGCCCACGCCGCCGCAGAGTGAGAAGCTATTCTGCCCGTTTCTCGGCCGCATCGCACAGCTTCTCAACCCGCTTCTGCCGCGCCTCCACGGTCTGGTAATAAAACACCGCCATCAACTCAACACGCCGCTGCAACTCGGTCATCTTCGCCCATCCCGACTTCGCCTTTGGCCTCGCACGAAACGCCGCCGCAATTACCGGAGGCAATTCGCGCTCCCCTTCCATTGTCGCGAGCAGACGCTCCGCCATCTGCTCCGCGCGCCGCATCCGAGCGTCATCGCCCTTCACGCCGGTTACCCATTTGCCAATCTCGCGCCGCGTGTACTCCGTCAGCTCGTCGTACCACTCACGAAGCCCGGCTTCCTCATCGAGAAGCACCGCTAGCTCGTCCGGCAACTCCGCCTCACGTGACTCCATATCCGGCTCAATCCGAAACTCGGCAGTGTCGCCCATTCCGACACCAGCACCCGCCTGCATCGCTCGATTCACCAGCAGATAGAATCCCCCGCGTGCGTCCGGAAACAGCGAAGTCCGAAACCCAAAGCCGTTCACATCCCCGCGAACTCGCAGCCGCACCATCTGCTTCCAGTCAGTCGCCGGATCAAATGGCACACGCGCAATCGTCCATCCCAGCGCCCGCTCGCCCTTCTCCAACACCGCCCGAAACCTCTTCGCTTTCCCGCTCATTTCCCGCCTCCGAACGCCTGTGTCCTAGCCGCGGCGACTCGTTCCAGATAGACAGACTAAACTTATTCTCATCGCCAATAATGCCAATCCGCGCATCTTCCTCTCCGCTGGCGAAGCCTCAGGCGACCACTACGGCGCCGAGATCATTACCGAACTTCGTACCCGCATTCCAGCCGCGACGTTCACCGGCCTAGGCGGAACCGGCATGGCCGACGCAGGCCTCGAACGCATAGTCCGCGCTGAAGACGTCGCGCACATGGGTCTCACGGAAGTCATCCGCCACGCGCCCTACATCCACTCGCAATACCGCGCGCTCGTCGCCTCTATCAAGCATGACCGACCCGCGCTCGCCATCCTCATTGACTTCCCTGATGTTAACTTCCGCCTCGCCATGCACTGCAAGCGCCTCGGCGTTCCAGTCCTCTGGTTTGTCAGCCCGCAACTCTGGGCCTGGAAGCGCCGCCGCCTCCGCTGGGTCAAAGAGTGCGTTTCGAAGATGCTCGTCATCTTCCCATTCGAAGCCGCCTTCTACCGCGCCCGGGGTGTCGATGCTGAGTTTGTAGGCCATCCCCTCGCCACGCTCCCGCTGCCCACAATCTCCCGAGAAGCCTACGCCGCCGAGCACAATCTCGATTCCGCGAAGCAATGGATTGCGCTCCTTCCAGGCAGCCGTTGGAAGGAGATTAAATTGAACCTCCCGCGAATGCTTGGCCTCGCAGTAGCCGCAGCAACGCCGGACAATGCTGACTTTTGGGATTTATTCGGGGATCCAGGGCGACCATCCGAGTCTTTCCTGGATTATGAAAAATATGAGTTTATTCTCCCCGTTGCATCGACCATCGCAATGGGTGAACTGCGAATTGAAGTAGCGAGGCTGAGCGCGCGCTGGACCGATGTATCTAAATCAACCACACCCGGTCTTCACCTCCATCTCGTCCCCGATGGCCGAGCCGCTCTCCACCACGCCCGCGCCTCGATCGTCGCCAGCGGAACTGCCACCGTCCAGGCCCTCACCATCGGCAATCCCTTCGTAGTCGTCTACCGAGTCTCAGCCCTTACGTTCGCAATCGCTAAGTCCCTCATCCGCTACCCTGCCGAGATCCCGGCCCAGCGCGACGCCGACGGCAATCTCCCCATCGCAATGCCCAACCTCATAGCCGGACGCCGCATCGTCCCCGAACTCATCAACAAACGTTTCACCGCAGCCAATCTCGCCGCCGCCCTCCGTCCCTTACTCGACGACACCACAGCCCGCTCGCAGATGATCGCTGACCTCACCGAAGCCCGCGCCAAGCTTCTCCCGAGCCCCGACTCCAATCCCATCCAAAGAGTTTGTGACGCCGCCGAAGCCCTTCTGCAAACCTCCCAGCCTGAATAGCCAAATTGCACGTGCCGACGTCTAACTCGCTGAGCATCAATCAGAAACGGCTGCCCAATTTGTGCGTCCAATCACCAGCAGCTTCACTACTCGCCGCATCTTACCAGTAACATCAAGCTTGATTCGCATCTGAGGACCTAAGATCGCATGTCTCCCAGCCTCCAACCCGCACCACGAAAACCCCGCCGAATGGTTCTCGCAACTGGCATTCTGACCGCCGCGCTGTTCGCTGTCTGCGGCCTCATGATTCCCGCCTGGCACACCGCTCAGGCCGCGCCAGTCCGCGCGCAGCTTAACATCACCGGCTACGTTATCACCGCCGACCTTGATCCCGCCGCCAATCGCCTCACCGCAACGGCCGATGTTACCTTCAACGCCCTCGAGGACCTCACCCAGGCCACCTTCGAGTTGAACAATGGCCTCAACATCACCAAGCTGACCGACAGCAAAGGTACGGTACTGAACTCCGAGCGCCTCACCACAAATTCCACCGTCCACGTATCGCTGCCCACGCCGCTGGTCAAAGGCTCATCCAATACGTTCCACTTCGAATATTCGGGCACCCTGCTCAACGCCGACACCAGCCCTGTAGAAGGCATCAAGCTGGCAGCCGTCGCTGACCCGATAAGCATTTTGCTGTACCCGGGGCGCTGGTTCCCGATGACTGGCCTGTTTACTAATCGTTTCACCGCAGAGATGCACATCCGCGTCCCTGCCGGTTACACTGCCGTCGGCAGCGGTACCGCAACCCCGAAGGCGCTTCCCACCGGCCGCACCGAGTTCAGCTTCGTCTGGTCGAGGCCTGGTTTCCCTGGGACCATTGTCGCCGGCAAGTTCATGCCCGCCATCACCGCGTCGGGCCTCAGCAATATTCATGTTTTTGTGACTGAAAATCGCAAGTCTGGCGCTGCCGAATTCGCCGCCCTGGCTGGCCGCGAGTTCGAGTACCTCACCAGTATCTTCGGCGAACCCGAGTCCGGTCGCATTAATATCGTTGAATTGCCGGACGACGCCGTCTCCGCCGCCTGGGCGCCGCAGATGGCCTGCATCGCTGGGAATCGCATCGTCGATCACAACTCCCAGCGCCTGCTTGCCAACACCTTGGCACACCAATGGTGGGGCTCAGAAGTCTCTCCCGCGACGCTCAATGACGCGTGGATCACCAATGGCATGTCGCGTTATGGCGAGCTGATGTATCTCGAAGATTCGGCCGGAAAGACAGGCTTCCAGTCCGCGATCAGCGATGTTTCCGCCGGCGCCTTAGCCTACGATACTGAGCCGCTCACCACGCTCGGCCGGCTCGATCCCTTCTCCCCGCAGTTCCAGTCCATGACGCTGGAAAAGGGCGCTATGGTCTTCCACATGCTCCGCTGGCAGATGGGCGACGACACGTTTCAGAAATTCCTCCGCGGCCTGCTCTCGCAATTCACAGACAAAGGCATTCGCAGCGATGATGTGAACAAGGTCGCCGAGGCTCAGAGCCATCTCGACCTGACTGCCTTCTTCGCGCAGTGGCTGGATGGGACGGGCGCACCTTCTTTCGCCAATAAATATTCCGTTTACCGTCTCGGCAACAACAAGGGCTTCCGCACCCAAGGTTCGATCACTGAAGATCTCGACCTGTTCCGCATGCCGGTTGAGCTGCGCATTGAGACGGACGGAAAGACAGAGGACCGCCGCATCGAGGTCTCAGGCACCGACTCAAACTATACCGTCGATACCTTCGGCCGCCCGCGCCGCATCTCTATAGACCCGGAAAATTGGCTGCTCAAGAGCACTCCCGACCTCGCCGTCCGGGTTGCCGTTCTGCGTGGCCAGCAACTCGTCGCCCAAGGCGATCTCACTGGCGCATTAGCCGAATACCAGAAGGCTCTCGACTCCAACAAGAACAGCTCACTCGGCGCCTACCGCATTGGCGAGGTTTTCTTTCTGCAGCGCAACTACCAATCCGCCGCAAACAGCTTTCGTGACGCTCTGCGAGGCGATGATGACCCGCGCTGGACCGAAGTCTGGAGTCATATTCATCTCGGCTATATCTTCGACGTCACTGGCCAGCGTGACCGCGCCGTCAACGAGTATCGCCTCGCCGTCCAGACCAACGACAATACGCAGGGTGCGATCAACGAAGCCAGAGCCCGCATGCAGACCCCATACAAACGCCAAGCCGCCGAGAACTAGCTCACTTTGAAGTCGAACTCGAATGCACCGAACCCGAATGTACGGTCGTCCCCTCTCTTGACTCGACCTCTCCCAACGTTCGTCGTCTTCAACCTGCGCCGCAAATCGCTGCTTCGCGGCAATCTGCTCGTGGTGGGGAGTTTTGCGGCCTCATTCTGGCTTTCCGGATTCCCGCGTAGCCGAGCCACACCACTTCTTCTGATTCCCGCGCTTTTCGCCCTGTTCGGAACCTTCGATACCCTGCGCTGCATGGGGCGGCGGCGCAATCTCTACCATGCAGGCATCATCCTTTGCCTCTTTATGGATATGTTGGCCGTCTGCCTCATCCTGTTTTTTCTTTTTTTCCCCTATCTCTTCTAGACTGCCCTAAATGCGGCCAACAAGCGGGCACGCTGCGGTATACTCAGGCGCTGCCGATTTCAACCAGGAGCAACTCAATGCTTAAGGGATTCCGTGACTTCATCCTTCGTGGCAACGTGGTCGATCTAGCCGTCGCTGTCGTCATCGGCACAGCTTTTGGCGCAGTCGTGACCGCTTTCACCAAAGGCATCATAATGCAGTTTGTGGCGGCTATTGTGAAGACGCCGGACTTCGATAACCTTGCCTTCTATCTCAATGCAACTCCCATCAAATATGGGCCTTTTCTCACCGCCACGCTAAACTTCCTCATCATCGCCGGTGTAATTTACTTCTTCGTTGTAGTGCCACTCAACTACATGATGGAACGAAGGAAGAGGGGTGAACCCGTAGCGGCGCCATCAACCAAAGTATGCGGGCAGTGCCTCTCTGAGATCCCATTGGGCGCCAGCCGATGCAAGTTCTGCGGCCAGCCAGTCGCCTAAACCTTCCACTTCTCGCTCATTTTGATTCGCTTCAAACCCGGCGGGCGCAAATGCTCGCCGGGCACCACCCACTCCTCATTTACACTTCGCAAAAGGCCACTGCTATTGAGACTCCACCGTCCCGTTGCGTCTTTGCTCTCTCTCACGGCATGGTTGTTTCTTGCGGGACAGGTGGTCCAGCCAGTCGCCCAGCAAACCGGCGATACATCCATCACGACTGACGCTCTGCCTGCGCACACCCAGATCTTTGGCTTCCGCGACTTTACTCAACAAGCAAAATGGGATGCGGACTTTCTCGCCGTTCCCGACGCAAAGCTCGCGCAGCAGCACCTCAAAGCGCTCACGGCGGCACCCCACTGGGCGAGTTCGCCAGAGGACTACGCTACGGCCCTCTACGTCGCCGCCCGATTCAAAGCTGCAGGCCTGCAGACCGAGATCGTGCCATACAGCGTCTTGCTCAACAAACCCATATCGATCCTGATCGAAGCTTTCGCCGCCGACGGAACCAGGATCCTGACCGGCCCGAAACCCGAACACGTTGACCTTCCAGCTAACTCGGCCGCCGACCTTATTCAGAATGATCCCCGCATCCTGCCAGTATTCAACGATTCATCCCCCTCGGCCGATGTCACTGCTCAGGTTATCTATGCCAACTACGGCCGGCTCGTGGACTTTCACCGTCTCAACGATCTCGGAGTCAGCGTCAAAGGAAAAATTGTTCTGGTTCGCTACGGCGGCGCGTATCGCGGCGTCAAGGTATACATCGCACAGCAATATGGAGCCAAAGGTGTCCTGATTTATTCCGACCCAGCGGACGACGGCGAGAAAAATTCCCAAACTTATCCAATTGGCCGCGATCGCCCAGACTCGGCGGCGCAGCGCGGCTCGGTGCAGTTCCTTCCCATATATCCAGGCGACCCCACCACTCCCGGTGTCGCCTCTGTGCCGGGGTTACCCGCTTCCATGCGTATTCCCGTCGGCAAGCTGCAGTACGACCTGCCCAGCATCATGGCCAATCCGCTCTCATCGGCCGATGCAACTCCCATCCTGCGCACGATGGGTGGTCCAGATGCACCTCGCGACTGGCAAGGCGGCCTAAACTTTCCCTACCACTTGGGCGGCGCAGGACTGGTGACGGTCCACATCCGCGTCGTCAACGACACTCGCCTGCGAACCATTTGGGATGTAATTGGCAAAATTCCCGGCGCAACCGACCCGAAGCATTGGGTGATCGCCGGCAACCATCGCGACGCCTGGGTATACGGGGCAGCCGATCCCAGTAGCGGCACCGCCGCAATGCTGGAAGCCGTGCATGGTCTCGGCGTCCTGCTGCAGCATGGCTGGAAGCCTCGGCGAACAATCGTCATGGCGAGCTGGGACGCGGAAGAAGAAGGCATAATCGGCTCAACCGAATGGGTTGAGCAGCATCCCGCCGAACTGCAGGATGCCGTTGCCTACTTCAACGTCGATGTCGCGGTAGCAGGTCCCACCTTCAACGCCGCGGCGGTTCCGTCGCTGCGCCAGTTTATTCGCGAGATCGCCACTGAGGTACCTTCTGCCGCCGGAGGGACCGTGTTCGAGCAATGGAAGAAGCAGGAGGATCTGAGTCCAATTCGCCACGATTCTATGAGTCCAAGTCCGCCTGCCTTGGATCCCCCACGCCTGAACGACGAACCGCAGGTGGGAGAGCTTGGCTCCGGCTCCGACTACACGCCATTCCTTCAGCACGCGGGTGTACCTTCTACCGACATCGGTTCTGAAGGGCCCTTTAGCGTCTATCACAGCGTCTATGACAACTACGACTGGTTCACCCGTTTCGCCGACCCCACCTTTGCCTACACCCAGCAGCAGGCTCGGTTTTTCGGTCTGGAGATCATCCACATGGCTGGCGCGGACGTGCTGCCATACGACTACACGGTGTACGCGCAGGAAATTCGTGGCTATCTTAGCAGTGCCAGCGATCGCGCCACGGGGCAGGGCATGAAACTGGACTTCACAAGTGCATTCGCCGCAGCCAGCCAGTTCGCCGCTGCCGCGCAGACAGTCCACCAGCGCCAGCTGGCGCCGCCAAAGGAGGCTGCTGCCCTTGACCGTGGCCTTTACTCCGCTGAGCACGCCCTGCTCATCCCCGCGGGATTGCCACGTCGACCGTGGTATCGGCACAGCATCTACGCCCCGGGCGAGTTCACCGGATATGAGGCCGCGGTGATTCCCGGAGTCAACGAGGCCATCGATGCCTCAGACATCCCGCGAGCGCAGGCCCAACTGGACGCGCTCGCCCAGGCATTGACTCGTGCTGCTGCTGCACTCGACTCAGCCGTGCCAGCCAATCGCTGAAAGTTGAAGTTTAGCAAGGACCAAAACTACAACTTGCGAACTACCCGATAGCTCTCCCGTGCTATTCACCCCACCCCGGATCCGATTCATCATAGCTCTTGGATGCGACCGGTTTCGGCGCACAGAAGGTTGCCACTATGGTCTTCGATGTAATTCTTGCATTGGTATTTCTCGCAATGATTGTCGCTCCAGCCGTTATCACCATGCCTCCAAGCCGCGACGAACGGGATTCTTTATGATCCAGGCACGTGCCTTGGAGCCCACACCGGACTTATGCTGCCTACCATCGCCGCGTAAAGTCCCCCAAGGTGTGGCCGGCATGGCTTTCAACTTCAGCAAGATCGAAATCTCGCACCACCCATCGCAGCGAAAGGCCCCGCTCCAGGCAATACCGCAGCGCAAGATCGATACGAATTCAGCAGCACGCGCATAAAGTTCAAGAATTTCGCCGGCAACAATTGCGGGGGTAACAAGAAGATGGGCCGCATCCACAGGATGCGGCCCATCGTGTTTTCGCTATTACCGCAACCCCTAGCCGCGCATGGCCATCTGATCGGTCATGATCTGAGTCAGGTCGGGCTTCTTCAGTCCATGTTCCTGCTCGTTGAATTTGTCCACCTTGCTCGACCAGTTCATGCTGCAGAACTTCGGTCCGCACATGGAGCAAAACGCCGCTTCCTTGTAATAGTCATCCGGCAGCGTCTCATCGTGCATCGCCCTCGCCGTCTCGGGATCGAGCGATAAGGCAAACTGCTTGTCCCAATCGAACGTGTACCGTGCATAACTGATCGCATCGTCACGATCGCGCGCACCTGGCCGCTTCCGAGCAACATCCGCCGCATGAGCAGCAATCTTATACGCGATAATGCCGTCCTTTACGTCCTTCTCATTGGGCAGCCCCAGGTGCTCCTTCGGCGTCACGTAGCAGAGCATCGCCGCACCGTGCCATCCAATCATCGCCGCGCCGATCGCCGACGTAATGTGGTCGTACCCTGGCGCGATATCCGTTACCAGTGGCCCGAGAACATAGAACGGAGCCCCGTCGCATAGCTCGACTTCCTTGTCCACTTGCATCTTGATCTGGTCCATCGGGATATGCCCCGGCCCTTCGATCATCACCTGTACATCGCTCTTCCATGCCTGCCGCGTCAGCTCGCCAAGCGTCTTCAACTCTGCAAACTGAGCTTCATCGCTAGCGTCCGCAAGACATCCCGGCCGCAGCCCATCGCCCAGCGAATAGCTGACGTCATACTTCGCCATCACCTTGGTGATGCGGTCGAAGTTCTCATATAAGAAATTCTGCTTGTGATGCGACGTCATCCACTGTGCCAGGATCGCGCCGCCCCGGCTCACAATCCCCGTAATCCGCTTCGCCACCATCGGCACATACTGGATCAGCACCCCGGCATGAATCGTAAAATAATCGACACCTTGCTGCGCCTGCTCCTCAATCACCTCGAGATACAAATCGATATTCAAATCTTCGAGCTTCTTCACCCGGGCCAGCGCCTCGTACAGCGGCACGGTCCCAATCGGCACAGGCGAATGCCGCAGAATCTTCTCCCGGATCATTGGAATATCACCACCGGTCGACAAGTCCATCACCGTGTCCGCACCGTAGTGCACCGCAGTGTGAAGCTTGCGCAACTCCTCGTCCACATTCGATACCATCGCCGAGTTGCCGATGTTCGCGTTGATCTTGCACAGCGACCCCACCCCGATCGCCATCGGCTCCAACTCCAGATGATTAATGTTCGCAGGAATGATCATCCGCCCGATCGCAACCTCGTCGCGAATGAATACAGCGTCAACCTTTTCCACCTGCGCCACATAAGCCATTTCTTCGGTGATCATGCCTTTGCGGGCAAAATGCATCTGGCTCATGTTGCTGTCGCCGGTCCGTTCAGCCTCTTCGCGACGCTTTACGATCCAATCCGCACGCGGCGCCGGCACCGTGTAATCGTTTCCCGCAACTTGCGCCCCGGCCTCCACACCATCGCCGTTTCCATGCGCCCCGTGGCCATTTGTCTGCTGTCCATTGCCGTTTCCGCTCATTCGCTTCTCCCCGCCTCAATACCGCTCGACGTTCCCATATTATCCAAAAGTATACCCCCAGCCCTGCCTGCCACACACTGCGATCCGCTTCTCAACATTTCACTGCCACTGCCGATATTGGGAAAGACATCCGAATCGGGAGAACGCATGCACCAAACCTCCACCTGCCCCAATCCCCTCAAACCTCGCCCTTCATTCTTCACTACCTACGTCGGCTGGATTCCGCTTCTCGCGATCCTCTGTCTGGCCCTTGTGCCCCTGAATGCCCAGGAGAGAAACGTCGTCCACAGGGTCCCACCAACTTATCCTCCCATCGCAAGACAGATGGGTATCACGGGCGTCGTCGTCGTAATGGCAACAGTCGACGCATCCGGCAAGGTCATCAAAGCGGACTCAACTAGCGGCAATAAGCTGCTCGCAACCTCTGCTATCGAAGCCGTCAAGCAATGGAAATTTGCGACAGGTGACGGCACGCAGACCTTCGCAGTCTCCGTCAACTTCGAGAAAAACTAGCTGGGTCGCGTATGCGACCTGTCCTAATCCCAGTAAGAAAGGCACGCGCATCATGGGCATTCGAGGAAAACTCCTCTGCAGCATCGGATTTCTTGGACTGGGTTATATTCTCTTCTTCGGCTTGATGGAGTGGACAACCACTGCCACCCAAAAACACCTACGCATCGCATCTGGATGCCTCTTCCCTGCCGCAGCCAGCCTGCAACAGGCCCAGGCAAGCTTTCAGAAGCTGAACAAGTCCTATCGCGACGCAGTGGTCTTGCAGGACGCTTCAGCGCTCGATGCAGGGGATGCCGACGCTCGCGCTGCCATCTCGGCGCTTGAGTCTGCACGCGACAAACTCGCCTACAGCCCGGAGCTATCCCAGCAGGTCTCCACCGTCATCAACCGCTTCACAACCCTCCACTCCCAGGCCAAAGCAACCTACGCCACCACCATGTCCACTGCCGCGTTGTCCGCCGAAACCCAGGCCACCCTCGCTTCGGTCGACCAGGAGAGCCATGCACTGGACCGCCAACTCGCAGAGCTTTATGACCTTGTCGGCAATCGCAGCTACCAGACCGAACTTGAAGTCGTCAACGCCTCAAACACTCGTCAGGAATTTCTGGGTGCGGGACTCTTCATCGTCGTTATCCTGATCGCCTCCGCCTCCCTCTACATCATGGAGCGGCAAGTATCCGCCCCGCTCCGCGACATCTCCCACCGTCTCGCCGACGGCGCGCGCAAAGTCGCCGAATCGGCCGGCCAGGTCTCCACCTCAAGCCAAAGTCTTTTTGAAGACTGCTCCCATCAGGCGGCCTCTCTTCAGGAAACCGCTGCATCTTCCGAGGAGATTCGCTCTATGGCCGAGAGCAGCACACACAACTGCAGTTCCACCGCGAGTCTCGTATCCATATCACAGAACAAATTCGTCCTCGCCAACCGCTCGCTGGCCGAACTCACGAGTGCGATGGAAGAGATCAATTCGTCTTCCACAAAGATCTCGAAGATTATCAAACTGATTGACGAAATCGCCTTCCAGACGAACATCCTCGCACTCAATGCTGCCGTAGAAGCAGCACGCGCAGGTTCGGCGGGTCTCGGCTTCGCCGTTGTCGCTGAGGAGGTGCGCAACCTCTCTCAACGCTGCGCCCAGGCCGCCAGCGACTCCGCCGCAATGATCCAGGAGTCCATTGCCAAATGCGAGAGCGGCAAGACCAGGCTCGATGACGTCACTGCCGCTATCCGCGACGTCACCGAGGAATCCTCAAGGGTCAAATCGCTGGTCGATCAAATCACCGTCGGCAGCGCAGAGCAGGCCAACGGGATCAGTCAAATCTCCCGCGCCATCTGCGAGATGGAGAGAATCACCCAGGCGTCCACGGCAAACGCGCAATCCGGAGCATCCGTAGCCAGCGAACTCAACACCGAGTCCGAGTCGCTCAATGACATCGTCCGCATCCTGTTCAGCGTAGTCGAAGGCAACTCACCAGTCCTGCGATCCGCCTAGGTCGCACGCTTACCCACATATTTTGTCATTCCGCAGCGCAGCGGAGGAACCTGCTTCTCGCCCCTACTGATTCACGCCGCTCGCCAGGAATCCGCCGTCCACCACGAGTATTTCCCCAGTCACAAACGCCGACGCATCACTCGCCAGGAATACAGCCGATCCGACCAGCTCTTCCGTCTTGCCGAACCGCCCTATCGGCGTCCGCAGCCGAAGTTCCTTGCCGCGCTCGCTCTTATCCAGCAACTCCGCGTTCAGCGCCGTCCGGAAGACTCCTGGAGCAATCGCATTCACCGTCACTCCGTGCGAGCTCCACTCCACTGCCAGCGACTTCGTCAGAGCGCCAACGGCCGCCTTGCTGCATGCGTACGCTGTGACTTCCTTCAGACTCACAAACGTATTCAGCGAAGCAATGTTGATGATCCGGCCATACCCATTCGCCAGCATGTGCTTGCCGAATATCTGGCACGCACGCAGCGTTCCAGTCACATTCGTGTCCATGATGTCGTTCCACACATCCTCAGGAAAATCGACCGTCGGCGCGCGCTTGATCTTGCCCGCACAGTTGATCAGGATGTCCACCTTACCCCAGGCCTTCACCGTCTCATCGAGCAGGTGCTCCAACGTGGCGCGGTCGCCAACATCGGACGTCAGCCGCAGTGCCTTCCGTCCTTTTCCCTCGATCGCTGCCGCCGCTTCGTCGACCTGCTCCTTGCGCCGCGAACTTGCCACGACATCCGCTCCCGCCTCCGCCAGTCCGATGGCCATCGCCAGCCCGATCCCCGACGTCCCTCCAACCACCACAGCCGTCTTGCCGCTCAAGTCAAATAACGAATGCGCCATCGAAAACTTCCTCTCTAACATTGCTACTGTGAACTATCGCTGAATCCGCGCGGACCCGCCGCTTGCAAATCCAGTCACCTGGTCAAGTGTGGCCATCGTCGTATCGCCTGGAAACGTCGTCATCAACGCACCATGCGCCCATCCCAGCTTAATCGCCTGCTCCGGCGCCTCACCGTTCAATAGCCCATAGATAAAACCAGACGCAAAACCATCTCCGCCGCCGACACGATCCAGCACCTTCAACTCAACCGTCGGTGCATATACGGCAGTGCCGTTAACCCACGCCACCGCGCTCCAGCTATGGTGGTTGGTATTGTGGACTTCCCGCAGCGTGGTTGCAACAATCTTGGTCTTCGGAAAGCGCGCCACCACCTGTTCAATCATCGCAAGAAACGCGCCTGTATCCAGCTTCGAACTAGCGGTCTTCGCGCTTGCCGCAACTTCAGGGCCTGCGAATCCAAGTCCCTTCTGCAGGTCCTCTTCATTGCCGATCAGCACGTCGACATTCTCGACAATCTGGCTCAGCACTTCGTGAGCGCGCTTCATCCCGCCCTGCGGCTTCCACAGTTTCTCGCGGTAGTTGAGGTCGAGCGATGTCACCACCCCAGCCTCCCGCGCAGCCTTCATCGCCTCTATTACCAGCGCCGAAGTCGTCTCCGAAAGTGACGCAAAAATCCCGCCAGAATGGAACCAGCGCACGCCCTCCGCGAAGATCGCCTTCCAGTCAAAATCGCCAGGCTTCAGTTGCGCAGCCGCCTCGTTGCAGCGGTTATAAAACACGATAGGAGCACGCACGCCCAGACCCTGATCGCTATAAACCGTAGCCATATTCGGTCCGCGCGTTCCATCGTGCGCGAACTTTTTGTACAGAGGCTTCACACCCATCGCACGCACCCGCTCTGCGATCAGGTCGCCAATCGGATACTCGACTATTGCGGTCGAAATGCCCGTATCGAGCTTGAAGCAGTCCGCAAGATTTGCCGCAACATTGAACTCGCCGCCGCTCACATGCACAGCAAAATTAGTCGCTTTGCGAAATGGGATGATGCCCGAATCCAACCGATGCACCAATGCCCCAAGCGAAAGCAAATCCAGCGATTTTTTCTTCGGTATCTCAAAACCTAAACTCAAGTCGCTCTCCTTAATGCTTTTTTGTTTGTCCCTCTGACCCTGAGCACCGCGAAGGGGAAGAATCTCCGCATTTTGCCCCAAATCGGTCCCGTCGGACTAAATCGGTGTAAGACCTTTCCTATAGCCCCAGAAAAACCGGCTTGATATGACGCTCCCACAGATTCGCGGTCACGTTCCTCGCCACTACTTCCTCATTCTCCTCCAGCGCTTCCAGGTAACGAGGCCCAAGCTTCGCCGCAATCTTGAACCCCACATGCAGCAATTGCCGGAAGCTGGGGTTGTACGCCGCATTTTTCTGGTCATGCCTTAGCGCCGCTGCATACTGCTTACCTGTCCAGCCGTTTACCTCTTCGACCGTCGGAAGCTTGCTATCGTCGATGTCGATCACGGTCGCATAGGGCGCAGTCAGTTCGTCCTTGTGCGCCAGCGCTTCGGAATAAATCTCCTTCGCAATCGCTAACCCGTTGCCGCCCGACTCTGCAAGCCCAATCAACTCTTCCAGCCAGTTCGTGCCGGCCGTCTTCAAGTGAACGCCTGCGTCGAACTTCTTCGCGCCCTCATAGATGGCCTTATAGATCGAAAATTTGTCAGACCCTGAATGCACGCTCAACTTCAAATTCTCCGGCAACCCGTACCTCTTGATCGCGAACGCAATCGCTGCCAGGTCTTCTTCAAACTCCTTGGCAAACTGCGTCACGTCGCCCACGTAATCCACGCCCTTGTTGAAGCGGCCAGTAAACTTAGGCGCAATCGTCTGGATCGGAACCTTCTGATCTGCCAGCATCGCCAGGATAATCAGCAACTCAACCGGCGTCTGCGGAAAGTCCGTCTCATCCATCGAAACTTCAGGAACAAAACGTCCTGCGCCCTTGTTTTCCAGCAGGTACTGATAGATGGCGCCCGCGTGCTGTGCGGCCGCCAGAAACTTATCGGCGACGCCCACCACAAACGCCTTATCCGTCTGAAACGGTTCCGCAATACCTGGAATCGTCACTGCTCCAATCAGCTCGGGGTGTGCGGCGATAAACGTGGTAACGTCCTCCGGCTTCGCAGGCTGCCCAATCAAGTCCGCAACGTCGAGCGTAAAGAAGTCGCTTGGGTCGAGGAACCGGTTCACGGTCTTCAGGTTGATATGATCCGCATCCAGAAAATAGGGCTTCGTCCAACCCAGTTCCTTCACCGCCGCATCCGCTGCCGCACGCGTCTGAACAGGTTCAGACCCAATAATCGTGTGCTCGCGATTCGACTTATTCCACACCGGCCGCTTCAACAAGGGCGTGGATTATGTGGGCGACGTGAAGCAGTTTGCCAAGGAGTTCGAGCAAGACCTGGCAGCGATTGCGTTTGCGATCAAAAAGTATGGGTTGCCGGCGAATTTGAAGCTGAGCGTGCATTCGGGATCAGATAAGTTCTCGATCTATAAGGCGATTTATGAAGGCGCGAAAAAGTTCGACGCGGGCGTTCACCTCAAGACTGCCGGAACAAACTGGCTGGAAGAGCTGATCGGGCTGGCGGAGTCGGGCGGCAATGGATTGGCGATTGCGAAGGAGATTTATTCCGAAGCACTGGCGCACAAAGAGGAGCTGACTGCGCCGTATGCGACTGTGATCGACATCGACGATAGCAAACTGCCGACGGCCGATGAGGTAAATGGTTGGACAGGCAAACAGTACGCGGCGGCGTTGAGGCACGATCAGAAGAATGCCGCGTACAATCCCAGCTTCCGGCAACTGCTGCATGTCGGGTTCAAGATTGCGGCGAAGTTGGGACCAAGGTACCTGGAAGCGCTTGAGGCGAACGAGGAAGTGGTGGCGAAGAACGTGACCGCGAATCTTTGGGAGCGGCATATCAAGCCGGTGTTTCTGGGGCAGTAAGGCCAAGGCTTAACACCGATTCAGCCGATGGGACCGATCGAGAGCGAAATGCGGGGATTC
>JANYLK010000037.1 GCA_025357875.1 Granulicella sp.
GACCGTCCAGCACGGCCATACTCTTCGGATCGTCCAGCGCGGCCTTATTCTTCGGACCGTCCTGCTCGCGCCGATGGGCCTGGTGGCGGTGCACGGAAGCCGGCGGGAGACTTTGCACCGCGAAAGTTCGCGGGTAAATCGAGTGGGAAGCCGGGCGGATTTGGCGCCAAGGCTGGGGGCAAGCCGGGAGCAGGCTATGCGGGCAAGAAGTCGGACAGGCCTTTCACGGGCAAGCCCGCCAGCACATTTGAAAAGTTTGCGGGCAACAAGAAGCCTTTCGGAAAGAGACCTCCGGCACGCAAATTCAAACCCAGCCAGGGCGAGTCCTCCTAATGCAAGACCCAACATCCAATTTGGCAGAGCCTGCCGCCCTACGCACAGCCGTTACGGGATCGCGCACACGGCCGGTAATTGCTATCGATGGACCTGCTGGTGCGGGCAAGAGCACGTTGGCCGCACATCTGGCGCGGCGCTTCGGATTTCTGAATTTGGAGACCGGGGCGATGTATCGTGCGCTGGCTCTGAAGGCTGTGGAGAGTGACTATGCGTTTGATGAAGAGGAACCTCTGCTGGCTTTGGCTGAGTCGACTCGCATACAGCTTCAGCCCCAGATTCAAGGCAATCGCGTCCTACTAGATGGGATGGACGTGTCGCGGAGGATTCGCGAGGCTGACGTCACGTCCGCTGCATCGAGGATATCGGTGCATCCGCGTTTGCGCGCTTGGATGGTCGAGCAGCAGCGCGCGCTGGGAGCGGCGGGGGGTGTGGTGATGGAAGGCCGTGACATTGGCACTGCGGTGTTTCCTGACGCCGAGGTAAAGATTTTTCTCGATGCAGCTCCCGAGGTACGGGGCAATCGGCGATTCCACCAAGTCACTCCCATGGAAACCATGACGGCGCGGTACAACGAGGCACCCGGCCAAGAAGCACATGCACACCACACCGAGGAACAGCGTGCCGCTCATCAGGCGATTCTGGACGAGATGCGCGAACGGGATCGCCGCGACCGCAATCGGGCGGAGTCACCGCTGCGTCCAGCCAAGGATGCGGTGATTCTGGACTCTACGGCGATGACTCTTGAAGAGGTTTTGGCTAATGCGGAACGGATTGTGCTGGCTCACCTGCCGTCTGCTTAGCGAGTGCCTTATTCCGTGGAAGAGGCTCGACGGGGCGCAGCAAGATTGCACTATTTGTGGTGCAAACACAACTATTTGCGATTTTTGTGACGCAAATCCTTGCCAAGTATGCTAACTTTTAGACATCGTTTGAAACAGATTGGTTTCAGCGGCGATTGTGCATGTCGACCCCCGATTTGGATCTAGCGGCAAATTCATCAGTACTAAGGAAATCAACAAATGGAACAGGGAACAGTGAAGTGGTTTAACGATGCCAAGGGGTTTGGCTTCATCAGCCGTCAGAACGGCGAGGATGTGTTTGTTCACTACTCGGCGATCAATTCGAACGGTTTCAAGAGCCTTCAAGAAGGTCAGGCTGTGCAGTTCAACGTGGTCAAGGGGCCCAAGGGTTGGCAGGCGTCTGACGTCCAGCCTCTCTAGTCTTCTTCCCTAGATTTTAGGGACCAGGCATTCGGCTTCAATCAAGATTTGCGGGAGGGATGGCTTCGGCTATCCCTCTCCGCCGTTAAGTCCTGCTGGGTTGGCACTTACGGATGCGCGGCTCAATCTTTGGATTGCGGCCCATCCACTTGTATTACGCCGGGCAGGATTGTGGACGTTGCGCGGAACTTGCGGTAGTCCGAGTTGACGATCTGGCCGCTTCCGTTGAATCCGAAGAAAAGGAGAGCGTGGAAAGATCCCTGGCCTTCGAGTCGCGCGGGAAGCCATACCTCTCCATTGACTTTGGTCTGGCTCATAGAGAAGCGCGTGTTTTTCTGGATACTTGCGATCAGGCCGCCCCCAATTTTGAAGGCATTGAGGAAATGCCCCTCTACGCGGGCCAGTACGTGATCCTGCTCGTCCACCCATACCGTTCCGGCAAGATCTCGAATCACCTCTTCGGCCCGGTTGCGAGTTTTGGCCTTTGGGTCGCCGGTGTATTCGACCGCAATGGCGTCCCGCCAGTCTAGCTGTACGCGGCGGGGATTGGTGAAAGTGCCCAACTCCAGCACGCGCGAAACCGTGATCTCCTCATTGCCACGCGGGTCAGTTTCCTTTCCCTGGGCATCGGCTTTCTCGCGCTTCTCCCGCGCCTTGGCTGTCACTTTGTCGATGCGTTCATTTTCTTTCGAAACTTCGTCAGGGGTCAAAGGCTTGCCATCCTTCGTCACGACTCGCCGCACGGGAACACCGTTGACCCAGAAATGATCGGATTCGGTAACTGTGGTCTTTTTGATCTGCCCATGGCTGTCGAGTTCATGCTGGGTCTCGACCGAGCGATAGATGTAATCCTTCTGGATTGTCTCGGCCTTGCGCTGATTGGCCTCGACGTCGCGCATCATGGCGGCGATGTCGGGGATAGGATTTTCGACGGATGTTTTCTCGGTTAGCTGCGGTGGAGAAACGACGGCTGGGGTTATTGATTGGATTGGCGGTGAGGTTTTGTACTGCGCGCCAATCGGCACACAAAGCGCTGTGAACGCCAGCAAGATGAGAATCGCCGACCACGATTTTGGCATAATGGCCATCATTCATCCACTATAGGACGTTGCTGTTCGACTCGCTGACCGCCACTGAGTGGAAGCAACGGACGGCAAGATCGCAGGGTCGATTTCGAAATGAGAAGCCCCACGATAATCGCGATGAGATAGCGATGATTATGGGGCACCCAAACTGGTTCGGTCAGCTGGTGACAGCCAACTCTTCTTCGAGCTGCTGTTTTTCCGCGAGGGCGGTGTAGTAGCCGTTGCGGGCTATGAGTTCATCATGGGTGCCGAGTTCGGCGATGCGACCCGCGACGAGCACGGCGATCTGGTCGGCGTTACGGGCGGTGGAGATGCGATGGGAGATGAAGATCGTGGTGCGTCCGCGCATGACTTCGCGCAGGCCGGAGAGAATGCGCTCTTCGGTGTAGGTGTCGACTGAGGCGAGCGCATCGTCGAGGATAAGGATCGGCGGGTTGCGGATGATAGCGCGGGCGATGGCAATGCGCTGCTTCTGACCGCCGGAGAGAGTGATGCCGCGCTCGCCGACGCGTGTCTCGAAGCCGTTGGGGAACTCGAGGATCTCGACTGCGATGTGGGCGGTGGTGGCCGCGTCGAGAACTTCCTGCTGAGTGGCGTCAGGACGGCCGAAGGCGATGTTCTGGGCGATCGAGTTAGAGAAGAGGAAGGTCTCCTGCGGGACGAAGCCGATGTCTGCGCGGAGTCGAGCGAGCGGGTAATCACGGATGGGGAGGTTATCGATCAGGATGGAGTCGGCGGATGCATCGTGGAGGCGGGGGATTAGGCCGACGAGGGAGGACTTGCCGGAGCCGGTGGGGCCGACGATTGCGAGGGAGGTGCCGGCGGGGATGTTCAGGTTGATATTGTGGAGGACTTCGGGGCCGCCGGTTGGGTAGGTAAAGCTGAGGTTGCGGAATTCGATTGAGCCGTCGAGGTGTGGGGGTTCGTCGATTGCACGCTTCGCGAGAGGTGCGAAGGATGGGGCACCCGGAGTTTGGTTGGAACTGCGATCAGAATGGCGGCTTGATAGATTAAGATCGTCAGCAATGGCGGGTTGTTGCTTGAGGAGTTCGTCGATGCGGACAACGGAGGCAGTGCCGCGCTGGAAGAGATTGACGACCCAGCCGATGGCGATCATGGGCCAGATTAACTGAACCATGTAGACGTTGAATGCGGCGAAGTCCCCCACGGAGATGCGGTGTTGAACGACCTCGTGTCCACCGACGAGCAGCGTGATCATGAGGCCGAGACCGAGGACTAGTTCGAGCGATGGCCACAGCATCGCCATCAGGCGTACGAGGTGCAGGGAGCGGCCAATGTACTCCTGGTTAGCCTTCTCAAAGGAGGCAATTTCGGCGTCTTCCTGGGCGAAGGCGCGGATGAGACGGGCGCCGGAAAAGTTTTCCTGCGCCTTGGCGGAGATGTCGGAAAACATGGCCTGAATGCGTTCGAAGCGTTTGTGGATTCGCTGTCCGAAGGACTGCACGAGGACCGACGCGAGGGGAAGAGGGCCCACCGCGCAGAGTGTGAGCTTTGGGCTGATGTGGATCATGAAAGGAAGCGCAGCCGCGGTGAACACGAGGCAGTTCGCGGAGTACATAATGGCCGGCCCGAGGAGTTGGCGAACGGCGTTGAGATCATTGGTCGTCCTCGCCATGATGTCGCCAGTGCGGTGGGTGTGATAAAAACCGGCGGACTGGCGTTCGAGGTTGGCGAATAGGTCGTTGCGAAGGTCGAACTCGATCTCGCGCGAGGCTCCGATGATGACTTGGCGTGTGACGTAGAGGAAGACGGCCGACAGCGCTGCGACCAGCAAGAGCCGCAGCGCATGATGGACGATGAGGGCTTCAGTGACGCCGTGCCTCATGTCATCGATCGCGTGGCCCACGATGAGCGGAAGCAGAACGCGGACGACGTTGTAGGAGATGACCGCGACGCCTCCCCAGGCAAGGTTCTTCCAGTAGCGCTTGAGGTATGGTGTGAGCGGTTTGATTCGTTCAAGCATTGCTGGTTGGCGTCTCGTCGGGGAAGGCTGCGTATTTTGATGATGCGCGCCGGGGCGCGGACTCGTTACTACGGTTTTGGTGCAGTGACTGTGGGTGCCGTTACCGGTGGGGCAGCAGTCGGAATGGGTGGTGCTGGGGTAGGTTGAGAAGCTGGTGGCGGGGGTGCAGTTTGAGGAGCTGATGATGTGGGCTGTGGAGCAACTGGAGCCGATGGCGAGGCAGGTGCTGGTGATGTTGCTGCAGGCTTGGCGGGCTGAGCCGGAGCGGCGGATACGGGCGGAGCTGGGGGAGCTTTAGGGGCAGGCTCAGTGTCGCTCTGCGCGACCAATTCGATGTCAAAGATGAGCCACGACTTCGCGGGAATCTTTGCCTGCGGATTGCCGTTCGGTCCATAGCCCAGCTCATATGGGATGAACAGGCGACGTTTGCCGCCGACGTGCATACCGTCGATGCCGGTATCCATTCCGATAACCACCATGCGGCGGCCTTGTGGTCCAGGACCTGGACCCTGCAGGAAGTTCAGAGGCTCGTGCTCCGGGTGGTCGTAGGAGGAGTCGAACTTGTAGCCGTCGGGCAGGTAGCCTGTGTACTGGATCGAGTACCACTTGTGCGGGGCAGCTAATGCGCCGCTGCCGGTCTTAATGTCAATGTAGGCCAGCGAAAATGTGGCTGCGGCGGGAATGCCAAGCGCATCGCGAATTTCTGGGGTCTCCAGCGGAGAGATATCGGTCAGAATTACATTGGGCACGGTGGTGATGCTGTAGAGCGGCTTGGCGCAGGATGCTCCGGCTGGCGCCGCTGGAATCTTGGCGGAAAGCTCGGGCACCTTGGCGCAGCCATGCGAGGCGGGGGCGGTGTGAGTTGTGGCAGCGGAGTGGGTTGCGAGGTGAGGCTTAGCTGACGTCGGCGGCTGCGCGGTGGCGATATTCTGTGCGAGCGCTACTGAGGCAAAGAGCAGGGAAGCGATGAATTTCATAATGTTCCTATCGTAAATGAGTCTTCGAGAACGAGGTGTTTCAGGTATGTCGCTGGCGATTCGAGTGAAATTGACGTTGGCCGCGGTGAGGCGGTGGCAGCGGGGGTGTAGATGCCGAAGGATGGCTTGGACCAAGCGGATTCTAAGTGGGCGTGCGGAGTAAAAGGTAGGAACCCGTGATGGCAAACAGGAGGTCAGGCGCCCAGGCGGCGAGCAGGGGCGGGAGCGTATTGATATCGCCCATGGAGCTGAAGATGCCGGCGACTACCCAGTAGGAGATAGCGACTCCGATGGCTGTGGCGATACCGGCAAGACCTCCGCGCTTGCCCATCGAGACGGCGAAGGGGATGGCGATGACGGCCATAACCAGGGTGATCGCGGGCACGGAGAGTTTGTTGGCGAGCTGGACTCGGAGCTTGACGGTATCAAACCCCGACTGGCGGAGGTCAGCGATGTATTTAGTTAGCTCGCCATAGGACATCTCGTCGGAGGGCTTGTCTTCCTTCTTGAAATAGCCGGGTTGCTCGTGAATCTCCGGGAAAGTGGAGACGGCGAAGGTCTGGTAACTTGCGATCGTGTCGCCGGCGAAAGAACGTTGCCACCCATTCTCGAAGATCCAGCGATTTACGGTGGGATCCCACCGCGCGCTATCGGCGTGGATGCGGCGCTGCAGGGTGAAGGTCTGAGGGTTGAACTCGAAGATAGTAAGGTCGGCGAAGACCTGGCGGTCAGGGTCGAATGCCACGTAATAGAAGATGCGCGTGGGCGAGTCCGATGCTCCGGTTTCGCCGGAGATGAATTGGCGGCCGGGCAGCAGGAACGTCTGGGCAGGCTTGTTCTTGATGACGGCACGTAGTTGTTGTTGGCGCCGGTTCGCGTCCGGCAGATAAGATTCGTCGAACGCGAAGAGTGCGGCGGCAAGGATAGCTGCGACAACGAGAATGGGTGCGACAACGCGATAGAGCGAGATACCGGTAGCCTTCATGGCGGTGAGTTCGGAGGAGCGATTGAGCGCGCCGAAGGTGATCAGCACGGCGAGCAGGGAACAGAGCGGGGTCACGGCGTCCAAGATGAACGGGATGAGGTTGATAAGGTACTTGCCGACAATGATGAATGGGGTCTGATTGCGAATGATGTCGCCCATCAGCTCGAAAAAAGTGAAAACCACGTAGAGCAGGGCGAAAGTGCCAAGGGCGAGCACGAAGTTGGTCGCGTAAGCGCGCATGACGTACTCGTCGAGCAGCAGGGGGAAGCTAGTTTTGAAGAGACGCCTCATGCGCTGGATGAGGGTTGGTGCCGGTTGGTGCGAGTACGTAGCATGTGCGTTGAGATCCGAATGCGGAGAGGATATCTCGACGACATTCGGGTTGCCGTGCAATCCGAGGAGTCTTGAGAAGGAAGTGAGGATGCGCCTAGGAGTGAAGCGGGCCAAGTGCTTGCCCAGCGAAGCGCCGATGGCGGTAAAGAAGTTCAGCAGCATACCGCCACCGGCGAGTTGCTGGAGCAGTGCGGCACCGAAGGCGGCGAAGATGAGGTTCGCGGCCCAGACTCCGAGGAATGGAGAGAGCTTGCCCGACTTAGCAAAGGCGACACCGAGGTTCGTGAGCAGGTAGTAGGTGAAGACCAGCAGAAGCGTGAGGACGAAGCCGGTGCTTTTGCCGCCCCGTTTGGAGGACAATCCGAGAGGCACGCCGATTAGCATCAATACGAGACATGCGAAGGGATAAGAGAAGCGTGTGTTGAGTTCTATTCTGGCGGCACGAACATCGGCGGGCGTGAGAGGTCGATGAGTGGATGCGATGCCGCGCGTGCGCTTCCACAGTGCGGGCAGGGAGAGCGCCTGTAGATGGGTGTTGAGTCGTGAGATGTGGGTGTCGTCCTGGGACTCCAACTGGAGAGGTACATCGCTATCCGCAAAAGTGGTGACGTTGTACTGGTTGGCGTCGGTTGGGGAGATCTGGTGCTGGCCTCCGTTGAATAGGTGGAGGCGCACATTCTGCGGGTCGGTAGCTCCGGGGCTGGAGACGATGGCCTGGTCGGCGGTCGTGACGTTGGGGTTCGCCGGCTGGCTGAGGTCGGCAAGGAAGACGTGGCGCCACGACGCGTTGGCGGTGGGGCGCACATCCTGCACATAAAGGACGTAATTCTTAAAGTCCTCGTAGAAGACACGTGGTTCCACTGCGACGGATATCTGGGAAGTCTTAAGCTGGCTTTCGAGGTTGAGCAGATCGGCTGCGCCGCGAGGAGCGAAGTATAGTGCGTTGACCAAGCCGATCCCCAGCGCGGTGACAGAGAGAATGGAGATGATGCGCACGAAGGTGAGGGCGCCTATTCCACATGCGCGCATCGCCGTCACTTCGGAGTCGGCGGCGAGACGACTGAGACCAAGCAGGATGCCGGCCAGGACGGCGGTAGGGATAGTTACGGTGAGGGTGTTCGGAAGCATGTCGCCAAAGATGCGGAGAGCATCGGTAAATGATGCTGAGTCGCGGACGAGGAGGTTAAGAATCTTGGCGAGGTCGCGCATGAAGAGCACGAAAGTGAAGAGCACTCCGCCAAGCACGGCGTAGGAGGTGACTTCGCGGAGGATGTATCGGGTGAAGATGCGCATACAGTGCTGAGTTTGAGTGTAGCGCGGAGGTCCTGAAGCTAATACGTGAGTCGGTAGCTGTGTTCGGGGCAGCGGCCGCTCGTCTCCTCACCGGAAAGCCACTTAGTGACACGCAAGAGACTATGGAGTTTTTGCTTGTGGCGCACTGGGTTTGGGAGGGATGCGATCGGAACAATCGCCATCGATGCATACGCAACGCAAGATGCCGCAGAGGACGGCGAGGCCTATGCCGGCAACAAGGTAGAGGAGCGCATTGGAGAAGTGTCCCGTGAGGTACGGGAAGAGGAAGATCGCAACGCCGGCGTAGATGAGAACGGTGAAGATGTTGCGCAGCGTGCATCGAGACATAGCGTGCCTCCTCGTAAGGAAGAAAGCCGGGGCCTGCACCCCGAGGACCAACAGTCTACCCTACGCGTGGCGGGAGGTGCCATAGAAATCCGGTGCAGGTATATGCCCAGAAAGCGACGAACTGCACCGGATCAAATGAACCTATTCGGGTTTGCCTACGGTGTGATCTTTATAGGCCTTCTGCATAGTGAAGAAGGCTTGCTTCTTTTTCCCGTCCTCGGAGATGAGGCCCTTGCGGTTGTAGCCATCCTGAAGATGAGGGATGTTTCGCGTGGGCGAGCGGAAATCCATCAAAATCCAGGGTGTTGTTCCGCGAAGCTGAGGGATTTTGGCGAGCATGGTCAACTGGTGCTGCAAGACGTAGGCCTGCTGCTCTTCGGTCCATCGCTGGTTGGTGGCGCCATGGTTGCCGGCCTTGGCTTCGGCACCGAATTCGCTCATGATGATTGGTTTTTCGGGTAGCGTCCAGTGCATCGTGTCAGCGTCTTCCGGGACGCCCGTATACCAGCCGATGTACTCGTTCTGGCCGACGACGTCGAGGGCCTTGGTGAAGGGATCGTCGTTGACCATCTGGTTGCCATGGGCGGCCGGACCGATGATGGCGGAGGTAATGAGGCGGGTTGGATCGAGCTTGCGAGCTTCGTTGGCGAGGTTGGTGAGAAACGTGGTGCGGGTGGCGTTGTTGGGGGTCTCATTGGAGACGGACCACAGGATGACTGAGGCTTTGTTGCGATCGCGGCGGATCATCTCGTTGAGCATGTAAGTAGCCTTGGCGTAGACCTCTGGCTTGTCGTAGGAGATGTGCTGCCAGAGCGGGATTTCGGACCAGACCATGATGCCGTCGCGGTCGGCTATGCGCTCCATGCGCTCGTCGTGCGGATAATGTGCGAGACGGACAAAGTTGGCGTTAAGGTCTTTGAGGTAGCCGAAGATGGTGGTGACGTCCTGATCAGTATTGACACGGCCACCGCGGACTGGAGCCTCGGCGTGCATGTTGGCGCCCTGCAGGAAGACTGCTTTGCCGTTGAGCAGGATGCGGGTGCCATCGACTCGGATGTCGCGGAAGCCGATATCATCCGTTACTTTGTCATCTCCGGATGCGAGGGTGACCTTATAAAGTTTGGGGGACTCAGGCGACCAGAGGGTGAGCTTGCTGGCTTTGACGGTGAATGGTGCACGGCCTTCGGCATCGGTGCTGACGGTGGTTTTGACTCCGGCTTCGGGTATGTCGAGTGTGACGGCGGTTCCGGCCGGGGCGTCGAGTACGTGGACGTAGCCGGTGAGTTCGGTGTTACCCGCTTGCCATGCTGGACCGTGCGCGAGGTGAACGTCATAGTCGTCGATGAAGGCCTTCGGGACGGTGACCAGGGAGACGTCGCGGGTGAGCCCGCCGTAGTTGAACCAGTCAATGCCGACCGACGGTATGCCGTCGACCAGACGGGTCGCATCGACAGCAATCACAACGAAGTTCGAGCCGGTATGGACGACGCTGGTGACTTCGCAGTCGAAGGGTGTGTAACCACCCTCGTGGTCGCAGACACGTTTCTGATTGACCCAAACGTGGGAGCGGTAGTTCGCCGCACCGATGTGGAGGAAGGTGCGGGAGCCCGGTTTGGGTTGCGCATCGAAGTCACGCTGGTACCAGACCACTCCCTCGTAGTTAAAGAGTTGCGGAACCTGGGTATTCCAATCGCCGGGGACTTTGAGGGTGGGCGCGGTGCTGAAGTCGTACTCCTCGTTGTGCGGGCCGACAATGGTGGCATGATTATTCATCCCATAACTTTTGTCGTTGATAGAACCGGTGGGGGTGTAAAGCGCGCGCCCTGGCGACTGATCAATGAGGTAATGCCAGTCTCCGTTCAGGCTGGTGGTGGTGCGATGGTCAACTCCGACAATGAGGGTCTGAAGGGGCGGCTGGGCTAAGACGGGGGTCGCGAAGGCAAAGAGGAGAACGATGCGGGAAAGGGATGAATCTTGCTGCGGTAAACGAATCATTTTGTTGTGGTTCCTCGGGTCAAAGAATCTAGTGGAGATCGAAATTCGGCAAGCGATTCATACCATCTCGATGGGCGATAAGAGTTTAGCAGGTGAATGGTTGCGTCTCTGCGTGAAGGGGAGTGTGTGGCGTTCTACGCGAACCTCTACTAGGGATTGGCTACGAAGCGGTAGCCGATGCCGCGGACGGTGGTGAGGTGCTGCGGGTTTGCGGGGTCGTCTTCGATATAGCGGCGGAGGCGGACGATGAAGTTGTCAATCGCGCGGGTGTCTGTGTCCTCGTGGACACGCCACACTTGTTCGAGGATGTCTTTGCGGGAGACGATCTGGCCTTCGCGTTCGGTGAGGAAGCGGAGCAAGTCGGCCTCCATCACGGTGAGGTTCGTGAACCGGTTAGGGGCGATCAGTTCGAGCGCATCGAAGTGGATGGTGCGGTGGTTGAAGGCGTAGGTCTCGGACGCTGGGGGTTCGCGGGTAGGCTCGGCTGGGGACGCGGTCTCGGCGGCCTGCCATGCGGTGCGGCGGAGTAATGACTTGATGCGGACGATCAGGATATTGAGGTCGAAGGGCTTGGGGAGATAGTCGTCGGCGCCGGCTTCCAAACCTTCTAGAACGTCTTCGGGGCGAGTACGCGCGGTGAGCATCAGGATGGGCGTGTAGCGCTGAGCCTCTCGGAGAGCGCGAGTGATGGCGAAGCCGTCGGTGCCCGGAAGCATGCAATCGAGGACAATGACGGCGATTTTATCCGGGCCGGAGGATGGCCCAGCGAGGAGGTACGCGAGGGCAGCGTCGCCGTCGGACTCGTGGTGCGTGCGGTAGCCTTCGGCCTCCAGATTGAAGATGAGACCCTGGGCGAGATGTTCTTCGTCTTCGATTAGGGCGATGAGTGGGGTTGGCTCGCTCATAATGCGATTCTAATGCGCCGTCTAAGCGGGTGTCGGGTTAGCTAAAGGTAGGCGGAGGGTGATGGTGGTGCCGAGGTTTGGGCCGGGGCTGGTGGCGGCGATGTCTCCTCCGTGCTGGCGGGCGATGGTGCGGACCAGGAAGAGGCCAAGACCGGTGCCCTTGATTTTGACAGCGTTGCGGCCGGGGACTCGGTAGAAGCGTTTGAAGATGCGCTTGAGGTGGTTGGGTGCAAGACCAAGGCCGTTGTCCGTAATGGTGAGGGTGATCTGCGTGTAGCGGAAGATGGCGATGGAACACAGGACGCGAACTCCGTTGGGCGAATACTTAACCGCGTTGTCGAGAACGTTGAGGACGGCGGTGCGAAGGTCTTCGGGGATGGCGCGGACGTGGAGACGGAAGCCGAGGGGAACCGGCGTCAGCTGGATCGCGTCGGATGGGAGGTGGTAGCGCTGGAGGGTGATGGCGATGCAGTCGGCGACCAGCGGGGCGAGTTCCAGCAGGCTGCGGTCCTGAGAGCGGCGCGTTCCGAGTTCGCCGGCTTTGAGCACCTGCTCGACGGTGCCGAGGAGACGGTCGGAGTCGGCGAGCATGATCTTGTAGAACTCCTGGCGCTGGGCTTCGGGAACTTCGCGGCGCTGGAGAGTTTCGAGGTAAAGACGGATAGAGGCGATGGGAGTCTTGAGCTCGTGTGTGACGGCGTTGAGGAAGGAATCCTGACGCTCGTTGCGGCGAACTTCGCGGACCAGGAAGACGGTATTGAGAACGACGCCTGCGGTCAGCAAAGCGAAGAAGATCACGCCAAGAACGATTGCGGCTATGCGTCCTTTGTAGAGAATGATCCAGGCGATGTTGTACGTGACGAGGCCGCCGACGAGCAGCACTCCAAGCGTGATCGAAAGGGCGATGGCACCGCGTCGTCGGTTCATGTTCATGGCGTGCTGATGAGTATAGTGGGCTTGGAGGTTAGGAGATGGATCGGAGAGATTTGTTGAAGGCGATGGGAGTGGTGGCGATGACTCCAATGGTGGACGCAGGCGAGTTGATGGCGCAGGGAGCCAGCTCGGATGAGACGGTATACGAGCTGCGGATTTACCACCTGAACGAAGGCATGCAGGCGGGAATTCTGGAGCGTTTCCGAACGAAGGAGACGGCGATCTTTGCACGCTGTGGAATGCATGGCGTTGGCTACTGGGTTCCAACCGATGAGCCGCTCGCAGGAAGAACTTTGACATACATGCTTCGGCATAAGAGCAGGGTAGCGGCGAAGGAGAGCTGGGCGAAGTTCGCGGCTGATCCGGAGTGGGTGGCGCTGAAGGCTGAAACGGAAAAGAATGGCGCGTTTGTGAAGCTGCACGAATCGACGTTCATGACGCTGACAGAATTCTCGCCTAAGGTCTGAAGCGCCTGCCGCTCGGGGGGCTGTAACTATCTGCGCCACTGGTTCGGCGGCTGGTAGTAGGCGACCGGCGCGTAGTAGGTGCGATATCCGGGGAATGAGAGCAGCGCCCAGAGCAGCAGAGCGATCCAGCCGATTCCGGTCCAGCCGAAGAAGAGGTTGAGCAGAAGTATGCCTGCGACACCGTGGCCGCGGTTGGACGCGACGATGGTTGGCAGGAAGTAGAGGAGCGTAAGGACAGAGAGCGAAATCATACTGGCTAGCTCGTTCAAGATGCAGAGCCCGGGTTGAGTGTAATACGGAGATGGGAGACGGGAAGTTCCGCGTGGTGGGAGCAGCGGTATGATCGGTTGCTGTGGCAATTGGACTGGGAGCTTTATGGAGAACTGACGCAATGGATCGCTTGAATCGTCGGACTTTGTTGCACGTTTCGGGGATGGCTGCGGCTTCGCTTGCGCTGCGCGGGAATGCTTACGCGTGGGCAGCTGCTTCGCCGGTGGCGAACACCACAGCTGGCAGGATTAGAGGCGCAATCGAGGATGGAATTAACGTCTTCAGAGGCGTGCCTTATGGCGGGGACACGGCAAAGACTCGATTCATAGCTCCGGTTGTTCCTGCAGCGTGGGCCGGGGTGAAGGAGTGCACAAACTTTCGGACGATGGCTCCGCAGTTGATCGCGGCGCGTGCGGGCGGCGGGCTATCGCAAGCATCCGCTGCCGGAAATCTGCCGACTTCGTCTTCGGGGGTTCCGGGCGCGCCTCCGGACCACGGTGTGCAAAGTGAAGACTGTCTAAATCTGAACGTCTTCACCAGGGGACTGCGCGATGGAAAGAAGCGGCCGGTGCTGGTCTACTTCCACGGCGGTGCTTACAACAACGGGACGGTGAACAGCGATCTGTACGACGGCAAGCGGTTATGCCATCGCGGTGACGTGGTGGTGGTGACGGTGAATCACCGGCTGAACGCTTTTGGGTATATGTATCTCGGCGACCTTGCGCCGGAGTACAGAGACTCAGGCAACGCTGGGCAGTTGGATCTGGTGCTGGCGCTTAAGTGGGTGAAGGCGAACATTACCGAGTTTGGTGGCGATACGACGCGGGTGCTGATCTTCGGGCAGTCGGGTGGCGGCGCGAAGTGCGCGGCGCTCATGGCTACTCCGGTGGCGAAGGGGTTGTTCCATCGCGTGATGACAATGAGTGGGCAGCAGATCAAGGGTGCTTCGATCGAGATCGCTTCGGGACGGACGAAGGCGGTGCTGGAGAAGATGGGCGCGGTTGGATTGAGTGGCATTGAGCTTATCACGAAGATCAACGCGGTGACGATGGAGCAGATTCAAGACGCCGCACACGCGGTCAGCGGCGATTGGCTGCCGGTCGTGGACAACGTAATTCTGTCGCGGAATCCGTTCGACCCGGATGCGCCAGCGCTGTCGGCGATGGTGCCGATGATGCTGGGCAATGTGCATGACGAGACTGCCGTTGCGAGTCCGGCCAGCGAGATGACTTGGGCGACCGCTCCAGCGGCGCTGGATGAGGCGATTCATCAATATCTTGGGCCATATAGCGCAGAGGAGGTGGTGGCGAAGTTCCGCGAGATCCATCCGGACTACACGCCGCAGCAGGTGGATGGTGCTGCGGCAACCGCGTTCCGCGCGTGGCCGGGACAGCGCTGGGAGGCGGAGCGGCGCGCGGCAAACCCCGTAAGTCAACCGCGGACTTGGGTCTATCAGATGAACTTCCAGGGTGCGAGTGGGCGGGCGATACATACGATCGATATTCCTTTTATGTTCGACAACATCGCGGTTGCGAGCGGCCAGATTGGGACCGATCCGGTGCACGTTGCCGAAGCGAATGCGCTGGCGGCGACGATGTCCAGAATGCTGATCACCTATGCGGGAACTGGCCATCCGAATGGGGTTGATGATCTACCGGAGTGGCCAGCATATGACTTGAAGAAACGGAGCACGATGATCTGGGAGCGCAGGCCGCGTGTCGAGAATGATCCGCGCGGAACTGAGCGTGTGTTCGCGGAGACGGCACACTATCATCAAGCGGGGACTCCCTTACCGTAGCGCGAGGAGTCCGCAGGGGGTGGTATCCTCGGCGGCATGGCGCGAGAACTGGATTCGGAGATGTTGCGGCGGTTACAAGAACAGTATGGGGAGATGTCCGATGGGGAACTGTTGGAGTTGGCGGCGAAGCCGGACGAGCTCACGGATGTGGCGCTGGAGGTCCTCCGCGGTGAGATGACGCACCGAGGGATCAAGCTGGAGACGAGTGAAGGGCCGGAGTCGCGACATAGGTGGGCTAGCGATGTCGTGGCGGGGGGCTCGCACGAATCTTCTGCGCTGCCTTCGGTGATTCTGGGCTCGGCACCGACGCTGGATTTTGCGCAACCGGAAAATGGTGGAGTGGAACCGGGCGAGAGTCTGCTGGGTCGCTTCAGCGACGCGATTGAAGTGGGTCGGGCGTGTGACTTCCTGCAGACGGCGGAGGTGCCGTTCCGCCTTGAAGATGTCGCGAAATCACGCAGCGGATTTAAGGGCTACGACTCCCCTCCGGTGGCGCTGAACTTGATTGTGACCAAGTCGGACCGGCAACGGGCGATGAGCGTTCTGCGGGAGCAGATGGGACTATTTCCTCTGCAGGAGGTAAAAGAGGCGGACCCGGTGGTCGATGACGGGACGGTGTCAAAGCTGGGGGACTTTGGTCATCGGGAGGATGCGGAGGACGTCGCCAAGACGTTGGAAGAGGCGCGGATATGGCATCGGATTGTTGCCAATCCGGAGGGGACCGTGGAGGACGAGAACGCCTACAGGGTCGAGGTGAGGGAGGTGGATCTGGTGGGCGCGGGGGACGTGGTGGAGAAGGCGATGGGGTTATCGGAGGGGTGAAATTGATGCTGCGAGCAGAATGCGGGGATTCTTCGCTGCACTCAGAATGACAACCTAGATTAAATGAATAACCCCATGGTCGATGCGGTAAGGCTGCGTCGACCATGGGGCACCCGAATGTTCGGGCAGAGTTGCGTAGGGCTTTACTGGATGCCGGCGGGCTTGGGGTTCTTCGGGTCGAACTTGGCGACTTGAACCTTTTGTGCGAGGCCGATTTTGGACAGCAGCCAGATCCCGTAGTAGTTGGGGTCAAACTCGTACCAGGCGAGACCGTGGCGAGCGCTGACTGGGTGGGCGTGGTGATTGTTGTGCCAGCCTTCGCCCCCGGTGAGAAGGGCTACCCACCAGCTATTGCGGGAGTCGTCCTTGGTCTCGAAACGGCGCGAACCGAAGAGGTGGGTTGCGGAATTGACCAGCCAGGTGGCGTGTAGTCCGATGACGACGCGAAGGAACGTTCCCCAGAGCATCATCGAGAAGGCGCCGAGGACGGCGTGACCTGCCGGAGCAAGCGCGGCGCCGATGATGAGTTGGAGGATGCCGCTGACAGTGAGCGGCAGCCAGTGATATTTGGATAACCAGACATGGCCCTTATCGCGGGTAAGGTCGGGGGCGTAACGGCCGAGCAGCGCGGTCTCGGAGTGGAGGGCGCGGCCGGAGACGATCCAACCGGCGTGAGACCACCAGGTGCCGTCCTGCGGGGTATGCGGATCGCCCTCGTGGTCTGAGTTCTGATGATGGACACGGTGGGTGGCGACCCAGAAAATGGGTCCGCCCTCAAGCGCTAGTGTGCCGCAGGCGGTGACCATGTATTCCAGCCACTTGGGGATGCGGTATCCGCGGTGGGTGAGCAGGCGGTGGTAGGTCATGCCGATGCCGACGTTGATCGCTAGAAAGTACATGATGCCGAAGGCGACCAGATTCTTCCACGAGAAGAAGAATAGCGCGACAACGGCACCGACGTGAAAGAGTGCCATGACGATGGCAGTGATCCAGTTGATGCGTCCCTGCTGATGCTCGCGGCCCATGCGCAAATCCTGCTTCACCTTGTGGGCAACTTCGGCAGCGACACGGCGGGCTGCTTCGATACTCTCGGGCGTGATGGGCGCGGAGACGCGAGTGGTTGTGCGGGTCTCGGTGGCTACTTCAGGAGTCAGGAGCGTAGGGGTCATAATGTCTGGTTTCGGCCTCTTGTACATATGGGGATACGTGCTCTGGATACCCGCTATAACAACGCTAGCAGGACCCGCGTCTGTTGGGTGTAAGACTTTTGTAATGGAGGTGTACGACTGTTTTGTTAGGGTGTGTGCATGACACTTTCGTGGAAGATTTCGCTGCGTTGTTGGCATCTGATGGTCGCCGTGCAGGCTGGGTTGGTAGTAATGCTGCTGGTTCCTGCGTGTGCATTGGCTCAGGTAAAGCCGATTCTCGATCTGCCCTCGAGCAAGCAAATTGTGGGGACAGTACCGGGCAATCCGCAGCGACTGAACTCCCTCCCAATGTCGATGGCAGTGTCTCCCGACCGGCGTTATGTGGTGACCGTGAACGCCGGGTATGGGACGTTCGAGTCAAAGTATGACCAGTCGCTGGCGGTGATGGATACACAGACGGGCAAGGTGACCGACTTTCCCGATGCGCGGACGGGGCTAAGCAGCAAGGAGACGCTTTACTCGGGGTTGGGGTTCAGCGCGGATGGGAAGCATGTGTATGCGAGCATCGCTTCGCTGACTAGCCCTGCGGGAGATGTCAAGGGGAACCCAGGGAACGGCATTGTGGAGTATGGATTTAGCGCGGGGAAGATTACGCCGGGAAGATTAATCCCGATTCCGTTACAAAAGCTGGCGGGTGGGCGGAGGACAAAACTGATTGGCGAGGTGGATGGGGCCGTTGCAGTGCCGTTTCCGGCGGCGCTTGCGGTGGTTGAACGTGGTTCCTTGGTTGGCGGAGAGTTGCTGGTCGCGGACAATTTTTCTGACGACGCGCTGCTAATTCAAAGTGCGACGGGCAGAGTCGTAACGCGGTTCGATCTGTCGGAGAGCGATGCTGTGCCGAGTACGTATCCCATTGCGCTTGCGGTTTCTAAGGATGGGGCGCGTGCGTTTGTGGCGCTTTGGAATGCGAGCGAGGTGGTGGAACTTGATTTGAAGAACGGGACGGTGGGGCGGAAGTTGGCGCTGCTGAAACCGGCCGATCCGTTGAAGCCCGGGACGCATCCTTGTGCGATGGAGATTTCTCCAGATGGAAAGACGCTTTATGTAGCGTTGGCGAATCGCGATGCCGTGGCGGTGGTGGATGTTTCGGGGAGTGGTGCGGCGGGGAAGTTTGCGGTGAAGGGCTACTTCGATACTCGGCTGCCCGGGCAGAGTTATTTTGGGGCAGAGCCGGATGCACTGGCGTTGAGTAACGACGGCGAACGACTGTATGTGGCGAACATGGGTTCGGATGCGGTGGCCGTCATCGACACGCGGAAGCTGACCGCGGGCGCTGCGAAGCTGGGAATGGTGGAGCCGCTTGGGTTCATTCCTACGGAATGGATGCCGATGTCGATGGCGGTGGCAGAAAACAAGCTGTATGTTGCGACGGCCAAGGGTCGGGGAACGGGCCCGAACAACTCCGCGCAAAGACCTGCGTCGGGCGCGGGTGAACCACTATTGAAGAAGAAGTTTACTTACATCGCGACGCTGTTGTACGGGTCGCTGGCGGCGGTCGATTTGAAAGGTGTGGACTTGAAGGCGGCAACCGCAGAGGTGATGGAGTCGAATCGGATGAAGGCGGCGGAGGAGAAGATTGAGTTTGCGGCGAGTGGTGCAAAAGCGAATTACTTCGCTGCGCTGCGGAATGACAAACCAGGCGCCCTACGGGATGACAACCTAATAGACAAGGATGACAAACAGGCCGGCCAGGACAACCACGGGGCGGGACCGATCAGGCATGTGGTGTACATCATCAAGGAGAACCGGACTTACGACCAGGTGTTTGGGGACCTGAAGCAGAACGGGAAGGCCGTGGGGAACGGCGACGCAAGCTTGACGATGTACGGCGGGAGTGTGACGCCGAATCAGCACAAGCTGGCGTTGCAATTTGGCGTGCTGGATAACTTTTACGATTCGGCAGAGGTGTCGGGCGACGGGCATGTGTGGTCGAACGCGGCGATTGGGACTGACTATCTGGAGAAGACGTGGCAGCAGGACTACCGCAACTCGCAGCGAACGTATGACTACGAGGGGATGGTCGCGAACGGGTATCCGATTCAGCAGAAGATTCCGGATGTGAATGAGCCTGCGAGCGGATATGTTTGGGGCAATGCGGATGCGCATGGCAGGACGCATTACAACTTTGGCGAGTTCATCTCGTCAACATTCTGCGATGCGAAGAAGACGGCCAATCCACAGTTTGGGCCAGTTCTGGAGGGGTCGAAGTGCACGAGGGCTGCGATCAAACAGGGCGAGGAGATTCCGGCGGATTGGGGCGGTGGGGTGAGCAGGTGGCCGTGGGCAGTTCCACTTTTGGCCAATAATGTGGCGACCAAGCCGGAGTTGATGGGACATTTTGCGGCAGAGTCTCCGGACTTCAATTTGCGCGTGCCGGACCAGATTCGGGCGAATGTTTTTCTGAGGCATTTTGACGGATGGGTTGCGGATCTCTCGGCAGGCAAGGACACGATGCCGAACTACATCACGATGCGGCTGGGCAATGACCATACGGCGGGAACGGTGGTCAGCGGGCCGACTCCGAAGTCGTCGTTGGCGGACAATGACCTGGCGATTGGCCGGGTGGTTGAGGCGGTATCGCACTCGGCTTACTGGGACGATACGGCGATCTTCATTCTCGAAGACGATGCGCAGAATGGGGCGGACCATGTAGACGCACATCGCAGCCTGGCGCTGGTGATCAGCAAATATGCTCCGCGCGCGGCGGATGGCGGAACGTTTGTGGACAGCCGGTTCTATTCGACGGTGAGCGTGGTGCGGACGATGGAGACGCTGCTGGGACTGCCTCCGATGAACAATAATGATGCGCTGGCTTCGTTAATGGGATCAATGTTTACGGGGCCGGGGGATCAGAAGCCGTTTGTAGCGGACGTGATGAATCGGGAGAATGGACTGATCTACACGGCCAACGCGAAGACGGCGGTGGGTGCGAAGGAGTCTGCGAAGATGGACTTCACGCATGCGGACCGGGCGGATGCGAAGAAGTTGAATGTAATTCTGTGGCGAGACGCGAGGGGAGATGCCGCAGTGCCGGCGCGGTTGATGCAACGGCAGAAGAAAGCGAAGAAGGATGAGGATGACTGAGCGTCGGATGGAGAGTAAGGGGTTGGGGCCGTTTCGGCTGGCGCCGTGGTTCAGCGAACGGCCTTGGGGAAGACGAGATCTGCGGCCGTGGTATGCGTCTACGGGGACGACGGAGTTGATCGGCGAGGCATGGCTGACGGGACCGGCGAGCGTGGTGGAGACCGGTGCGATGGCGGGCGAAACTCTGGCGGCGGTGGTGGCGGAGGCGAGTGAGCACGTGCTGGGTGCTGGCGGCGGAATGGAGTTTCCGTTGCTGGTGAAGCTGCTGTTTCCCAGTGACAAGCTGTCGGTTCAGGTACATCCGGATGATGCTCAGGCGCAGGCCATGGGACAGCCGCGCGGCAAGACCGAGTGCTGGTATGTGCTGGAGGCGGAGTTGGGCGCGACGATTGCCCTGGGTCTGCGAGAGGGCTCGACGGTAGATGCGGTGCGGGCGGCTATCGCGGATGGGACGATGGAAGAGTGGATGGAGTGGGTGCCGGTGCAAGTTGGCGACATGGTGTTTGTGGATGCGGGGACGGTGCATGCGATAGGGCCGGGAGTGGTTTTGCTCGAAACGCAGCAGACGTGCGATATTACGTTTCGCATGTATGACTATGGGCGTCCACGCGAGTTGCACGTGGAGCAGGCGTTGCGGGTGATGAAGATGCATACCGCTGCGGGGAAGGTAAAGCCGGTACAGATGGACGGATTTGTGCGGCTGATTGAGCAGAAGTATTTTGTGGTGGACCGGTATGACGTTGGTGCGGGATGTGAGGCCGTAATATCGATTGCTGGCCCGGGATGTCTCGTGGGGCTGGTCGGCTCGGCTCGAGTAGAGGCTGTCGGTTCGGAGTGGGTGGATTTATTGCGTGGACAGGCGTTGGTCGTACCGGCTGGCGTCGGATCGCTGGTGGTTACGAGTGATGCGGGGGTTTCCTTTGTGCAGTGTTTTGCGCCTGCTGGTTGACCTATTGTCGTGCGCACTGCCACTACGGAGATTCTGACCTTGCAGGTCCGAATGACGGACGTAAGGCGCGACTGGGAAAATCCAATTAGGATGGAGCGCGAATTGATTTTGGAGGGATGATGCGGCGAAGCGGATTTGCGTTGGCGTGTGTGATTGGGATTTCGATGAGTGGGGTGGTGGGGCTGGGGCAGGTTCCGGCGGCGCCAGCGCTGGTGGATGCTGCGGCGGTGAACGGTCCGGCACCGATGCCGCTGTGGGCGGGCGGCGCTCCGGGTGCGCTGGGCGACGCGGATGACGATAAGCCGACGATCACGGCGTATATTCCAGCGTCGAACCCGACCAAGACGGCAGTGCTGATTGCTCCGGGCGGGGGGTATCAGCATCTCTCGATGGTGAAGGAAGGCTCGAATGTGGCAGCGTGGCTAAACGCGCACGGGGTTGCGGCGTTCGTGCTGAAGTATCGGTTGGGACCGAAATATCACAATCCCGTTGAGCTTGGGGATGCGCAGAGAGCAATGCGGACGGTGCGTAGCGATGCGGCGAAGTATGGCATTACGCCGGATCGTATCGGGATGTGGGGATTCTCGGCGGGCGGACATTTGACGGCGAGCGCGGGAACTATGTTCGATGCGGGAGATGCAGCGGCGACGGATGTGATCGAGCAACAGAGCAGCCGGCCGAACTTTCTGATTTTGGCGTATCCGGTAATCACGATGCAGGATCCCTCTGTACATAAGGGATCGCGGACATATTTGTTGGGCGATGCTCCGACGCAGGCGTTGATGGATGCGATGTCGCCGGATCTGCATGTGACTGCGCAGACGCCTCCAACGTTTCTGTTTACGACGACCGACGACCATACTGTGCCGGTGATGAACAGCGTCATGTTTTATTCGGCACTAGTGAAGGCCGGTGTTCCGGTGGAGATGCATGTGTTCCAGCACGGCGCACATGGTGCGGGACTGGCGCCGGCGAATTCGCAGTTGACGGTATGGACGGAGTTGCTGATCAAGTGGATGCGCGAGCGCGGATATGCGGCAGCGGCGAATCCGTAGCGTGATTCTTGAGAATCAATGGATGCTTGCGACTGCTTTGTGTAGAGTACGCAAGGCGGTAGATGCAGGATTGTGTCGTGCTGAATGTTAGGAAGCTCGAAACAGGTGATCGGCAGATGGGTTTGATGTTGCGGAAGATGCGGGTTGTGTCGTGCGTTGGGGTGTTGGCGGGCTCTTTCCTGATCGGAGGGATACCCGCGCCGGCACAAGCCCCTATGCCTGCGGCCTGGGTCGGGGCGCCGGCGTTATCGGCGCCCTCGGCTGGCTCCGAGTCGGATCGCATTGCAGTACTCGAGAAGCAGGTAGCCGACCAGGATGCGGCGATCAAGAATGCTCAGACGGCGGGCGATAACTCCTGGATGCTCATTTCGGCGGCGCTGGTACTGCTGATGACGGGGCCTGGGCTCGCACTTTTTTACGGCGGGCTGGTGCGCAAGAAGAACGTGCTGAGCATGATGATGCAGAGCTTCGCCATGATGGCGGTTGTGACTGTGCTGTGGGCGGTTGTGACTTACTCGCTAGCGTTTAGCACCGGAAATGCATTTATCGGCGGTCTCCACAATATGTTTCTGCATGGCGTAGGACTTGCACCGAGCCCCTATGCGCCGACGATTCCGTTGCAGACATTTATGGTGTATCAGTTAATGTTCGCGATTATTACGCCGGCGCTGATCACAGGAGCATTTGCCGAGCGGATGAAGTTTTCGGCAATGCTGGTGTTTATGGTGCTGTGGGCGATTGTTGTGTACAGCCCGATGGCGCACATGGTGTGGGGAGTCGGCGGCCTGCTGAACGCAGCGACGGGCAGATTCCCTTGCCTGGATTTTGCGGGTGGCACGGTGGTGCATGTGACGTCGGGCGTCTCAGCGCTGGTGACGGCGCTTTATCTGGGGAAACGGATCGGCTATCCGAAGGTCTCGATGCAGCCGCACTCGGTTGTGCTGAGCTTTATCGGGGCCTGCCTGCTGTGGGTGGGATGGTTCGGATTCAACGCGGGTTCTGCGCTGGGCGCGGGAACGCTGGCGACTTCGGCGTTCGTCGCGACCCATTTTGGCGCGGCTGCGGCAGCGATTGGATGGAGCGCAGCGGAGTGGATGTGGAATGGCAAGCCTTCGGTACTGGGTGCGATCTCCGGCGCGGTGGCAGGGTTGGTGGCGATTACACCGGCTTCGGGCTTTGTTAGCCCAATGTCGGCGCTGTGGATCGGATTGATCGCAGGGGCGGTCTGCTTTTTCATGGTGGTCAAGGTGAAGAGCTGGTTTGGATACGACGATTCGCTGGATGCATTTGGCGTGCATGGAGCGGGCGGAACTCTAGGCGCTCTGCTAACGGGTTTCTTTGCCAACAGCGCAATCAATCCGATTTATGGGACGGGCAAGGCTACGGGACTGTTCGAGGGGAACTGGCGGCAGGTGTTCGACCAGGCGATGGGTATCGCGATTGCCTGGACCTTGGCCATTGTGGGCACTCTTATCATTCTGTTCATCGTGGACAAGACGATTGGGCTTAGGGTGACTGCAGGGGAGGAAGAGGCAGGTCTTGATCTTTCGCAGCATGGCGAAGAGGGATACGAGTGGGCGCATTGAGATGTGGATGACGCAAAGGTTTGTAGAGGTGCATAGCTTGGGTCCGACGTGCATCGGAAGTGGTAAGAGCAAGTTCGTCGAGCGTACTATGCTAGAGCTTTACCGAAGGTGAGTGAGCGAGAGGGGTAAACAGATGCACAAGATTGAAGCGGTGATACAGCCTTCGAAACTGGACGCGGTCAAGGATGCGCTGGTGGAGATTGGCGTCCAGGGGATGACAATTACGGAGGCTCGTGGACATGGGCGGCAAAAGGGCCACACGGAGTTCTATCGTGGGCGCGAGTATTCGGTCGACCTGCTTCCGAAGGTGAAGTTGGAGACGGTGGTTGCGGACGAGATGGTGGACAAGGCGGTGCAGGCGATTATCACGGTAGCGCGGACGGGGACGATTGGGGATGGCAAGATCTTCGTAACCAAGGTCGATGAGGCAATTCGCATTCGCAACGATGAGCGGGGGGAACTGGCCCTGTAGGAGGTACCAAATCCGAGGTTCGAGGCAAGATGGCATCGCAGTGCGTGAGGCTTGATGGCTGTATGCTGGAGGTTCTACAGCAAAACACAGCGATGCAGGAAAACGAGACCCCAAGCAACGGGATGTGCGGAGACTACCAGCGCCGGATGCTGGAAATTCGTGGCGCCTTTGAGGCTGGTGCGACGGGGTCCTTGACGATTGCGGCTCGATCCAAGGCGATGGATGAATTGATCGTGAGATTGTGGACGCGAGCGGTGGCTGAGAGTCCCGCGCTTCGGTCTGGGATTGCGCTGGTGGCACTGGGTGGATACGGGCGCAGCGAGTTGTTTCCCTACTCGGATGTGGACCTGATGTATCTGCTGGACGGCAAGGTCTCCGAGAAGGATGTGAAGCTTTCGATACGGCGCATTAGCCAGGAGCTTTGGGACTGCGGTATTCGGCTCTCGCCGCAAACTCGCAAGCGGAGCGAGGCGGAGCGGTTCGATTCGGACAATGTGGAGTTTGCTCTGGCGTTGCTGGACCACAGGTTGCTGGCTGGGGACGCAGCGGTCTACGAGCGGTTTGCCAATATTGGGCTTCCGAAGATACTGCAGCGGGAGAGCAAGGCAATTGTGGCGGGACTAGTCAAACTGACCTCGGAGCGGCACAAGAAGTATGGGGATACGCTGTTTCACCTAGAGCCAAGCATCAAGGATTGTCCGGGTGGATTGCGAGATGTGCATGTCTGCGCGTGGATTATGACGCTCGCCGATGCGGGTTCAGATAAAAAGGCGGAAGCCTTGGTGCCCAACCTGAGTGGGTTGGCGGCTGGCGATCGCGAAGAGTTTGCGGAGGCTGTGGAATTCCTGTTTGTGGTGCGATGCTTTCTGCACTACCGGCATGAACGCGACGACAATACGCTGGACTGGCAGGCACAGGATGCAGCAGCGAAGACATTGATCGGGCCAGGGCGGGCGCGGGCGACTGGGGAAGAATCGACTACGGATGCTGCGTACTGGATGCGGCTTTATTTCCGCCATGCCAGAAGCGTAGAGCGCCGACTGACCCAGATGCTGGAAGTGGTGCCGGCAAAGCAGCGAACCGGACGGTGGAGCGTGCCGGGGAAGGCTGCCTTCTCGAAGGCGCGACGTCCGGCTGAGCCTTTGCCGGTAGGATTTCGCGTAGTAGGTGGGCGAGCGATTCTGAATGAAGCGGGCGGCTCGATTGGCGATCCCGCGCATGATCCTCAGGTCGTGCTGCAGTTGTTTGCGGCGATGTCGAGGCTGGGATGCATGCTCGATCGAGCGAGCGAAGAGAGGATGTCGCAGGCGCTGCCTCTACTGTCGACTCATCTTGAAGAAGGGCCGGTGCTGTGGCTGCATCTCCGCGAGATTCTGCTTGGCGCGTACGCGGGTAAGACGCTGCGGGCGATGCATGCCTTGGGGATTCTCGAACTTCTGATTCCGGAGTTTCATGGCATCGACGCGCTGGTGATCCGAGATGCCTACCATCGCTACACGGTGGACGAGCACACGATGGTGCTGATCGACACGATGCATGGTTTGGCGACACCGCAAGAAGGTACGATGAGCGAGTGGGCGACGCGGTTTGGCGGGATACTGCGCGATGTGCAGCACTGCGATCTGCTGTATCTGGGCGGACTTCTACATGACACGGGAAAGGGCCGCAGCACAGGGGACCACGCCCGTGAGAGTGCGCGGATGGCCAAGAGTGTTGCAGGACGGCTGGAACTGGATGCGTACGAGAGCGAGTTGCTGCTAGGGCTGATTCGCAATCATCTGGAGATGTCAGCGGCGCTGCGGCGGGACATCTTCGATCTGGAGACGGTGCGCGCATTTGCCGGCAAGGTGCAGACTCCGGAAGCTTTGCGCATGCTGACGCTGTTTACGTATGCGGATATTCACGCGGTGCATCCGGATGCATTGACTCCGTGGAAGGCGGAGAACCTTTGGCGACTGTATCTGGCCACGGCCAACTACCTGGACCGCAGCGTTGACGACGAGCGCGTAGGCGCGCGGGTAGGCAAGGAATTGGTGAATCGCGTGGTGGCGGTGCTGCCCGGCAAGAGGATGCAGGTGGAGGCGTTTCTAGAGGGCTTCCCAGAGCGTTATCTGCGGACCCGGACGCCGGAACAGGTGCGGATGCATTTTGAGATGGCGGAACGATTCGCCGAGGACAAGGTGCAGATTGGTTTTCACTACGCCCCGGGGGCAAGTGAGGTCACGCTGGTCACGCCGGACCGTGCACTGCTGTTCGCGGACCTGGCGGGCGCGCTGGCAGGTTGGGGCATGAACATCGTTACGGCGGACGCTTTCTCGAACCGACAGGGCACCGTAGTCGATAACTTCAGGTTCACCGACACCTTTCGCACGTTGGAGATGAATATGTCGGAGCACGCGTCGTTTGTGGGCAATCTGCACGATGTAATGGTTGGCAAGATCGCAGTGGAGAAGCTACTGACGGGGCGGCGGAGGGGACGGAAGAAGGCACCCAAGGTCGTGGTGCAGACACGTGTGGACTTCGATGATGAAGTTTCGTCTCATAGCACGCTGCTGCAGGTCGTAGCGCAGGACATGCCGGGGTTGCTGCGGGCGGTAAGTCTCACTCTGGCGGGGCATGGCTGCAATATTGAGGTGGCGCTGGTGGATACCGAGGGGGAGACCGCGATTGACGTGTTTTACGTAACCCGCAACGGAGCAAAACTAGATGTGGAGCAGTGCAGGGAACTGAAGAAGGACCTGCTGACAGGGATTGAAGAGAACGCTGGCTAGCAATAAACAAATGTGTGGGTAACTGAGTAATTAACTGGTGGTCACCTATGGAAGCAATCATCCACTTTCGTGACGAATAAGCCCTAAGCGGCCAACCATTGGCCTTATCCATGGCATCGCATCATAGGTAGCAAAATACCTTCGATGTTTCGGGTCATTGTCGCTCACCTCTGGCGAAATGATTCAAACAGTCGCAGCAATGCATTTATACTGGTCTACAAATGATTCCACCTTCCGAGCAGGACTTCAGTAGCGGCCGCCCCGCGGCAACGCCTCAACAAGGCGACCGGTATTTTTTCGGGGCGCTCGACAGCTTTGGTAAAAACCGCGAGAAGCTGAACGAAGTGAACTGGGGTTATGACCAACCAGAGGGAATTGTTCTGGCATCGCTCGATGCGGCGATCAACTGGGTGCGAAAGAATTCTGTGTGGCCGATGACGTTTGGCCTGGCGTGTTGCGCTATTGAGATGATGTCAATGGGAGGGTCGCGATACGATATCGCTCGGTTCGGCGCAGAGGTGTTTCGCCCCTCGCCCAGACAAAGCGACTTGATGATTGTTGCGGGCCGCGTATCGCAGAAGATGGCTCCGGTGATTCGCCGCTTGTATGAGCAGATGCCCGAGCCGAAGTGGGTCATTTCGATGGGTGCATGCGCAACATCGGGAGGAGTCTTCAATAACTACGCGCTGCTTCAGGGAGTCAACCAGGTTATTCCCGTCGACATCTATGTCCCCGGGTGTCCTCCGCGGCCGGAGCAGCTCCTGTATGCGATTACACTTCTCCAGGAAAAGATTCAGCAGGAGAAGGGCACGATGCGAAAGACGTTGAATTTGTCGTAAGAAGGATTTGAATTTGACCCGGCAGTTTGGCAGGTTAGACAGGGCCGATTTTGCAACGGTAAGGTCGGGATCTTAATGTCAATGGTTCTAGTGTAAGAATCAGGATATTTTTTCCGTAGACATGGCGGGCAACTGGGTTACACTCTGGTTGATCTGTTTTCAGTAGTTTTGAGTGCGATCAGTTGCACTCTCAATAACAGGCTTTATTTTTTGTGGAGGAAGTCGAATGACTTATCACCCGTTTCGCAGTCTTGGCCGGTTCTTGTTGGCTGCGTGTGTAGTTAGTCTTGGTGTAGCAAGCCTGGGTGCCCAGACACCCGCCCCAACCACCCCTTCATCGGGGTCAAACCCGTCTCGATTTGACGTCTTCACGGGCTACTCGTATTTTGGTGCTCACGGGCGAGTTAAGCCCTTCGGCCTACCCTACTCGTCTATTAACTACGGCGCAATTGGTAGCGGAGCGTACTACTTCAACAAGTACTTCGGCGGCGAGGTCATTTACTCGAACCACCCGGACGGCGTAAATGACGGCGTGTCAGGAGCATCGGGCGGCCTGATCGCACGGCTTCCGATGGACAACTTCACCATGTTTGCACATGGTTTGGTGGGCGCTGCGAGATTGGGCGGCCCCAATAGTGAAGTCCCGGCCACCTATGAGCATGAGCCATATCGATGGGGCCCTGCGCTGACTGCCGGCGGCGGTATGGATTACGATCTTCCGTTTTTCAGCAACCGATTCAGCCTTCGTCTCTTTCAAGCTGACTTCCGATACATTCATACGAGCTTCGGTCCTACGGCGACGATTCCGACCGGCGGTATCCTGGGCGGTCGCGCAAACCTTGATGCAGTGGAACTGAGCACCGGCATTGTGACCCACTTCGGTCACATTATTCCTCCTCCGCCAGTCACCTATGCCTGCACCATTGCTCCTGCGGACGGCTATCCGGGTGATCCGATGACGATCACAGGCACGCCCCTAAACCTCAACCCCAAGAAGACGGCGACTTACACCTGGACCTCAACCGGCGGAACTATTACCGGAACCTCCAGCACGGGGAACATCGATACCAAGACTGTGGCGCCCGGAACTTATACGGTTACCGGTCATGTGTCTGAAGGTACGAAGCCGGGTCAGTCCGCGGACTGCACTGGTCAGTTCACGATCAAGCCGTACGATCCGCCGACGATGACCAGCTGCACGGCCAATCCGTCCACGGTTGATTCGAGTGGGTCTTCAACGATCACCGCGAGCGCAATGAGCCCACAGAACCGCCCCTTGACCTACAGCTACAGTGCGACGGCTGGATCGGTCAGTGGAACGACTTCCACCGCTACTCTGACTGCGCCCAGCGCGGCAGCGGGAAGCAATAGTTCAGTTACCGTAACCTGCAACGTCGTCGATGACCTCGGTAAGAGCGACTCGAAGATGGCGACGGTGACTGTCAATGGACCGGCAGCAGCAGCTGCTCCACCGGCCCCAACCGCCTCGAGCCTCTGCTCAGTCAGCTTTGAGCGTGATTCAAAGCGTCCTTCACGTGTGGACAATGAAGCCAAGGCCTGCCTTGACGACGTTGCCCTTGCCCTTCAGCGCTCTTCCGATGCCAAGCTAGTTCTGGTTGGCAACTCGAACGCCAAGGAGCAGGCAGCCGACGCCAAGTCAGCGAAGATGAAGCATCCGAAACCCGGATATGCTATGTCGCGCGCTGTCAACACCAAGAACTATCTGGTCACCGACAAGGGTATCGATGCTTCACGCATCATGGTATATACCGGTACGGACGATGCCCAGACCGTGACTACCAGCCTCGTTCCGGCTGGTGCAACCAACCCCGCAGCCAGCAACACTGCAGTCGATGAGTCTGCAGTCAAGGCTGTTCCTCGGACCGCCGTGAAGAAGGCGCATAAGAAGTAGAAGCAATCAAGACGACGAGACGGAAGGGCTGACTGGGTTTGGTTCCCGGTCAGCCTTTTTGTTAATGTGAGCTAGGCATACTACGGTGCATACTCTGTATCCTAAGAACAGATGGAAGCAGGACTGCGGTTGATTAGCCAGCAGAGATTAGTCGACAGGGCTTCCTCTATTGAGAGGCCAGTCGGTATTCGCTGAACTCGCTCCAACTTCATTTCGATCAAAAGACCGGATGGGACTACGACGTTGACTCGCAGATTGCGCCAACTTTACCTGCTTTGGACCGTGCTGATTATGGGATCCCTGTGCCCCGCGGCGCACGCTGTCTCATGGTTTGCATTCGGACCGGACGGCGGGTCTGCACGCGCCTTTGCCGCGGATCCGCGCGACGCTGCCCATCTGTACCTTGGCGCGGCAAACGGATGGATTTACCAATCCCGTGACGGGGGCAGGAAGTGGGAGCGGTTGGCGCGGGTCGGCAAACGTGACGATTTGGTAATAGACAACATCCTCGTTGATCCGGCCGATCCACGGCACCTGGTGGTGGGGGCCTGGGTGCTATCTGACCTAAATCATCCCGACGGGGGCCTTTTTGTCAGTAATGATGGCGGAGCCACCTGGGCCAGCAATTCGGAGATGCGCGGCCAGTCGATCCGCGCCCTCGCTTCCGCGCCCTCGGACCCAAAAATATTTGTGGTTGGGTCGATTGAAGGAGTGTTTCGTTCAAACGACAGCGGAGTCCACTGGGAGAGGATCAGCCCGAAGGATAACGCGGAGATTCACGAGGTCGAGTCGCTCGCGATCGACCCAGTCGATCCAAAAATCATTTACGCAGGCACGTGGCATCTTCCGTGGAAGACGACTGACGGCGGGGAAAGTTGGACGAGCATTAAGCAGGGAATCATTGAGGACTCGGACGTATTCTCGATCATCGTGGATCCGAAGCAGCCCAATGTGGTCTATGCCAGTGCATGTTCAGGAATTTACAAGAGCGGCGACGGCGGTACGAAGTTTGAGAAGGTGCAGGGCATTCCATCCACGGCGCGGCGAACTCTTGTCCTGATGCAGGATCCCAACAATTTGGACGTCGTGTTTGCCGGAACAACCGAGGGCTTGTATCGCACCTTTGACGCGGGCAAGATCTGGATCGAGACAACGGCGCCAGACGTGATTGTAAACGATGTTTATGTGGATCCCAGCAACTCGAAGCACGTGCTGCTTGCTACCGATCGCCGCGGTGTGCTTTCCAGCGAGGATGGCGCGGATAACTTTAGTCCGACTAACACAGGCTTTTCAGCACGCCAGATTACTGCATTCAGCGCGGACTCAGAACACCCCGCTACCGTGTATGTTGGCGTGGTGAACGACAAGGATGCGGGCGGAGTATTTGTGAGCCAGACAGGCGGACTGAGTTGGTCGCATCTTGGCGAGGGGCTGGATGGGCGCGATATTTTCAGCCTGGCCCAGGCTCCGGACGGCACGATGCTGGCGGGCACGGCTCACGGGCTCTTTCGACTGAAGGGTGCGGTATGGCAACGAGTTAGCGACGATTCCAAAGCCGCCGTCATCCCAGCGCCACCTCCTGCGCTGGAGCATAAGGCGAAGGCCGCGCATAAGCGGGTAGCAAGGACAACTGCGGCGAAGCAGAGGAAGACTCCCAAGCCGCGTATGGCGATTGCAACCGCCAAGGTAAAGAACTTTAACGGAAGCGTGTATGGCTTCGCACTGGCTGGTGACACGATGATCGCAGTGACATCGGAGGGCGTGCTGCAGAGTGCCTCGAGCGGAGCCAAGTGGACCGTGGCAGACGGACTTCCGATGGAGGAATGGCGCTTCGTAGCGGGTTCCAAGGCGACCGCGGTGGTGGCGAGTCTGAACGTGGTGATGATGACAACGGACGGCGCCAGCACGTGGCAACCGGTCGCTTTGCCGCCCCATGTGACGCAGGTTTCAGCCCTGTCCGTCGATGGACAGGGTGAGGTCTGGATCGGCGACCGCGACGGAGTCTACGTTTCGGCCGACAGAGGCTCGAACTGGCATACAGTGACCAATTTGTATGTGCGTAATGTAAACAGCCTCTTCTACGACGAACGCGGAGAGCGTGTGCTGGTGACCACAAATGGACCGGCGACTTCCGCATTTTCCGTCGCGGCGGCGTCGAAGCAGGTAACCTCCTGGGACACTGGCTGGAACCTGCGATTTATGAGGCCCGTAGGCGACCACCTGGTCGGAGCGACGCTGTTCGACGGCATTGTGGTTCAGCCGCGGATGGTGGACTCGGCTGAGATCGCAGCGCAGTGAGATAGACCTCTGGTTTCCGCATCTCAAACTTGAGATGTAGGGCAACCAGATTACCGGCGGGATTAGAATCAAACCAGCATGATTTCCAAGTCCCACAATTCGGCCGCGCGGCATGGGTTTCAAACGGATGATCCGGGGTTACGTCCAATCGCGGCGAAAGTTGAGGCCGGCGAGCGGCTAAGCTTCGATGACGGAGTGGCGCTTTACCAGAGCGGCGACATCCTGGCCGTCGGGTGGATGGCGAATGCGGTACGCGAGCGGATGCATGGCGACATTGCTTACTTTAACGTGAATCGGCACATCAATCCGACGAACGTGTGCGTTGCGTCATGCCGGCTTTGTGCCTTTGGACGCAAGAAGGGCGACGCCGGAACTTATACGATGGCGCTGGAAGAAGCCTGGGAGACGGCTGGCTCCGGGTTGAGCGAAGCGGTGACCGAGTTCCATATCGTCGGTGGGCTGCATCCCGACCTTCCATTCGAATACTTCGAGGATCTAGTACGTGGGCTGAAGATTCGATTTCCAAAGGTGCATATTAAGGCATTCACGATGGTCGAAGTGGCGTTTCTGGCGAAGCGCGGGAAGATGACGATCGAAGAGACTCTGGTGCGGATGAAGGCGGCGGGCGTTGACTCGTTGCCGGGTGGTGGGGCCGAGATTTTTGCGGACCGCGTTCGGCATATCATCTGCGACCACAAGATTGACGGCGGCGAGTGGCTGGAGACGGCAAGGACTGCCCATCGCATCGGACTGAAATCGAACGCGACAATGCTGTATGGTCACGTGGAGAACGACGAAGATCGAGTCGACCACATGCTTCGACTGCGCGAGGTTCAGGACGAGACGGGAGGATTCCAGACATTCATACCGCTGGCGTTCCATCCCGACAATACTGCCTTGGCGCATATTCCAAGAACGACGGGAATGATGGACCTGAAGCAGATCGCGGTTGGCCGACTGCTGCTGGACAATTTTCCTCACATCAAGAGCTATTGGCAGATGGTTTCGCCGGAGCTGGCGCAGATCTCGCTGCGGTTCGGCGCGGACGACATCGACGGGACGGTGATCGAGGAGAAGATATACCACGATGCCGGCGCGACGACTCCGCAGGGGATGCAGCGGTCTGACCTTGTGCGGCTAATTACCGAGGCGGGACGCGTGCCGTTCGAGCGGGACACGCTGTACCGGGCGGTGACTCGAAGCGAAGATACGTTCACTGTCGCGGTCTAGACTGGCAGATTTGGACTAGCTATCACCCGAAAAACTCTCAAAAATAGTGTTTCCGCTTCGCTAAAACTCAATTTTTTGATAGATATACAGTTTCCACAACTCTTGGGGTATCCCGATAGTGGGACTGCGTTGGCCCCCTGAAAATTAGCTGTTGAGAGCAGAATGTCGACAACTGTTTTATGGTTCGAATCCCAGAGCAGATATCGGACTTTAACGGCAATTATGTACAGCAATTAAGTTTTTCGAGGGCTCTATGAACCACCCTCGACCAGCCATGTGGCAACTTGTTGTCTGCCTGCAAATTCTCTCGTTGACCCTCCTCCTGACCACTGACCTTCCACTGGATGCACAGCTTGCGGGTACCGGCAGTATCCAGGGCACCATCACAGACTCTACGGGAAAGGTGCTGCCAAACGCATCGATCGTCCTAACCAACGCCTCCACGCAGATGCAAAAGAGGACGAGCAGCGACCCGGGCGGAGGCTACAGCTTTCCCAACCTGCAAATTGGGATCTATTCGGTGGCGGTTGCGGCGCCTGGATTTGAGACTTACACCCCGACGAACGTCGTTCTTGAGGTTGGCAGCAGTATCGCGGTCAATGTGCCTATGACCGCCGGCCGCGCTGAGACGAGAGTCGAGGTCATGTCGGAGGGTCTTGCGCTGCAGACGGAGGACGCCTCGTTTAAACAGACTATCGACCAGATGACGATAACCGAGATGCCGCTCAACGGCCGACGTATGACCGACTTGATTTCACTCTCCGGAGGCTCCTCACCCGCCCCCGCTGATGATTTTACCAGCAGTAAATATTCTTATGCCGCGATCTCGGTTTCGATTGCAGGCGGCAATGGCAACACGATCGAATGGCGGCTGGACGGCGGCGACAATAACGACTACATGGCCAATTCCAACTTGCCATTCCCTTTCCCGGATGCTGTCAGCCAATTCAGCGTGGAATCTACCGCATTGGGTGCGCAGGGTGGTCCTCATTCGGGGGGCCTAGTCAACGTCGTCACCCGTTCAGCATCCAACACCTTCCACGGTTCGGCTTTTGAGTTCATTCGTAACAACTACATTAACGCTTCTAATTTCTACTCCGCCTCAAAGGATTCCCTGCACCAGAATCAAACGGCCCGAGTGGAACCGGCGCGTGCCTCGACTCCAAAACGAAGGCGTTCGCTTGCCCCGTGGGCAACGCGAACCTAGACTTCCTGACCGGGGCCATGTCCAGCTTTTCCCAGAGTAAGACGCAGCAGAACGCGCTGCGAGGACCAATTCCGAGCCTTCACGTGCAGGATACGTTCCACGCCTCCAAGCAGCTGACAATCGTCGATCGGAATGTCCAACGATCCCGTTGGTCTTGCAAAAATCAAATGGATACGTTCAGTCGACTTGCTTCAGACTCTCTGTGTAGAGCATATCGCCTACAGCTTTGTGCGTGGCGGTCGAGGGGTGGGCGGCGTAGTAGTAATAGTGAGTGGCTGGGGATAGGCAGTGAGGTTGAGTAGCTCCGTCGGTGGGGCCGTCGGCACATGAGGTCGAGGTATCGGTAATGCCGTATTCGGCGGGGTGGCGGATGACTTCGTCGAAAAAGAGGCCCCAGGCTGAAGTGGCGATGCGGATATCGGGGTGGCGAGCGCGCTCTTCGGCGGGGATCCTGGCTATCTCGGGATTAAATTGGGTGCCAGCAGTGCTGAAGGCAGGGATCTGGGTGGGGAGAAGCGCAACCATAAAGCGGCGTGCTCCGAGAGCGCAGAGGGTGTCGATCTCGGCTTCCAGGTTTGTTCGGGTGTAGCCCGAAGGAGTGCCGCGATCGTTAAGCCCTCCAGCCAGGAAGAACATGGTGACGGCTGGGTCGAATTTCAAATCGCCGGATTTCAGGAGGGCAGCGAATTCGTCAACCTGGTTCTTCATGCCGAGACCGAAGAAGTCGTTGCGCGATACGCGTTTCCCTTCTCCTGAGCCGGTCTTGGCTGCACTGACGGCGAAGTTCAGGGACTTTCCGGAGCTATCTGGAGCCCCGTAGTAGTTAAAGGGAATGCCCAGGCGCTCAGCGAGGTAGGCTACGGCGGTCGGACCGTCCGTGTAACGTAAGCCGGCTCCGGTGTCGGAGTAGCTGTCGCCGAAGACGTAGAGCTGGGTGTACGGGCGCGCAGTTGAGAGAGTGACCGGTGGAATTGGCGACTGGGCGGCGAGAGTTGCGGTAAAGAGTAGGAAGGCAAACATGCAGGGGAATGGCTTCATGGGCTATGAAGAGAATAACCCACGATAAACTCGCGCTATGCTTGCGTCGATCATGGGCACCCGAATTGAGGCTATTAGGATTTCATGAGGGATTCCTGATAAAGCATTTCACCGACGGCGTGGTGGACTGCGGTGGAAGGGTGGCCCTCGTGGTAGAAGAAGTGTGCGTCAGGAGTGGCGCAGGGGGTGGTGTCTTCGTGGTGGATGGCACGTCCGGTGCAGGGGTGCGTGGTGTCGGTGATGCCGTACTTGAAGGGGTTGGTCATGACCTCGTCGAAAAAGGCTCCCCAATTGCTGTTGGCGATGCGGATGTCGGCGTGTTTGGCCGACTCGTCGGCTGGGATTTTGGCGAGCTCGGCGTTGAAGGCGGTGCCGGCGGTGGCGAACTGCGGGATACGGGTTGGGAGGAGAGCAACCATGAAGCGACGTGCGCCCAGGTCATAAAGCGTGTCAATTTCGGCTTCGATGTTGGTGCGGGTGTAGCCGTCGGGCTTGCCGCGGTCGTTGAGGCCGCCGGCGAGGAAAAACATGGTGGTGGCGGGATCGAATTTGGGGATGTCGTTGGACTTGGTGAAGGCCACGAAGTTGTCAACCTGATTTTTCATGCCGATTCCGAGCATCTCGCCGGTGGGATAGCGGCGGCCTGCGCCCGCTCCGCTGGCTGCTCCGCTGATGGCGAAGTTGAGACCCTTACCTTTACTTGCCGGGTCGCCGTAGTACGTAAAGGGGATGTCCAGACGCTGCGCCAGGTACGCCACGGCGGTGGGGCCGTTGGTGTCGAGATAGCCGGAGCCAGAGTCGGAGTAGCTGTCGCCAAAGACGTAGAGTTGGGTGTAAGGGGCGGCGATCAGGGGCTTGGAGAGCGGAGACTTTTTTGATGACTGGGCGGCGAGGGTGGTAACTGTGAGGAGCAGGGTTGCGGCTACGGTGAGGCGGTTCATGATGGGCATCTCCAGGCAAAGATAATTTTAGGGGATAGGCGGATTGTCTGCGTTGCAAAATTTGATCGCTGATCAAAGGAGAATGAGCGCGGATTTCTTTCCTTCGTAAAAAACAATATTTTGCCTGCTCATCCGTTAACACCTGTAGAAGCTGAAAGCGCGCAGGGATCGGGAGCACGAGAAGCCGATGGTTAGCCGTGATTGGACGGTAGACGAGCAGGACCAGTTGATTGCGGACGCATTCGAGCGAGACGAGCCGCAGCTGCGGAGCTTCATTCGCAAGCGTGTGATGGACCTCGGCGATGCCGAGGATGTGCTCCAAAATATGTTCTATGAGTTGACCGAGACATGTCGGATGATGAAGCCGGTGGAACAGGTCACGGCGTGGTTGTATCGCGTGTCGCGGATGGGAGCGGCACATGGAAGATCGCTGGGCGTAGATGGGCCCTGAGGAGCGCGAGTGTCTGCGCGCGGGGATGCGGATTCGATCCCGATCGTGAGCCTGCGGCGGAACAGAAGCCAACTGTTTAGAGGGCGCCGCAATAAGGCGCAGGTGATTCCTATGGAGGCACTATTAAAACCCGAGTTGGCTAAGACAGGTCGCGTTGTTGGTGGTGTGTATCCGGGCGAGTTAGAAACACGCGGGCAAGCTAGGGAGCAGTCTTCGAGTAGAGTTCAGGAAATAGTGCCAATGAAACGAGAGATTAGTTCCGAGACGCTGGAATGGATGTCACTTGAGTCTCTGCTGTATCACGTGCTGGTAGGAGATGGCAGACCGTTGAAGGAACCGGCCGGAACATGAGGGAGATACTTCGATGAGTGAGGAAGCTATGCAGTCTGGCCCGGGATTAACCCTGTGGGGTTCTGACTGGTTTGCACCCATGCCGGTCTGGTCGCGCCTCTGGTGCTTCACGCGGCGAATTATGTCACGGGCAACCGAGGGTCAAGAGCTCTACTTGCGTTTGCCGGCTGCTGGCTTGGCGGCTTTCTTCGTCGGAGCTTTGGATGACTTGGTGACTGGGTGCTTTACAGCCACGGGCTTTGTGGTCCCATGCTTTGTAGTGGCCGGTTTTGTAGCTACGCGCCTGATGGCCTCAGACTTGGTGGGTGGGGTCTTGGAGGGGGCAGGCTTATCTACGTGTGGCGTGGAGACCTTAGCGGCGGCTTTGAGCGTGTGGTCCGAAAGGTCGGTTGCTGGGGCTCCCGCTTGCTGGCGCAGGGCGTGCAGCACTACGCGGAACATCTCTTCCTCGGGCGCGGGCTTGCCGGTGAATATCTCGAACTGGCGCGCGCCCTGCTGCACGAACATTTCGATGCCGGTGATGATGGGGATGCCCTTCTGGCGGGCGAGGTGAATGAGCGGCGTCTCCAGCGGATTGTAGACCAGGTCGAAGACCAACCGTGTGTTCAGATCTTTGGCCTCCAGCAGAGGTGCGGTCTTATTGCCTGCCATGCCGACCGGTGTCGCGTTGACGATGGCATCGAACGACATTTTGGCGAGGGCATCTTTCTTGATGGTCTTCGATCCAGACTGACGGGCTAGCTTCTGGGCAGTCTCGGGGGTGCGGTTGAGTATGAAGACTTCGGCACCCTTGTCGCGGAGGCCGAAGACGGCGGCACGCGCTGCACCTCCTGCTCCGAGAACGAGAATCTTTGCGCCGCGAAGTGACATGCGCTTTTCGAGCGGCCCCACGATGCCTGCGACGTCAGTGTTGAAGCCGTATAGTTTTCCGTCGAGCATGCGGATGGTGTTGACTGCGCCAATCTTGGCCGAGAGCGGGTCGGTCTGCTCGAGGTGGGGGAGTATCTCCTGCTTGAGCGGCATGGTAATTGAGACGCCCTGGATGGGGATCTCGTGGACAAGCCGAAGCAGGTCGGAGAGCTTGTTGGTCTGTAGCGCTAGGTAAACGGCGTTGACGGTCTCGCGACGAAAGGCCGTATTCATCATGATGGGCGAGAGCGAGGAGCGGATAGGATTGCCGGCGACGCCATAGACCTTGGTTGCAGCGTCGACATTGTCGATGCGATAGGTTTCAATCAGGGTGCGGGCGGCAATCTGGCCGGGGCCAGTCTCTTCTCCGAGCGAGGAGGCGGCGAAGGTAAATGCTGAACCGGCGCGGACGCCGAGGACGCGGGAGATGACTCCGGCGTCACCCATGCAGATTCCGATAATGTTGGTGTGGTCGTTCATGCGCTCGAGGAAGCGGATGAGGGTGACGTTATCGACGAGCGCCTTGGCGGTGGGGACGATCTTGACGAAGTCGGGCGCGAAGGGAGCGATGCGGTCGTAAATTCCGTCGAGGTCCTTGGTAGCGGCGAAGTCGTGATGGCTGATGATGAGGCCGACGCCTGTCTCGCGAAGCTTCTGCAGGTCGGCTTTCTTCAGTGCTTGGGCGGACTCAAGTTCGAGATCGATCAGGTGGAAGCCCGTAGCAGATGCTTTAGAGAGGATTTCAACTTCGGCGGCAAGACTGCCGGTAAACTTGCCTCCGTTGGCAGCGCGGCGACAGGTTGCGATTGCTGTTACGGCGGTGTTGTCGGCAAAGAATTGCTTGAACTTGGGCAAGGCAAGGAGCGGTTTTTCGAGGTAATCGAGGCGGAATTCAAGAAAAGGGGTCTCTTTGACGACGGAGGTAGCTTTCTCGATCATCTCTGCGGGCGTTGTCCCAATGATGGCGACGCACACCTTACTGATGCGGGAGCGGAGAACCTGAAACGCAGCGGTGGGAACATTCGATCTCATAGGCGCAATCGCGTATCTTACAGACTGCCTTGCTGCGATGCAACTTTTAGGCGAAGAAAAGACGAGAAGACCATCATTCGCCAATGGAACGGAAGGCAATGACAAATGTCATCAGCGAATGTTGACAGGGCGCACTAACCAGCTAAATTTCTGCCTGAGATGCTGGAAGGCGTTGGTCAGGGATATCTGCAAAGGAGATTGGCGATGACGAAGCGGGTTCAGATTGGTTTAAGTGTGACGGGAGTGGTTTTGGCGACGCTGTCACAGGCATGGGGCCAGGTGATGCCCAGTGGACGCTTTGCGATCGTCGATGTGAAGCTTTTCGACGGTGAAACGGTGCGCGAACACCAGACGGTGATGGTAGATGGCGCCAAGATAGTTTCCGTGACGGCGAAAGGGGCGCCGGCGGCGGGTGTGCCGGTAGTGGCTGGCGCGGGAAAGATGTTGATGCCTGGGCTAATTGACGCCCATGTTCATGCGTATCCCGAGAACGCGCTGGCGGAGTCGCTGGCACTGGGGGTAACGACCGACCTGGACATGTTTAACGATATGCGGGTGGTAGAGCAGCGGCGGGCCGAGCTAGCAAGTGGCAAGGGACCGGCGGGTGCGGATATTTATTCCTCAGGGATGTTGGCGACCGCGCCGAAGGGACACGGAACCGAGTATGGGATTCTGGTGCCGACTCTGACCAAGCCGGAGCAGGCGCAGGCTTGGGTGGATGCGCGACTGGCGGAAGGGTCGGACTACATCAAAATTATTCTGGACGATGGAACGGCGTATGGATTGCACACTCCAACGCTGGACAACGCGACGTTGAAGGCTCTGGTGGTCGCGGCTCACGCGCGGGGCAAGCTGGCAGTGTGCCACGTAGGGACATATCAGGAGGCGGTCGATGCGATGGAGGCGGGTGCGGATGGGCTGATGCATCTGTTCGTAGATCGAGCGCCGGATGCGGGATTCGGTGCGCTGGTGGCGAAACATCATGCATTCGTGGTGCCTACGCTGTCGGTGCTGCAGAGCATTACCGGTGGTCCGGAGGCGACTTCGCTAGCGAAGGATCCGCGGATGACGGCGTATCTCCCGGCGGCGGATGTGGCTAATCTCGGGAAGACATTTGGCGGGCACATGGGGACCTATGACGGCGTGGAGGAGTCGGTTCGTCAGCTTCGTGCTGCCGGGGTGCTCATTCTTGCGGGAACAGATGCGCCTAACCCCGGGACGATGTTTGGCGTGAGCGAGCATGGCGAGATGGAGTCGCTGGTCGCGGCCGGATTGACGCCGGTGGAAGCAATGAAAGCGGCTACGGCGAATCCGGCTAAAGCTTTCCGGCTGGTGGATCGCGGCCGGATTGCACCCGGGTTGCGCGCGGATTTGCTGCTTGTCGAGGGCGACCCTTCGGTGAAGATCGAGGACACACGAAATATCGTAGGCGTCTGGAAGATGGGGGTGGCCGACGATCGCGCGACGTATGCGGCTGCGATCGCGGAGGAGAAGAAAGCAGAGGACGTGGCAAAGGCGAGTGCGCCTGCAGCTCCTGTGCTCGGATCGATCAGCGACTTCGACGACGGGACGCTGAAGACGGTGTTTGGTGCGGGCTGGAGCGAGTCCACCGACAGCATTGCGGGGGGTAAGTCGACGGTGAAATTCACTGTGGTGTCGGGGGGTGCGGAGGAGTCGGCGAAGTCTCTGTCGGTTACCGGAACGATTGCGGAGGGAACGCCATATCCCTGGGCCGGGGTGATGTTCGCGCCAGGTGCTGCAGTGTTTGCGCCTTCGAATTTATCGGGTCGGACTGCGCTCGAATTCTGGGCGAAGGGCGACGGCAAGACCTACCGGGTAATGATGTTTACGGTTGGAAGCGGGCGGATTCCGCAGATCGTTCCGTTTGTCGCCGGAGCCGAGTGGAAGATGTACACAATACCGTTTTCGATGTTTGGCGGGACCGAGGGGAAGGATGTTCAGGCGATTCTGTTCTCAGGCGGCGTGGGTGCTGGTCCGTTTGCGTTCCAGATCGACCAGGTGAGGCTGGTGTCGCCGGGCAAGTAAAATGAGACGGTGAAGAATTGGCTGGAGAGCGCAGAGGCAATTGGTGGGGTGGATGAGCTGCTGGCATCCGTCGGGCTCGGACACGGCCGGCGGAAGACGCTGGCGGGTACGTGGAAGGACGGGGAGCGGCGGAAGCGGGAGCCGGGCGAGAAGGCGCGCGGGGTGGCGGCGCGGAGGGTTGTGGCGACTGCAGCCTCGGTGGTGCGGGCTCCGGGATGGGAGAAGTACGGGTGGCTGCGGCATGGGTTCAGCACGCGGTTTGGCGGGGTATCAAAGATCTACGGCGAGGGAGCGCTGAATCTTGGGTGGACGAAGGAGGATAACGTTGGCAAAGTTGCAGAAAATCGCCGCCGCTTTCTTCAACTATTAGATACACAAAACCTAGATAAACTAATAACAATAAGTCAGTTCCACTCTGGATTAGTGCGAGTTATCGAGGCGGAGGATGGGGCCCGGGAGGGGCGTCTGGAGACTGCAAATGGCCGTGCAGTACTACGCGGTGACGGCATGATGACGGACATCCCGGGCGTGATGTTGGGCGTGCAGGTTGCGGACTGCGTTCCGGTGCTAGTCGTGGATGTGCGTCGACGGGTTGTGGCCGCGTTTCATGCGGGATGGCGGGGAACGTTGGCACGGATCGTTGAGCGCGGAATCGGAAGGATGCGGCTGCGATACGGATCGCGGCCGGAGGATTTACTGGCGGTGGTCGGGCCGGCGATTGGAGCCTGCTGCTACTCAGTTGGCGAGGAAGTGCGTTTCGAATTTGAATCACAGTTTGCGTATGCGCCGGAGTTGTTTTCCGAGGTTTACGACTCGGACCCGGTGAGGAACAAATATCCGCTGCTATTTTTGACGGCTCGGGCTCCCGGGCACTCGAATATTGGGCCGCAGATTCACTTGGATCTTTGGCAGGCGAATCGGCTGCAGTTGCTTGATGCTGGGCTGAACGCCAAGCGAATTACGGTAATTGGGGAATGCTCCGCGTGCACACGGGTGGACGGGCGGCTAAAGTACTTTTCACATCGCGGAGAGAGTGGGTTCGCGGGCAGGATGATGGGTGTGGTGGGTGTGACGAGTACGGAGTAACCCATGTTCGTCACGATGAAACTGCGTCGGCCCCTTCTACGGGCTCAGAGCAAGCTATCGGGCACCCAGTTGTTGGCGAATTTGGCTTGGTTAGAAGCGGTAGCCGATGGAGAATTGCATCTGGCGGCCGGGTTGCGCCAACGTGGGCTGCATGAATCGGGTTGAACTGAGGGAGCCGATGTAGCTGGAATAGTTGGCGTGATTGAGAGCGTTGAAGGCACCGACGCCGATGGAGATGACTTTTGCTTTATCGTCTTTGGCTTTTGTGAGCCTAAAGTCATGGTTCCACTGAAGATCGAGGTTGGCTGTGGCTTTTGCTCGCAGGGTATTGCGGCCTACTCCCACTGGACGAGCGTTGCTGAGGCCAGTGTGGAAGTCGTCGCTGCCGGTGATCTCGTTGTAGGGTGTGCCGGAGTTGAGGCTCGCGCTGATGCCTAGAGTGAGCCAGTGGTCGGGGTTGATGTTGCCGATGATGCTGAAGGTGTGGAGGCGGTCGAAGTTGCTGCGGCCCCACTCGGCGTTCGGGTTGTACTGATCCTGAGGGAAGTTTCGGATGCCGCCCGTATTGTTTTGCGCGCGCGCGAGGGTGTACTGAGCCTGACCTGAGAACCATCGGCCGGCATCACCTCGGAAGGAGAGATCGAGGGCGTTGAGGAGTTGGCGACCGCCGGACTCGATCTGCTGGATCTGTCCGTAATTGGGATTGGGGCGAGGGTAATTAGGGCCGGGATTGGCAGACAGGATCGGAGCGTTGGCGTCGCGGGATCGAAAGCTCTCGATCTGCACCCAGTTGCGATAGGCGGCGGTAAGAGTGAGTTTCTTGTTAAGTTGCCGCTCGATACCGAGGCTGGATTGGATCGTATATGGCGCGCGAAGAGTGGATGCTTCGCGGACTATGTTGCTTGGGACAGTCGAAAAATTGCTACTCGAAGCCAGTTGCTGCGTGGTGGGATTCTGGAGCTGCACCGTGTCGAGGACGATGCCGTTGTGGAGTTTGAACGTGGATGGGAAGTCGCCGCCGGTCCGGTCATAGAAAATCCCTGAGCCGAGACGCAGGATGGTCTTCCCTTTGCCGGGAGCGTAGGCGAGGGACAACCGCGGCGACAGGTTGTTGTTGTCGCTGATGTAGGTCACCCAGTCGTAGCGGAGGCCAAGCGAGAGCTGGAACTTCGGGTTGAGCTTGACCTGATCCTGAATGTACGCGCCCACTTCATTGGCCCAATACAGCCCGCGACCGATGCCACGCTGGGCTGTGAAGACGTATGGTGTGCCGATATCAATGGCCGGATTTACGGGGTAGTTGGCGAGCGAGGAGTAGGTCAAAGTGCCCAGTCGATTGGAATGGTCGTCAACGGCCCGTCTGCTGACTTGCGGTAACTGGAAACCGAGACGTATGTAGTGCTTTGCGCGGCTCCAGCTAAGAACTTCGTTGAGATGGATTGTGTTTTCTGCTCGGGAGACATTGGCCTGAGCGCCACCGCCGCTGAAGGAGCCGATAACCTGGATGGCGCGGGCATCTGTAACGCTGCGAGTTACGTCTTCATCCTTCTCGAACGTGACAGCGAGCTGGTTGATCAGGTTCGGCGCGATGATAGTACGGTCGTTGAAGATCAAGTCATCTTCGCGCGAGTCGTTATTGGTGCCAGCCTCGGGGAGGATGAGTCCGCCGACGTCTGCATTTTTGTCTGTGTAGTACTGGAAGTTGTAGCCGACCTGCAGGCGGTGTGTTGGGGAGAAGTCGTGGGTGACCCGGAGCGATGCCTGGGAGTTGGTTTGCGGCGTGGCGACGTTCTCGTTGATAGGACCGCTGAGTGCGATGGCATCGACGGCAGAGAAGTTGTTGCGCTGGCCGTATTCGCTGGAAGCTATGAAGGTAGTGTGTCCGCGGTTGCCGACGGGGCCGGTGAAGTGGCCTTCGAAGAGGCGGCGTGCCTCTGGTGGGCGGGCGACGGCTGGGTAGGTTTTTGCGTTGAAGATTGCATCGCGAAAGAGGAAGTTGACTTCGCCGTGGTAATTGGGCGATCCGGGCTTGGTGGTAACTTCGATGCGGCCGCGGCCGGGACGGCTGAACTCGGCGGAGTAGGGGTCGTTATTGATGCGGACCTCCTGAATGGCGGAGGCCGAGATGCCGGCGTTCTTCATCTCGATGCCGTCGACGATCAGGGTGACACCGCCGGAGGAGCCCGAAGAGGCGTCGATGAATGAGGAGAGCGCACCGACGTAATTCATGTCGAAGACGGGGAGTTTGCGGAGTGCGCCGCCAGAGACGCTGACTGTGTCGTGGTTGGCGGAGCTATCGGCGGACAGTATCTGGTTGTTGCCGACGGTGACCTCTTGGCTTATCGCGGCGAGGGAGAGCCTGACTATGAGAGCCGTAATGTTGGTTTTGAGATGGAGCGGGATGGTGTTGGAGGCGAAGCCGGAAGATGCGGGGACAGTGAGCACCACGTCACCAGCTGAGAGACCGTTAAGACTGAAGTTTCCAGCAGAGTCGGATCGGGTGTGGGCGATGACATCCCCGGTGCTAGTTGCCATCGTGATTGAAAGGCCGGGAACCGCTGCACCTGTGGCATCGACAAGAGTACCGCGAACGGAGAGGATGCTTTGCGCGAAGGCTAGCGCCGCCGCACTGAGCAGGAGGGCGACGAGCAGTAATTTGAATTTCGCGGTCATTCTTTTGAATTTTACCGGGTGGGCCTTAAGGGTAGCTTAAAAGGGCCGAACGTTAGGCATGGCTTCTGCATCGATACACTAGATACAGTGCCTCTTGAGACTCCATACGCGGACCACGATACTGCCCCTCTGGAACGCCCGAGTGGCCTCGCGCCGCTGCGAATTTCCATATTTCGCGACCGCTGGATAGCCTCAACAGTTTCCAGTATTGGCACCTGGATGCAGGACACCGCCGGCACTTGGCTGATGACGTCCCTGACTGCCTCGCCACTGCTAATTGCGCTGATGCAAACGGCGGCCAGCTTGCCTGTGCTCGCCCTCGGATTGCTCGCCGGAGCGACGGCAGATCTGTTCGATCGGCGGAGACTGCTGATCTTCTGGCAGAGCTGGATGCTGGGGTCGGTGGCCGTGCTGGCGGTGCTGACTTTTCTTGGGCACATTTCACCTTGGTCGCTGCTGGCGTTTACTTTCTTGCTGAACATCGGTTCAGCGATGAACAATCCAGCGTGGCAGGCGATTATTCCGGAGCTAGTCCCGCGCATGCTGATCCCGGACAGCGTGTCGCTGAACGCTGCGTCGAACAACCTGGCGCGCGCTTTGGGCCCCGCGCTTGGCGGACTGATGGTGGCGGCTTTCAAGCGCACCGACACTGGGACCGCATACGTCTTCCTGTTAAATTCGGTGTCATTCGCAGCCGTGATTTGGGTGCTGGTGAACTGGAAACGGATTCCACTATTCAAATCCGCACTGCCGTCGGAGCGGATAGGCCCGTCTATCCGCTCCGGCCTGCGCTACGTTCGCTATGCGCCGAATCTACAGGCGTCGCTGCTGCGCGCGTTCACATTCACATTCTTCTTCTCCGCGATCTGGGCGCTGCTCGCCGTGGTTGCACGCAACGATTTGCATCAAGGTGCGCTTGGGTACGGTATTCTGAACGGCTCCATAGGTATTGGAGCGGTGACGGCAGCGTTCACTTTGCCGCGCGTGCGGAATCGCTTCTCGACCGACCGTATTATTGCGGCGGCGACGTTCTACAACGTCTTCACACTGGTGGTGTTGGCGCGCATTCATCGGCCGTCCGTCATCATTCCCACCCTGATCGTGGCTGGCTTTTGCTGGACGAGTACCATGGCTTCGCTGAATACGTCGGTGCAGATGTCGGTGCCGGCGTGGGTACAGGCGCGTGCGCTTGGGACCTATTTGATGACGTTTCAGGGGGGGCTTGCGCTAGGGTCGGTGATTTGGGGGTTGATCGCACAGCGGTGGAGCACGCCGGTGGCTCTGCTCTGTGCTGCTGGCGGATTCGCCGGCACGTTTCCGTTTGTCCGCCGCTTCCATATATTGCGCGGTGGCATTCCGGACACCACTCCGCATCAGTACAAACTTGCTGCGCCCGAACTTGCGCCGTTCCCAGGAAACGATCCGGAGGTAAGCGAACCAGCGCAGGCAGGGCCAGTACGCATCTCGGTTTTCTACCGAATTCCGGTCGAGAATTACGCCGAGTTCACGCGCCTGATTCATCGGCTGCGACGTGCTCGCCTACGCGGAGGCGCCCTGCGGTGGGGTATCTACCGTGACGCCGTCGACCCGGAACACCTGAACGAGACGTTCATTATGGAGTCGTGGCTCGATTATCTGCGCTCGCGTGAACGAGTCACCGCAGCAGACGAGGCTCTTCGCAAACAGGTTTGGGCTCTGCATCAGGACGCCGAACTGCCGCGCATCTCGTACCAAATCTATGCGCGCGAGATTGCGAATCCGACGCCAAATGCAGCCAAGACGAACTCGCACCGAAGCGGCAGTATCGAATGAAACCCCGGTGGGGATAGTGAGCCTGTCCGCTGCCGATCGCTCGAACAGAATTCATCTTCCATTGGAATTTTGGGGGACGACGAGTGGCCGGGAATTCAACGTACGGTATGTGATTTACTTTTGAGATGCTGAACTGGCTTGTTATTGGAATTGGTGACATTACCCGCAAGCGTGTGTTGCCAGCGATCCTCGCGGAGCCACGCAGTTGCTTGTATGCGCTTCTGACGCGCGGCCCGCACAAGGCTAAGTCTTACCCTGGTGCGATCGTTTATACCGATCTTAGCGATGCGTTACGTGATCCGGCGATCGACGCTGTGTACGTAGCGTCGCCGGTTGCGCTTCACGCGGAACAGACGATTGCCAGTCTGCGCGCGGGTAAGCAGGTGTTGTGTGAAAAACCCGTGGCGCTAAATTACGCGCAGGCTGAGACGATGGCCGCTGCTGCGCGCGAGTCGGGACGGCTGCTGGGAATCGCGTATTACCGACGGCTCTATCCAAAGTTGATGCGAGCAAAGCAACTCATCGCTCAGGATGCGATAGGCCAGCCGGTGCTGGTCGAGGCGAACTATCACGGGTGGCTGGAAAGCCCTGACCGTGGCTGGCTGAAGGATCCTGCACTGGCCGGAGGAGGCCCGCTCTACGATGTTGGCTCACACCGTATCGACGCCTGTAATTATTTATTCGGAAAGCCAATGCGTGCTACGGGGCTGCTCTCGAACGCGCTGCATCAGCTTGCAGTGGAGGACTCAGCGACGACTTTGATTAAGTACACGGCGGGAGTCCATGCGGTGGTCGATGTGCGTTGGAACTCGCGCATACAGCGTGATCAGTTTCGGATTATTGGCGTGGAAGGGGAGATCAGCCTTGATCAGCTTAATGGGCCCACGCTGAAGCTGACTCTTTCCAGTGGCGACGTTTGCGAAGAGACTTTGCCGGCCAACGCAAATGTCCATTACCCCGCAGTGAAAAACTTTGTTGCCGCGGTGTTGGACGGCTCGCCGGTCGCGTGTCCTATCGAAGATGCGATTTGGACGGACTGGGTGACGCAGCAAGTGAAAGACGCTCAGTAATTTCGCGAATTAGGCGCCGAAGGCCAGGTCGATCAGAGTCTTCTCTTCGAGTTCGTGAGCTTTGGCGGAGCCGGTGGCAGGGCTTGCGCTTGCGCTGCGTTTGACGCTGATTACGGCGCGGTCGGCGGCCATCCGGCGGAGATGGGGGAGGACATGGAAGAGCGCACCCATGTTGGCCGGCTCTTCCTGCACCCAGACGATCTCCGTGGCATCCGGATGCTGATTGAGCGCGGACTGCATCTCCTCTTCAGGCCACGGATACATCTGCTCGAGGAAGATAATTCCGACGGAGGTATCCTTGCGCTTTTCTCGCTCGAGGCGCAGGTTGTGGCCGATTTTGCCGGTGCATACGAGCAGTCGGCGGGGCGACTTCACGGAGTTGTCGGGGATGACATTAAGGAAGCGGGGAGCGGCGAAGTCCTGAATTGTCGAGGATGCGTCCGCGTTGCGCAACATGCTCTTCGGCGTGAAGACGATGAGTGGCTTGCGCCACGCGCGCATGGCCTGCCGCCGCAGCAAATGAAAGTATTGCGCGGCGGTGGATGGCTGGCAGATCTGGATGTTGTCGTTTGCGGCGAGGTGTAGATAGCGCTCGATGCGCGCGCTGGAGTGCTCGGGTCCCTGACCTTCGTATCCGTGGGGCAGCAGTAGGACCAGGCCGGAGAGCAGGCCCCATTTGGCTTCGCCCGCAGCGACGAATTGATCGACGATGATCTGCGCACCGTTGGCGAAGTCGCCGAACTGGGCCTCCCATAGTACGAGTGCCTCAGGATAATCGCGCGAGTAGCCGTATTCGAAACCCATCACCGCGGCCTCGGACAGCATGGAGTTGTAGACTTCGAATCTACCTTGCGTTTCGCTGACGTGCGCGAGCGGAAGGTACTTCGCTTCGGTCTCAATGTCGATGACGATGGAGTGGCGCTGGTTGAAGGTGCCGCGCTGCGAATCCTGTCCGCTCAGGCGTATGGGCGTGCTTGCGCTGACCAGCGAGGCCGCGGTGATGGGTTTCGAATACGGCTACTCGCGCGATTATCCTGAGGCACTC
>JANYLK010000042.1 GCA_025357875.1 Granulicella sp.
CGCATTTACAAGAATCAATTCGCTTGTGAAAGCTATCTTTTTTTGCAGCCTTTTCTTCTTCTCTTTAACCTCGTTCGCGACAATTTATGACATCGGTCCCGGACAGACGTACACGACGATCAATTCGTTTCCGTGGTACACACTGGCTGCGGGTGACTCGGTACAGATCCATTACGCTACGTACCACGAGTTTATTAACATCTCCACCAGCGGGACTGCGACGCAGCCGATCCGCGTAATCGGAATACCCGATCCCAGCACAGGCGCACAGCCTGTAATTGATGGCCAGAACGCAGTTGTGGGACCGAACGCGCATTTCCAATATACGCACGGCACCCCGAGTCGCGGCGTTGTGGGAATCGGTCCGAGTGCGGGAGCGCCGGTCGGATTCAAGCCTAGCTACATTGAGATCTCTGGTCTTACTATTCAGAATGCTTACGGTGGGACCACCCCGTACAGCTTCACCGATGCTGCGGGCACCACCGGGGTATATAACGGTTCGGCCTCTGCTATTTATCTTCTTCTCGGCAATCACATTGTCATCAATAACTGCACTCTGACGGGGTCCAGTCAGGGCCTGTTCGTGCAGTCGGGAGATGCTAACGGGGGCACGGAAGCCAATCAGTCCCGCGACATCACTTTGCAGTACAGTCGTGTCTATGCGAATGGCAATCCGGGCAGCTCGTTGCAACATGAAATCTATTCGGAAGCCATCGGCATCGTGTTTCAGTACAACTATCTTGGCAGCCCAATCGCCACGTCTCCCGGTAGTAATCTAAAAGACCGCTCCGCGGGCACGGTCATTCGGTACAACTGGATTGAGAGTGGCGGACATATGTTGGACCTCGTCGACCCGCAGGGCTCATCCAATATCGCCGTTCCGGATCCAACGTTTCAATACTCGTATGTCTACGGCAATGTCTTCAATAACACATCCACAACGACCATGGTCCACTATGGTGGAGATCAGGGCATCACGGCGCATGACCGAAAGGGAACGCTCTACTTCTACAATAATACGGTTGTCGTCCGAGCCGATAAGTCGAAACTCTACCAGAGTGTAATGCTACAGCTTGGGGATAATGGCCTGACTACGCCCGATGATTCGCAGCTTGCCGATGTACGTAATAATATTTTTTACACAACGAATGCCACTGCGGGACAGTTGTCGCCGACATTTGACATAACGTCAGGACATGGCGTGGCAACGCTTTATGCCAATTGGATCAGTCCCAACTGGCAGGACTCGTACAACACGCCCTCGTCTCCAAGCGTGGTTGGCGACAGCAACCTGTTCGTAGACTCCAGCAATAACCCCTCGTTCTCCAATCCCGGGTCACTTTACTACAATCTTCTTTCTGGATCGAACGCAATTGATAAGAGTGTAGCGTTAGCTGCCGCCACGACCAGTAACCCTGCAGGTCAGACGTATACGGTAACGCGGCAGTATGTAAAAGATGAGACATCGCAGGCTCGACAGGTAAATGGAACGGCATTGGACTTTGGTGCGTTCGAAAGCGGTTCGGCGGGACCGTGCGGATATACCTTCTATCCCGCATCGTCTACCTCCTCGTATCCAGGCGGTAATGCAACGATGGAAGTAGCCGCGGATTTTGGCTGCTCCTGGACCTCCTCCCCAAATGCTTCCTGGCTCAGCGTGGTGAGTGGAGGCAGTGGCACGGGAGCTGCAGGCAAGATGGGCACGCTCCAATATAACGTTCAATCGAACACGGGAATAGCCAGAACTAGTTCGCTCACGATCGGCGGACAAGCATTCACCGTAAGCCAGCTGGTTTACGATGCGACTCCTCCCACGGTATCCATTACGTCACCTGCTAATGGGACTGCTGTTTCCGGTTCTGCAGTCAACCTTACTGCTACGGCGTCGGACAACGTAGCTGTGGCCAGCGTCCAGTTCACGGTGGACGGAAGTTTGGTGGGACCTGCTATTACAGCTTCGCCCTATGCAATGATGTGGGACAGCACATCCGTCGCCCCAGGAAACCACTCGGTCAGCGCAATCGCCACCGATACGGCGGGGAACACGGCTACAGCTTCCCCCATCACCGTTACAGTGTCGACGAGCACCAGTGGCACAGCCACAAACTCTACCGGACCGGTGTTCGTCTCTAGCTACCTGACGTCAACGCAGACGGGCACGTTCACATTTCAGGGAGACGTCACTCCGGTCGGCGACTCTACAACCACCCCAACGGAGAACGGCCTTTTTGCCCTCTCCAACGGACCCGCGACGATACTCCAAAATCTCGCGACGATCGCACTCTTCGATATCGATGGAGTGATTCGGGTACGCAACGGTGGCGCTTATGCGAACACCACTGCGGTCACCTATATAGCGGGGCACACCTATCACGTCCGCATGGTCGTCAATATTCCAGCACATACATATGACGTTTACGTGACGCCTTCGGGAGGCAGCGAAGTGCAGATCGCATCGGCCTATGCTTTCCGCTCAGAACAGGCTTCTGTTACGCAACTGGACCATTGGGATCTGGTTGCAGAGGGCAATGGCATCCGCGTGAGTAATGTCATGGTTACAGGGACTGGCCAGACAGCAGCGCCGACCTTTACCCCCGCGGCCGGAACCTATACTTCAACACAAACGGTGACGATCAGCACGACGACTCCATCAGCCACGATCTACTACACCACCGACGGGACGACACCAACGGCAAGCTCAACCGTCTATTCGAGCCCCGTCAGTGTTTCTTCCACTCAAACCCTCCAGGCAATCGCTACCGCATCTGGCTATTCGACTAGCGCTGTTGGCTCTGCGGCTTATACCATCTCTCCCTTGGCGGCAACACCCACCTTCAGCCCTGTCGGTGGAACCTATACTTCAACACAAACGGTAACGATCAGCACGACGACTCCATCAGCCACGATCTACTACACCACCAACGGAACGACGCCGACGACAGGTTCGACCGTCTATGCCGGTTCAATCACTGTCTCCGCAACGGAGACTGTCAAGGCAATCGCAACGGCATCTGGCTATTCGACTAGTGCTGTTGGCTCTGCGGCTTACACCATTAGCGCATCGTCCCCCCCTGCCTTCACTCAACAATGCAATGCAACTAACGGCTTCGGTACTTCGATATCATGCACGGTGAGCGGAGTAGGAGCGGGACATACCCTGGTAATCGGTATTTCCGCTGCTGGCACGGCTATCACATCTGTTACTTCGACCACCGGAACCCCGGTGAGCGTAGTCTCCGATGGCGCTCTTTTGAAGGCATATATTCTTTCCAACACTACAGCAGGAAGCATCACCATCACGGGGAATGTAGCCAGCAATTCGAAAATCTGGCTATCCGTGGCTGAGTATTCGAATACCGCTGCCTCACCACTGGATGGAAGTGCGTCGGGTGCATGTACGGCATATTGCACAAGCGTATCGTCAGCGTCTTTCAACACCACATCTGGATCTGACCAGCTATGGTCATTCTGTTCAGGGCCTGGAGGAGGTGTCATTACAGCGGGTACTGCGCCGATCACATGGACTGCACGTCCTAGCCCAACCACCAGCTCCCTGCCCATGTTCATGGAGGACGGTTTAGCCGGAGCGGCAGGAAGCTACTATGGCCAATGCACCGGCAGCAGCGGCGGCGCTACCGACATCATCACACTTGCACTCAAACACCCGTAATTAGACAGCTTTGCCAGTTGTCGCGGGATTCTCTCTTGTCGCAACTATCTAAGGGGACGTAGGAATCGGATTCTTCCTGCGTTCCTCGTACACAACAAAATAAGTTTTGATAGATTCCGCCCGCCATCAGCCAAGAGAGCCACCCAAAGGGGTGGCTCTCTCGGTTGATGGATCTTCATGCCTATCTATCTCATTTATAGATCTGGAGTTCACATGCTTCGCCAGCATAAGATTAGAGCGAGGTAGATATTCAATAAGGTAAAGCGTGAATCTCCAGGTGGAATAAATTGGGGCAGGAATTGTTGCCGTGCGGGCTTGTTGGTCTGCATCAGGGAATTCTGAATCGACTGTAGTTGCGTGGTCTTGTTGTGAACATAAGTAGCTCCAAGATTGTAGAGCTGTGAGCGAGTTGTAGATGAGCACACGCTGTTGCGAGATGGCTTGCAGGTCTGTTGTAAGTGCGCCCACATTTGCGACGCTTGTTCCGCTGGCCGAGCTGGAGCGCCCGGGGCTTTTTGTGCCAATTGACATGAGACCATCGGGGCCCTTCCCCACAACTTTCGATGCCGGATCTATAGACGGCCGATGCATATTCGGTTGGCTCTGGCTGATTGCTAAACATTGCGAAGTACTTCTACCCGAACGATCGCAAACTCGACTTCGTCTTTCAAAACCTGCTACAGATGCGCGCCAACAACTTCAATACTGACCTCTATCCGTTGGAGACGCTCATTACCGCCAGCGACCCAATGCGCGATGCTCAAGGCAAGCTCGTCAACTATAAAGCAGGGGCGGTCTTCCAACTGCCGGAAACCTACGTCGACGAGGACCGCGGCGTCGTCATCACGCGCGACCAGTGGACCAGGGACGCGCTCTACCTGAACTTCGAGTGTCATCCGGACACGCACTTCGCCTCGCACGAGCATGCTGATCGCGGCCGGTTTGTGTTCACCGCGCTGGGTCGCAACTGGGCCTGGCAGGACAGCCGACCGCACGAGACCGCGTAGGCCAACTCCGTCCTCATTGATGGCGTTGGCCAAGGCTTCTTCCCAACCTATGGCCGCTGGCTTGGTTGCACCGACAACAAAGACACGACCTTAGCGAGCTACGCCTACGACTGGAAGTGGCAAAAGGAAGCGGGCATGTGGCCTGACGATGATTCGCGCTTCACGGCCCCCTTCTATGCTTCGCTGCGCGACAACGCGAAGCACCTTGATCCGGCCATTACGGAGTCCGACCCATTGCCGCAGATTGTCGCGTATTACAAGCCATATATTGTGGGCAATCCGCGCTTCTGGGATGAGGACTCTTGGGTGGTGCGACAGGCGAACAATCCGGTTCGCTATGCCTTCCGCGAAGCTGGCCTCGTGCGCGGCGCGCATCCATATGCGCTCATTACAGACGACATCAAGAAGGACGATGCGACGCATACCTACAAGTGGCTCATGCAACTAGAAGAAGACCCCTACATCGCCCACCAGGAGCACACCGGTAACGTCCGGGACATCGTGCTGGCAGAGAAGAATGGAGATCGGCTCTGCTGCTACGCGTGCTCGATCAGGACGCCGGCGAGCCCGCTGCCTTCACCGAGCATTATCCGACTGAGTGCAAACTGCAGGGCAACCCGCTCAGCCAACCTACGATGTACCGTCTTACGGTGCCGAGCATGATCGTGGCTTATCACAGCCGCGTTGTGTTGTACCCCTTGCGCAAGGGAGAGCCATTGCCTGCGATCCAGTGGGACGCGGGAACAGGTAAGGCTCAGTTGAGCGGCGCTGCGCTCCACGACGAGCTTGACTTCACGGCCTCAGCCGACGGACGCACAAAGACCCAGATCCTGCGCGATGGTCAGACGATCTCGCAGACAAAGTAAAGAACAGCCCAAACTTCGATTTACCTCACCCGGACGAAGGAGCCCTCCATGTTCTACAACACCAATCCGCGCGCTATGCGTCATTGGCTTACTGTGCAGCACTGCCTTTGCGCAGACACTCCAGATGAAGCCAGCCGAATCGCCGTTCAAAGACAAGATAGTCGAGTCCTACTCGGACGCCTCAGACCCAATCACGCATCAACCACGCGTGCTTCACTGGGGCGACCTGAAGCCATCAGACTTCGGTCCAAGCTTGATTAACTTCAACGATAGCGGCCTTTGCCGACGATGCGTTGCGTTGTTTGGTGGAGGACGATCACAAGGGCGCGACGGGGCTCGCCAGCGCCATAACGACAGCAATGCATCACGACCAAGCTGCACGCGAGGTGGACCGCAAGGAGCATCCCTCGCCGTATCCGCCCAAGGGCCCAGTGAGTGGAGGCGCAGGCGGCCAGGAGTTCGGTTATTTCTACGATTTCCTGTACAACTGCTTGACGCTCCAGCGGAAGCAGGAGTGGCACGACGAACTCGCCTCCACGACTTGGTCACACGACAACTACGGCACCTTTAACGCTGCTGTCAGCACACGCTCGAACTGGGCAACGTTCACCTATTGGCTCATCCCGCTGCTGGCGATTGAAGGCGAGCCCGGCTACAACAAAGTTAAGGCCGAGGGCATCTATCGCGGCTACTTCAACTTCCTTAGACTCCTGCGCCTGCGCCGGTTGCAAACACCACCTCGTCCGAAGCGGAGGAAACGGAGGCGGAAGAAGAGGAAGAGGATCAGGACGACAAAACTCCGGAGGTTCATCCATTGGTGCGTCGAGCGCGGGCTGTCGGAGCCGGGTTGAAGTCACGCGGCCTGTGCTGGAGCGGTATCAGCGTCATCTCTTCCACTACCGCAAAAAGAACGGGGAGCCTCTGAGCTTCCGTTCGCAGCACACTTGCCTCGTTCCTTTGCGCGTGTGGTTCCGATGGATGACCCGGCAGAATCACATCCTGCATAACCCGGCGTCGGAGCTGGAGCTGCCACGGCTGGGCCGTGCGCGGCAAAGAACAACTTCTCCGCCCCGGAGGTCGATCAGACCCTGCGATGCTGCGACCTGCGCGACTCTATCGGGCTGCGCGACCGCGCGATCCTGGAGGTGCTGTGCTTGACCGGCATCCGCCGCCTAGAAATGATCCTGCTCAAGCTCTACGACCTCTCGCTTGACCGTGGCCACATCCTCGTCCACGGCAAGGGCAAGAAAGACCGCTATGTGCCGATCGGAGAACGAGCGATCGCATGGCTTCAAAAGTACATCCGCGAGGGCCGTCCGCAGCTCGTCATCGAGCCAGACGATATGACTGTGTTCCTCACGGCGCAGGGTGAGCGGTTCAGCCGCGATCACCTGACCTATGTCGTCAAGGAAAGGGTGGACGCGGCGAAGCTGGGCAAGACCGGCTCCTGCCATCTTTTCCGCCACACGATGGCGACGCTGATGCACGAGGGCGGAGCGGACATCCGCTACATCCCGCAGATGCTCGGCCACGAAGACATCAAGACCACGCAAATCTATACCCCGTTTGCCATCCGAGCGTTGCAGCAAATCCACCCGGCGACTCATCCCGGAGCGATGCTTGAAGGCGGCGAAAAGCCCGTCTTCCGCCATGATCAAAAGGCCGTGGAAGAACTTAACAGGATGCTGGCTATAGAGGCCGAAGACGACAAAGAGACAGAGGCCGTCCGCGACTTTTCTGGCCTGATGGCCCGCGTCCGCGCGGGAGCCGATATCGTCATCGAAAGCGGCAATCCCGGTGGCGGTGCTCCACGCACCCGTCCCGCCGCTTTATCGGGGAGTGAATCGCGATGTTGCCGGAAGACTCCCCGGCGGTCATCGACGAGGACTTCGCCCGCGATGTTGCGGCGGCGGTAGAAGCGCACCGGGAGCCTCTAAATCCGCCAGCATATGACTGATCCTCGACTCAAGCGTGCTGATCGCGGCGGAGCGCAAGAACAAACATGCTCGCAACGCCCTGGCCGAAATAGCTCTCCGCGCAGCCGGTGAAGATGTCGCCGTGTCGGTCGTCACGTTGATCGAGCTGGCGCACGGAATCGCCCGCTCCGATACCTCGGAACGAAAGGCCCTGCGGCAGCGGTTCCTCAACGAACTGGTGGACGCTCTGCCGGTGCATCCGGTGAGTGTCCCCATCGCTCTCTGGGCCGGTCGGATCGACGGCGAAAATGCCGCTCGGGGAGTTCGCCTGGCCCTCGCCAATCTGCTGATCGGCGTGACGGCACTGGACCTTGGATACCGTGTTGCCACCGGCAATGTGCGGCACTTCCAGATGGTGCCGGGACTCGATATCGTCTCCTTTTAAACCACGCGCGCGTTCTTCTTAAGTAGTTCTTTAGTTGCTAAAGAGGGTGCCAATCTCGCCCGGAATCCATGCGGGAACACGCACCGAATCGCTCCACAAATCTCCCGCCGAACTCACCTCCAGATCGTAAAAAAACTCCATCATGCAGCTAGGCTTCGACTCTCCAATCCCGGAAGGTCTCTTGGCGGCGAACGTGCTGCTAAGCGAAAAACCGCATCAGGGGGTTCCGAGCTGGAATCTTGCACTGCATCAGGGCATCGATGAGAATAACTTCACAGCTGCAATAGGCTTGCGAGCAAGCAAGCGCGCTACTCAATCGCCTCTGGCCTCGTTATACCGGCAAAGAAAGAGACACAAAGTCCGAGCTCGACTACTTCGGAGCCAGGTACTACGCCAGCAGCATGGGAAGGTTCATGAGCCCGGACTGGAGTGCGCAAGCAGAGCCTGTTTCGTACGCGAAGCTCGACAATCCGCAGTCAGTAAATCTCTACAGCTTCGACGGCATTGCTTGTGCAGTACGACGAACGTCCGTACGCATTTTGCAGTCGCCTTCGCTTCGTGTTGAAGCGACGTCTTCATCACAACTCCATCGATTCGCAAACCAGATCGCCCGGTTCGCAGTCAACGGAGTGGCAAAGCTCAGACAGACTAGTAGGGCGCATACCCCGGTAGCCGTAAGCGACCGGAAAGTCGCGGCTGCGAAGGTGTTGCCGGCCGTCGTGTGCGACTTTGTCGAGTGCGGCCTCAATGAGATCGCTGAACCTATCCTGCAAACCTATAGAGGCTTGTCGTCGAGTGAAGGCCACAATGCGGCGTTCGAGCTGTATTTTCCAATGGCCTACAACGATGAGCAAGTTTTCATCTCGTGCAGAGGTGCAACATGGCAACGGAGTGGTCGTGCAAGGGTCACCCGGCACCGGCAAGACGCACACCATTGCAGATATTATCTCCCACTATCTGGCGCAAAGCTTGCGCGTCCTGGTTACATCGAGAGAAGAATCCGCGCTTAATGGGGTGATCGGCAAGCTTCCCGAGCGTATCCGACCGCTTTGCGTCGGCCTCTTGTCGAACGAAAACGACGATATGAAACAGTTTGAGCATTCTATTCAGACCATGGCCTCCAACGTTTCCGGCATGAATGCATCGCGGGCGAATTCAGAAATCACGAACCTGCAAGTGAAGCTGAATCAGCTTCACGCGAAGATATCGAATGTTGATTAACAAGTCAGCCAATACTTATCCCTGCACATGCGGAATTACACGTTGTCAGAGACCTGCTCCGCCGCGGCGCACCAACGAGAGGAATTCATTGCGTGTCTGCAACTGCGTCTTGAAGACTCCCAGCATTGCCGACGTAACGGTAGACGACTCCTGTTTCTCTATTCCACGCATCATCATGCACAGGTGCTGCGCCTCGATGATCACAGCGACACCCTGGGGTTCGATCGCCTCAGAGATTGCTTCGGCGATCTGGGTTGTGAGCCGTTCCTGCACCTGAAGGCGACGCGCAAACACATCCACCACGCGTGGAATTTTGGAGAGACCGATCACCTTTCCATTGGGCACGTAGGCGATATGGGCTTTGCCGAAGAAGGGCAGCAGGTGATGCTCGCACATTGAATAAAACTCAATATCCTTGACAATCACCATCTCGTCGTAGACGACTTTGAAGAGCGCGTCATGGAGCACTGAGTTGGCGTCCATCGCATATCCTTGGGTGAGAAAAGCCATGGCTTTCTCCATGCGCTCCGGAGTATCGAGCAGGCCGTCACGTGTGGGATCTTCGCCGATGCGCAGAAGAAGTTCGCGGTAAAGCTCCTGTGTAGTGAGCGATGCGGCGGTGCTTGGTTCCGAAGCTGTCAGTGGGCTCATATCGATTCAGCCTTTCTCGAACGATTCGGCAAATTCAAAGGAATTGTTGCTGGTCTCCTCAATTCGTATACGCTGGATATTTGAGCATGGAAACCGCTCAAATATCCGGAATACTTCTATCGTAAAGTTTTCGGTGGTCGATACAACGTCACGAAATTCATCGAGCGTATTCAAATTCATGGCATCGAAGCGCTGCAACAAGTTTGCTTGTGCGAATGCATCCAGTTCACTCAGGTCGCACACCATGCCAGTTGTCTCGTCGACTGGACCGCCGATTGTGACTTCGATAGTGTAATTGTGGCCATGCCCATGCGGGTTATTGCACTTGCCGTAGACGGCTTGATTCTGGTCTGCGGTGAATGATTCGGAGTGCAACCGGTGTGACGCACTGAGGTGATAGCGCCGCGACAGATAGGCTCTGGGCGACGGGGCTGGCCACGGATTCAAAGATTCTGTGGCCGCTTTCATCGTTCACCGTAGTAGTCGGCGAAGAGGTCCGGCATCTCGTAGATACGGACGCGGTGGAGCTTCGCGTTGGGAATTTTTCCATTGAGGCGGTGCCATATCGCAATGGCGATATTTTCTGTCGTTGGAACGCGAGAGGCAAACTCCGGGACCTCGAGATTCAGGTGGCGATGGTCATATACGCTGACTACTTCACGTTCGAGGATATCTTTTAGCTGTTTGAGGTCGACCACAAAACCGGAGACCGGATCGACGTCGCCGGCGACGGTTACTTCGAGGGTGTAATTATGTCCATGCCCGTTGCGGTTGGCACATTTGCCGAAAACGCGCTCATTCTCTGCCTTCGACCAGGCATCGACCCAGTAATAGTGCGCCGACGAAAATTCAGCTTTTCGAGTGAGAAGAATCATATATTTTTTGTGCAGTGCTTTGTTTGGGGCGCAGAGCTAAGCCTGACTTCACTCACATCATCTTAGATGTAACGGAGACAACATCGATGCTTCGACCTTTATTTTGATGCACTAATGGCCAGACTTATAACTCCGCCCTTTCCATATGACGGATTTCGTGACTTGGTGATGCAGGGAACTGCGGACCAGGAGCCAGATGAAGAGCGGAACGCCGAGGATGGATATCGCGATGTCCCGGGCTGGGAAGTTCGATTTGGCCACGCGGCCGTAAAAGCGAAACAATGTTCGCACCCAAAGTATAAGGATCACCAGCGGTTGCCACGCAGGCCGTGATGACAAGATAAAGGCCAGGACGGGAAGCCCGAAAAAGAGCAGTAGATCGAGGACCCGCCAAAAGGCCAGTAGTAGCGGGCTGGGAAACAAGAGTGCCAGATTCTTGGTCCAGCCTTCGATCATTTCGGGCAGTGTTGTGTACATTCGTGTGGCCAACGCCTCCGGCGCGTAGCGAAAACGAAGGCCCAGTCTTGCCCGCTTAATGTTTCGGGCCAGCGCAACGTCTTCGAGGATTTCACGGCCCACCATGCGATGGCCTCCGACGGAGAAGTAATCCTCGCGGTCGAACAGCATGAATTGACCGTTGGCCGCGGCCAGTGTGGAAGCCCGATCGCTAACTTGCCTGGGCGGATAGACGCTGGCAAGTTCCGAGAATACCAGCGGCATGACGGACCGCTGCCAGAACCCGGTAACAATCTGGCGCGGCGCGTAGGAGAGCAGAGCTGCACTGTACTTCTCGGCTTCGTGAATTGCGCGGGAAAGGTCTCCCGGCTCATGGACTGTGTCCGCATCAGTGAAGAGGATCCAGGCGCCACGTGCTCTCTGTGCACCGGACCAGCAGGCGTTGGTCTTGCCAGTAAAGCCTCCACGATCGCTGAGATCCAAGCGTGGCGGCTCCATTACTTCGATCCCGTTGCGCCCCGCGGCGGCAGCGTTGGCGATCTCTTGGGTCCCGTCGCTTGAATCGTCATCGACGACGATCACTTCCCACTGTTCACCGAGCGCAAAGCCGGTCTCTGACTGGGCGAGTAGCGAATCGAGGCAGGCGCCAAGCGACCCAGCCTCGTTGCGCGCGGGTACGATCACCGAGAGGCGAAACTCGAGTTGCGATGGTTTGCCGACCTCTCCAATATCGTCCGTTAGTTTCTGTGTATCGTCCACAAGTTCGTATTATAGGAAGCAGGAGCACCGCGTGCGCTATCTGTTGCAGAATCGCAGGATGTTTTCGATGGGGCAGAAAGGTGGACGCGCCACGTCGCGTTTAGTCAGGCGTCCGCAAGGATTTCCCCTGATGGTACTCATGCTGTTCGGCATGTTTGCCACGGCATGTGAACGGGGCGACCATCCCGGTCGGATCGGCTCGCGAGCGCCACAATTCACCATCGCGGATGGCGTCCAGACAGTAAATCTTTCCCAGCTTCGCGGCCACGTTGTCATTTTGAACTTCTGGGCTACGTGGTGCGTGCCGTGTATCGAAGAGGTTCCCAGCCTGGTGGAGCTGCAGCGCCGTATGCCACAACTGACCGTGGTTGCTATCAGCAATGATGAGGACCCGGCCGTCTACCGTCAATTCCTACTCGACAATCGCGTCGACTTCCTCACCGTGCGGGACTTCTCGAGCCGCGTTCCCAAACTGTATGGCACGATCAAGATCCCTGAATCGTATGTGATCGACAGCAAGGGAATTCTCCGCCGCAAGTTCGTCTCCGCCCAGAACTGGACCAGCCCCGAAATATTGGACTACCTGGGCAAGTTGTAGCCGCTGCTAAAATCAGATTATGACTCAGCTTGATGTTCTGTACCGTTACGGTGTACAACCCAGCGAGAGGGCCGTACTAGCACTTTCGAAGGTGCGCGACGTCTACGGTGTGCGGCGGATGGAATTTGACGAGGCAGCAAAGACCGTACGCGTGGAATATGACGCCAGCCGGCTGAACGGTTCGGTCATTCATCAACTGCTGCGTCGGGCGGGTCTGGATATCGTCGAAACAGTTTCAACGATTCCTAAGCCGGAAGACACCGCTCCGCCGACTCCGGTTCAGCCCTCCGTAGCCTGACGCAGGGTGGAATGACGCGGTAAGATTGGGGAAGGAAAATCCCAGCGTGCGCCCGTAGCTCAGATGGATAGAGCATTTGGCTTCGAACCAAAGGGTCGGGAGTTCGAATCTCTCCGGGCGCACCATTAAATCAATCACGGCGTGAACCGGGGGCATCTGTGCAATCAATTGCACAGGTAAGTTCAAGACCTGGGATGCCGGGGGTGCCGTCCCTACCTGAACGGGGCCGTACTGCGCGGAGCAAATTCCATATCTGAAGGTTTTACGAATCCGGGCATGCGCGTTCTTGGCGAGCAATCTCAAGCCGGTTTGCTGCCCAGCCTCGGCCTTGACTCCTAAATTGCCTGCGAGATCACGCGCGCTTCCGACCCGCCGTGCCCGTTCAGTGGGAGCGTTGGCCTCGATCGGTGGCAGCGACAAGATCGCCATGCTGAAGACTCTCGCTTTAGATGAGCAAGAGCCGACAATCTTGCGCATGTCGGCCGTGCGCGGCTTGGGCGAACTTTTACCGAGTCATCGCAGATAGCAGAGCTGCAGCCGCTTTTGGGAGCAGGAAATTGGCAGGTACGCGGCGCGGCAGCGCAGGTCTTATCGCGCTTTCCAGGAGGGTGTGCGGCCGTTCGGGGGCAGGCTGGTGTCGAAACTGAGGCCTGGGGCAAGCGCTTTGCTCGCGCTTGCGGAGGAGTGGTATCTTTGCCGGGCACGGTAGCCATCGCCCCGAACACGGTAGCCATTGCCCCGAGCACGGTAGCCATTGCCCCGAACCTTCCACCGAGCGTTGCCTCGATCGCCAGTCCCGCTGCTTCGGCGCTTGCAGGGCAATTCACCATACCGCTGGGATCGTTCCAGGTATATACAGACCAGCTGAGCCAACCCATCAGCGTAAATATACCAGCGGGTGCTACTTCGTTCGAATTCGTGGGAATTCCTGCCGACCTCACCGCACGCGTTGTCGCCTATCGCATTACTGACCCGTCCTATACCAAAATATATGACTATGCCAATGTCACCAATATTGCCAAAATCCTCCCCCCGGTAGGTCCTGGCAGCCTCTCGGTGCTGCTGCCGAATTCGCCCTCACTCCCGTTCCAAACTGGCGTGTGGACGTTTCGCCTGCTTGGCACCAAAGCCACGGCGGTGGACGTAAATGTGGTGTACAAGACTTCGCCTGGTTCGGTTATCAACGCCAATCTTTTTTCGTCGGGGTGCCAAATCTGAATGCGCAGACGGCGCAGAATGACCCGAACTTCCACCAGGTCGTTTCGACACTGCGGAGCATCTACTCACAAGTCGGCCTTACGCTTGGAACTCTCACCTACATCGACATCTTGGGCCCCGACGCCACCAGGTTCACGGATGTCATAGATTACGAGATTGGTTCACTATTTCAACTTTCCAGTAATCCGCAAGCCAGCGACAACGCTGTGAACATATTCCTGGTGCACAGCATCGGCGGCGGAGGTTTGAACGGTTACACCATCCTAGGCGAGAGCGGCGGGATCCCGGGGACCCCGATTCGAGGAACTACCTCCAGCGGAGTGGCCGTCTCGATGGCGAACTTCCCGTTAGGTCTGAACGATATTGCTCTTACCACAGCACACGAGACCAGCCACTGGCTTGGGAACTTCCACACGACCGAATCTTCGGGAACATCATTTGACCCGCTGCCGGATACGCCTCAGTGTCCACAAACACCCTTTGACACAGACGGCAACTTCTTGATGGAGCCCCAGGGATGTATCACCCAGGATGCGGCGAATCTTATGTTCTGGACTAGTGTGGCGACGATTCCAGCAACGATCCTGACGCCGGACCAGGGATTCGTGATGCTGCGTAATCCAATAGTTTTCTCACCACCGCCACCCATCCCTGTGACCATCACCTCCGCTCCCGCCGGTCGTGCCGTTTCGGTCTCCGGCGTTGGCTGTCAGCCGGGCGGCTATACGGCGCCTCAAACCTTGTCATGGACGCCGGGCTCTAGCTGTATGGTCAGCTTCGCCTCGCCTCAAAGCGGCCCGACCGGCACTCAGTACGTCTTCAGCAATTGGGCTGACGACGCCAGTGCACCCGCTTCTCGGACGCTGTCAACTCCTACCGCCGCGATCACCTACACGGCCAACTTCACCACTCAGTATCTGCTGACGACTGTGGCCTCACCCGCGAGCGAAGGGAGCATCTCGCCGGCGAGCCGCTACGTGAATGAAGGAAGTACGGTCACGGTGAGCGCCACGCCGAATCCAAAGTTCGTATTTTTCTACTTCTCGGGTGGACTGAGCGGGCAAACGACTCCGCAGAACCTGATCGTGAGCGCCCCGGTGACGGTAACCGCAAACTTCGACACGCCGCAGGATGTGATCGCACAGATGATCGCATACCTCCAAGCTTTAGCGAAGGCAGGAACGCTGACGGACGCCTCGGGTCTGATAGCCAAGCCTAATGGCATAAATTCGAAGCTGAATAGTGGGCGTACCGGCCCATCGTGCAATCAACTCAATGCCTTCATCTATGAAATTTATGACCTCATGAACTCCGGACAGCTTCCGGCCCCTGCAGGGCAGCCGTTGATTGACGTAGCTAGAAACTTCCAGATTGCAATCGGTTGTTAGCCCGTCGGCGAGCCCGTCATTCAAGTAACTATTGGGCAGCGCCGGACTGTGACGCGCTCGCTCCTGGGCCGTCCCCGTAGTGGCTTCCGTGAGTGCGGAGGACCTTGCCGCAAAGCGTGGAGCGCTGCGCCGTTGCATGGTCTTTGCAGTAGTGGCGGCGTATCGAAGCGGGCGACGAAAACTTGCGGTCGCATGCCGTTCGTTTGAAGTGTCTGGTTCGGCGCTCGCGGTCAATCATACGATATGGGCCTAAGGTAAAAGAATATAAGAACTCAGGGGCAGCGCGTCATCGAGCCACCCGACTCGTACGAGCGTCGCCAACCCAACTTCTTCCATGGCATCATTCTGCACAGAATACAGTTCTTTTCACCCAACTTGCTTCCTCATGCAACAACCTATTTCGGCGGGCAGACTACATCGGTCTTCTCTTGAGAAATGCCTTTCCAGCCCGAAACGGGCAGGGATAATCGGCTTGGGCGTGGGGACCATTGCGACCTATGCCGGGTCCGATGATTGTCCGATTTAACGACATCAATCCCAAAGTAATTGAGAATTTTAACAACCAATTCACGTTTCTGAATGATTCCCACGCAGCCATTGCCACGTTCGAGCGGGATGCGCACCGGTAGTCCTACTACATGTATTCAAAATGGAGCTTCGGCGTCGAGCACCGTCGTCCTTCCCTTCGATCTCAACGAATACTGCCTCACCCACGGGTGAGGCAAGGTAGTCGATGATCTTCTTTTGTCCCTCATAGTTACCTTGATCTTGCTCATGTTGGGTCCTCATCTCTCTGTTCTCGGTATGTGCCGTTCCGCGGGTCACCAAATGAATACCGCCGCCCATAGGCCGGTCAATTTGTGAACCGATGAATCGGATCTGTCTACTCCAGCGAGCCTAAGGCGGCCAAAGCGAGATGGCCATCGGGTGAACACTGTAAATTTGGATATTGGGGAAGAATTTGCTTGGCAGCGATACGACGACCGAGATCACCAGGCCTACGATGCGTGTGCGAACGCGCAGCGGTAAGGCCAATCACAATGTTGGCATCAATAAGGCGTATTTGGGGGCCTCTTGTGCCCATCCCTGCACCAATTGTTCCTTTAAAATCAACGGTGTGATACTTATCCCGTTGGCTTCGAACCAAAGGGTCGGGAGTTCGAATCTCTCCGAACGCACCATAAAATCTCAAAATTTGCGCGGGCCAACAGATCAGGTGGCGGGGGTGGCCGACGCCGATTCGGCGCTGACATCAGAGGTGTGTATAATTATTCACATGAGTGAATTTTTATGCAGTCGTTGCCGCCCGGATTGAGATCATTAGGTTGCTGCGGAGATTGACGCTACGCACTTTAGTTTAGGTTGCTGTGCTTTTCGTTGCAACGCTAATTTCAAGCGCAGCAGGTGGATATTTTATGAAGCAACAGCGTCAAACTGCAATTCGCGATGTGCTCCATCAGGCTTCGGTACCGAGCCAGGATGAGTTGCGCCGCAGACTTGCGCGTCGCGGCTTTCATGTTACCCAAGCTACTCTGTCTCGCGACATACATGAACTTCGCCTGTCGAAAGGGCCGGCGGGATATGCGCTGCCTGGAAATCCTCCCGAAGAAGACGGGGACAGTCTGCCTGGTATCCGCGAGGTGTTGGGAAGTTTCGGAATTGAGGTACGCCAGGCATTGAATCAACTGGTCCTCATCACAACTACTAGTGCAGCCCAGCCGGTCGCCGCGGGAATTGACTACGAAGACTGGCCAGAAGTTGTAGGCACCATTGCGGGCGATGATACGGTGCTCATTATCTGTCCGGATGAGCGCCAGGCACGTACGCTGAAGGCTCGAATAGAAGAACACATTGGCTGATTTCATCCGATCTTCAAGATCGCAACCGTTCCAAGGGAATGTATTAACGGTCATGGAAGTTATAAATACGGAATTCGAAGCGTTATCCCAATCGCGTGTCATGGAGCCGCTGAAGACGGTACGCACTGCGGTGGCTGGAGTCGGCGGATATGCGGGCGGAGAACTCGCGCGTTTGCTGCTGGCGCATCCGAGACTAGCCGAGACCAAACCCCTCTTTCTTGGCCGAGTCGCAGATGATGCCCCGGGCGGGCGAGTTCCGCTGGAACAGATCCAACCACAGCTCGCTCTTGGCGGCGGGCAACAGCAGCCGGAGGTGCGTGCCTTCAACTGGGAGTTGATTGGCGATGCGGGTACGGAGATCGTGTTTCTCGCTCTGCCGCATGAGAATTCGCGTGAGTGGGCGCCGCAGTGGCTGGAACATGGAGTGCGGGTCATTGACCTGAGTGGAGCATGGCGGCTTGACGATCCGGCGAACCGTGCGGTCTACAAGTTGCAGGATGCAGACGCTGCGCTGGGCAAAACCCTGCAGGATGAAGCCGTGTACGGGTCGCCAGAATTGCGTCGCAAAGAGATAGCATTGGCCCGTTTGGTGGCGAACCCCGGTTGCTATGCGACATCAATCATCCTCGCGCTTGCGCCGTTTTTACGTGCTGGGCTGGTCGATCTCGACCACGGAATTGTGTGCGATGCCAAGTCGGGAGTGAGCGGCGCGGGCAAAGTTGCGACCGCGAAGACGCACTTCATGTATGCGGCAGATAACCTTTCGGCCTACGCAGTCTTCGGCCATCGCCATCTGGGAGAGATGCTGGAGCAGCTTGGATTGACGACGGATCAGATTCAGTTCACGCCGCATCTACTGCCTATTCCGCGTGGGATTCTTTCTACGATTTATGTGCGGCTGGCGGAACGCGCCGAGCCCGAACAGATCGAGGCGTGTCTGCGCGCGTTCTACGCGACGAGTCCGATGGTCCGCGTACATGCCACGCCGAACTTGCCACAGATTCAGCATGTTGTCCGCACAAATTACTGCGACCTCGGCTTTGAATTGGCAAAGGATGGAAAGCGGCTGGTGATCGTCTCTTGCCTCGACAATCTGCTGAAGGGCGCGTCGGGCCAGGCGGTACAAAACATGAACGTGATGTGCGGATGGGATGAATCGGAGGGCCTGAAGTGAAATACGTTGTCAAACTCGGAGGCGCTACGATCGAGGACAAGGCGCTGCTGCATGCGTGCGGCAAGGCCATATCCGAACTGGTGCGCGACGGGAATCAGGTTGCCGTGGTGCATGGCGGTGGTAAGCAACTGACCGCGACGCTGGCGCAAATGGGAAAGAAGAGCGAGTTTGTCTCCGGCCTCCGCGTTACGGATGCGGAGACGCGTGACGCGGCGTTGATGGTGCTGGCAGGGCGTGTCAATAAATCGCTGGTCGCTGCGCTGCGCACGCATGGGCAGTCGGCCATGGGACTTGCAGGTGGCGATGGCAATGTATTTCGTGCGCGCAAGAAGAAGACTGTTCCCGACCTTGGATTTGTTGGTGAGATTGCAGCGACCGATCCCCTGTGGTTGGAGGCAATCTGGAAAATGGATGCGGTACCAGTCATCTCATCGATTGCCTTGGGCTTTGATGGCGAGTACTACAACATCAACGCCGACGAGATGGCTGCTGCCTGCGCGATCTGCACAAAGGCTGACGCACTGGTGTTCCTTACCGACGTTCCCGGCGTCAAAGGTGCGGATGGAGAGGTGATGCGCTGGCTTTCTCTGAAGCAGATCCCGGAGTTGGAGCGGCAGGCAGTGGTCTTCGGCGGGATGTTACCGAAGCTCAACGCCTGTCGCGATGCGCTGACACATGGAGTCAAGCGTGTACGAATTTTGCCGGCTGAGGCGGTGCATTTATTACCTGACCTGTGTACGACCAAGGTCAACGATGGAACGGAGGTTATGGTCGCATGAGTGAAGGCATGAAACTCACATCGATCCAGGCAGCGGAGAAGAAGCTGCTCTTAAATACGTATGAACGTAACCCAGTCCTTTTCGTCGAAGGCAGCGGCGTCTATCTGCGCGATGAGCAGGGCAATGACTATCTTGATTTACTGAGCGGCATCGGCGTGTCGGCTCTCGGCTACTCGCACCCCGCGGTACTGGCGGCGATTGAGTCGCAGAGCAAGCGTCTGCTGCACACGTCGAATTTATTCTTCCACGAGCATACGGCGGGACTGGCGCTGCGGCTGACCGAGATTAGCGGGCTCGACCGAGTCTTCTTTTGCAACTCCGGGACGGAAGCGTGGGAGGCTGCGTTGAAGCTCGCGCGTGCTCATGCGGGTGTTCTGCGTTCGCAGGGGAAGAGTATTGGTACCGATTTTCTTGCGTTGGAGAATAGCTTCCACGGCCGGACTATTGGTTCAGTCGCGACCACGCATAAGGAGAAGTACCGCGAGCCGTTCGCGCCGGTGATGCCTGGTGTCGACTTCGTTCGATTCAACAACGTTGCCGACCTGCGCGCGAAGTTTTCGAACGAAGTCTGCGGCATCTGCATCGAGGCGGTGCAGGGCGAAGGCGGCATTCGACCGTTGAGCCAGGAATTCATCGCAGCCGCGCGCGAACTTTGCGATTCCACTGGAGCGCTCTTGATTGCCGACGAGATTCAGTCCGGCATGGGACGGACGGGCCAGTGGTTTGCGTACCAGCATTACGGCATTCTGCCCGACGTTACTACACTGGCAAAGCCGATCGCGAATGGCCTGCCCATGGGAG
>JANYLK010000047.1 GCA_025357875.1 Granulicella sp.
ATGGTAAGCGGGCTGCCCGCGGGAGTGCCGGTCGACCAGGCGTTCCTGGATCACGAGCTTTGGCGTCGCCAGAAGGGCTATGGACGAGGCGGTCGCATGCGCATCGAGCGCGATACCGCCCACATTCTCAGCGGCGTCCGCCACGGTAAGACCATCGGATCGCCGATCGCAATGACCATCGCCAACAACGACTGGAAGAACTGGGGAGAAATCCTCCCCATCGAAACCGGCGATCCCGCAAAACATAAAGCCGTCGCCAGTCCACGTCCCGGTCACGCAGATCTCGCCGGCAGCCTGAAGTACAATTTTCCCGACGCACGTTATGTGCTGGAGCGCGCAAGTGCACGCGAAACTGCCGCGCGAGTAGCCTGTGGATCAATCGCCAAGATGCTCCTCCACGCACTAGGCGTAGATGTAGCCAGCCATGTAATCCGCGTCGGCAAAGCCGAGCTTTCCAGGCCGGCAAAATGGGACGAGGTCGCCGCACTGCAGTCGAAGGATGAAGTGCTTCTAAATTGTGTTGACGCCGAAGACGAGCAGCGCATGAAGGCTGAGGTGGACGTAGCCCTGCGGACCGGTGATACCGTCGGCGGCGTCTTCGAGGTGGTGGTCCACGGCTTGCCGCCCGGCGTCGGCACGCACGCAAACTGGGACGAGCGCATGGATGGTCTCCTCGCCCAGGCTGTAATGAGCCTGCAGGCCGTAAAGGCAGTCGAGATCGGACGCGGAGTGACCGCCGCAGGATCGCTCGGCTCGGCTGTCCACGACGCGATCGGCTACGAGGCCGCTGGTGATAGCAAAGACGGCGGCTTTACAAAGTTCTCTCGCGAGCAAAACAACGCCGGAGGCATCGAAGGTGGCATCTCAAACGGCGAGGATGTCATCGTGCGCGGCTATCTCAAACCGATCTCGACTCTTCGCCGTCCGCTCGGCTCAGTCAGCTACGCCACTCGCGAACCCGTGAAGGCCGCGTACGAGAGAAGCGATGTATGTGTCGTCCCGGCAGCCGGAGTGGCCGCCGAGTCCATGGTGGCCCTCACGATCGCACGTCTCGTGATCGACAAATTCGGCGGAGATTCGTTGCGGGAGTTGGAAAGAAACTTTGCCGGCTACTGTGAACAGATTCGAGCGTATTGAGTGTCGAAGCATTCTGGAAAACCAAAGACTTCAGGAAAACAGATGGCGGCCAAAGAACTATTCAAGATCCACGAAGTTATCAAGTTCCCTGACCCGGTGCTCGCCAGGCCAGCCGCTCCAATTACTGTCTTTGATAGTGCACTGAGGACTCTGGTTGGCGATATGTTCGAGAGCATGTATGCGGCACAGGGCATAGGTCTCGCAGCTCCACAGATCAGCATCTCGCAACGGCTCACCGTCATCGATGTCAGCTTCAAAAAGAACCCCAAAGACAAGCTCGTGCTGATCAATCCGGAGATCGTCGAGACAAAAGGTAAGCAGACAGAAGAAGAGGGATGCCTCAGCCTTCCCGACATTCGCGAAAAAGTTCATCGTGCCGCATGGGTCAAAGTGAAAGCGCAAGACGAGCACGGCGCCTGGTTCGAAGTCGAGGGCGAAGAGTTGCTGGCCCGCGCTCTTCTGCATGAGATCGACCACCTCAACGGTATTCTGTTCATCGATCGCATCAGCCGCCTCAAACGCGAATTGGTACTCATGAAGATTCGAAAGATGCAGAAGAACGGTGAATGGTGAGCGTTCCTTCGTCTCATCCAACCGAGACCGTCGCGAAGTGCCTGCGATTGGTGTTCTGTGGAACGCCTGAGTTCGCAGTCCCGACATTGAAAGCCATCATCGCAGCTGGACACGACATCGCGCTGGTCGTGACGCAGCCAGATCGGGCCGCCGGGCGCGGCATGGAGATGCATGCACCACCGACCAAGCGAGCCGCTCTGGCAAACGGAATTCCCGTCGTCCAGCCAGAGAAGATCAAGGCAAACCCAGAGTTTCGTAATCGCCTCGAAGTGATCCAGCCAGACGCAATCATCGTCGTCGCCTACGGCCGTATCATTCCGCGTTGGATGCTCGACCTGCCGCCTCTGGGCAACATCAATCTGCACGGCTCGCTATTGCCGAAATATCGTGGAGCAGCGCCCGTACAGTGGGCCATCGCCAATGGTGATACGGTAACCGGAGTGACCACGATGCGCATCGATGAAGGCCTCGACACCGGAGACATGCTGCTGGCGCACACCATTCCAATCGCTCACAATGAGACCGCTCTGGATGTATTTGCGGCACTTTCGGATGTTGGCGCGGAACTCATGGTGCAGACTCTCGGCAGGCTTGCCACCGGATTCCTTGAACCACAACCGCAAAACCATGCAGAGGCGACACTCGCTCCCATGCTCACCCGCGAAGACGGCGCTATCGACTTCACGCGCACTGCACATCAAATCTACAATCGCTGGCGCGGATTCCACCCGTGGCCGGGGGCACACACCCTTCTGCGCGGAAAAAAGCTGATCGTCCATCGTATGCATGTCGAACCATCAGGCGCACTCGAGTCAGCAGTCATAAGGGTGCATGGCGATCAGTTACAAGCGGGCTGTGCTAGCGGCACTGTTGTCGTATTTGACGAAATACAGATGGAAGGCAAACGCCGCATGAACGCATCCGAATTCCTCCGCGGCTTTCAGATACAAAACGGCGAAAGGCTCGGACTTTGACTCCACCCACCACCGGGCCAACAAAATCCAAGCGTCCCACCGCGAAAGGGCGTCCTGCATCCGCAGGTCCAACCGCATCAGCAGCCGAAGCGATCACCAAGATCACTCCCGCGCGCGCCGCCGCATTCGAAATCCTCACACTGATCGGCAACAACAAAGGTCACAGCGATGAGCTTCTTCATTCCCCGCGCACGGAAGACCTTTCGCCCGAAGATCGCAATCTCGCCACAGCGCTCGTGATGGGCGTGCTGCGCTGGCAGATCGCCCTCGACTCCCGCATCGCCAAGCTACTCGCACGCCCCGATCAGCGCCTCGCCGAACCGGTAGCGCTCGCCCTGCGCATGGGCGCATTTCAGTTGCTGCACATGGATCGTATCCCGCCCCACGCCGTCCTCAACGAAAGCGTCGAGATGTGCCGCGCCGCAGGGCAACCTCATGCTGCAGGCATGGTGAACGCAGTCCTGCGAAAACTAGCCGCTGCGCAGAAGCCCGGTCCGCGCGTCTTCGAGTCGCCCGCTGCCTTTGCCGAGCGCCTGGGCCATCCCCGCTGGCTGGTGGAGCGCTGGGTCGCCGCGTATGGCCGCGAAGCCGCGCTCGCTATCTGCGAATACGACCAGCGCGAGCCACACGCAGGATCGCTCTTCCCCATCCAGCCCGCGGATGCGAATGAACCCGTTCCCACAGCAGCGCACCCCAGCCACGCGACACCTCAGATGGACGACGGCTCGCGCCTTGTCGCCGAGCTTGCCGCCGCCGCGCTTCCCTTCACCAATACCCGCACGCCACGTGTATGGGACTGTTGCGCGGCCCCCGGTGGCAAGACCTTGATGCTTGCTCTACGACTTCCTGCCGCCGACATCCTGGCGACCGACGTAAGCACCAAGCGCCTCGACCGCACCAAAGCTCGACTTCGCCGCTACGCCTATGCCCAGAGAGTCCACTGCGCGGTTGAGGATGCCTCCGCCGCACCGACGCCTAATACCGAGTCGAAGTTCGATCTCATTCTCTGCGACGTGCCATGCAGCGGCACCGGCACCCTCGCACGCAATCCAGAAATCCGCCATCGCCTCCACGTCGAAGACCTCGTGCGACAGGCAACCCGACAGCTCGAACTTCTGAGTGGTGCCGCTCGCCGGCTTGCGTCGGGTGGTCGCCTCGTCTACTCGACCTGCTCGCTCGAGCCGGAGGAAAACGAGCGTATCGTCGATGCTGTCGCCACCGAAGCTGGTCTGCGGCGGATCTCCGTCGAGCCCCTCATCGCACATCTTGCCCAAATTGGTACCCTTGCACCCGATGTCAGCAAGTCCCTCCTGGCCTCCGCGACCAGAGACGGCGCGCTCCGTACCCTTCCCGGCATCCATCCGTGCGACGGCTTCTTCGCAGTCGTATTGGAACGCAACTGAAGTAACGCAATTGGTTACATCTGCCCGCAACTTAGATTTCATGTACTTACAACTAGTCTCCAACTTTGAGCAACATCTCTCCGACATGCGGGTTCAAACTTTAGGCTTGAAGCGTCAGCGCTCGGCTTGCGGGAAACTGACTTCCGGCTGGAGGTGGCAAAATGCGATTGCTGAAATTTTTCGCGATGCTCTCGGTCCTTTTGATTTCCTCGGCTTACTCTCGCGCTCAAGTTTCAATCGGAATCGGAATCGGCGGCTATAGTGTGCCTGCATACATATATGGCCCTCCTACCTGCGCATACGGCTACTATAACTACGAGCCATACGCATGCGCACCCTACGGCTACTACGGGCCTCGCTGGTCCCGCCTGGGATACTATGTTCGCGAATACTACGGTCGCGGATATGGCTATCGCGGCTATGACCGTGAAGGGTACGAGCGTGGCCGCGAAGTCTATGATCGCGAAGATTACGGTCGCGAGGGCTACGGACGTGGCTACGAAGGACACGGACACGGGCGCGGCGGACGGGGTTATGCGGGAGGCTATGCCCGAGGCGGTGGTCGCGGTCGCGGCCGGCGCTAACTAGCCCTGGCATCGTCACACAGTAAGTGTTTAGTCCGACAAACGCCCACCTCAATCAGAGATGGGCGTTTTCGTGCAGGCTACGTAAAATTCAGCGCCGAAAAATGTAAAGCCACCATCCACGCATCACCTCCCGAACTTCTGCCGCCCTTGCATCTGGCTTATCATCCTCTGCTGCGCCTTCATTCCGCCACCGCCACCCATGCTCTTGAACATCTTCCGCATTTGCGCATACTGCCGCAGCAAGTTGTTGACCTCTTGCACCGAGGTGCCGGAACCACGCGCAATTCTTTTCCGTCGACTGCCATTGATGAGTTCGTGGTCATGCCGTTCCTTCGCAGTCATGGAATTGATAATCGACTCCACGCGATTGAATTGCCCCTCATCTACGTTTTCCGCCGCCTGGGCCATCCCAGCAAAAGGCCCTACCGAAGGCAGCATCTTAATGATCGACTTCATCGATCCCATCTTCTTGATCTGCCGCAACTGGTCGCGAAAATCCTCCAGCGAAAATCCGTCGCCCGAGAGCGCCTTCTTCGCGAACTGCTCAGCCTTGCCGCGGTCGAGCTTCTCTTCCGCCCGCTCCAGCAGCGTTGCGATATCGCCCAGGCCCATAATGCGGCTGACAATCCGATCCGGATGAAACGCCTCAAACGCATCCGGCTTCTCTCCGGTCGCCAGAAACTTGATCGGCGCTCCGGTTACATGCCGAATCGACAGCGCTGCACCCCCACGAGCGTCGCCATCCATCTTGGTCAGCACGACGCCGGTAATGTTCAGCAGATCGTGGAACGCCTTGGCCGACTTCACAGCGTCTTGCCCGGTCATAGCATCTGCGACAAACAGAATCTCGCTGGGGTTTAGCAGCTTCTTCAACGCCGCCATCTC
>JANYLK010000091.1 GCA_025357875.1 Granulicella sp.
AGAGGATCGCGGAAGCGTGCGAATCGCTGCCACTCAGGATAGAAAGTCTGGAACTGCGGCGCGGTCATCGCTGCATCCTTCGCGGGATACAGCCGTCCGCCGAACTCAAGCGTCATGTCGCCGAGCCGCTGCAGCAGCGGAAACGTAAGATTCGGCTTGATCGGGAAGTCCAGAGCAAGCATGATGCCCGCCTGCGGAAAACTCATCATGCCCAGCGATGGGATATCGCCGAACGCCTTCAACACTGCCAGAAAGCTCGCCAGGCCGGACTTGGCAATCTCGCGCAGGATAGCGACTGTGCCCTCCTTCGCGTGCTCCCACGGTATGGCGTACTGAAACTGCACCAGCCCGCGCTTGCCGTACATCCGGTTCCAATGCAGCACAGCATCGAGTGGGTAGAAAAAAGGTTCATAATCCTGCACGGTCTTCACATGCGGCTTCATTTGCTTATGAAAGAAGACGCTATTGAACATGCTGACCGTGGTGTGATTCAGCGCAAACCCCGGCGCGTTGAATGGGAAGGTGAGTTTCGGCTCAGGGGACGGTTTCAATTCCGCCGGTACCTTCGAGTGCTCGCCCAGCATAAAGATTCCGCGAGCGAAGTTCTTTCCGGTAGAAGCGCAATCAACCCAGCTCACGGTGTACTCCACGTGCTGGTATTGCTGCTTCAGGTCGAGGAATTCGTCGATGCCGTGGAACTTAATGCCTTCATAGTCGATGCCGCGCGAGACGATCGGTTTAAGGCGGAGTTGCGCCCAGCTGATGAGGCCGGTCAGGCCCATTCCCCCAATAGTCGCGACGTACCAATCGGGATTCTCTGTCGGCGAGCAGAGACGGCGTGTACCGTCCGACCGCACCAGTTCAAAGCATGGAACGTGGCAGCCAAACGAGCCGGCAACCTCATGATTCTTGCCATGGATATCATTCGCAATCGCGCCGCCCAGCGTGACATATTTCGTCCCCGGAGTGACTGGCAGGAAGAATCCGCGCGGCACCGCGAAATCAAGAATTTGCGCCAGTGAAATGCCCGACTCGGCGGTCAGGATCCCGCTCTCAGGGTTGAAGTCGATCAGGCGATTCATGCCAGTAGTCTGCAGCAGGGTGCCATCCTTCAACAGACAGACATCGCCGTAACTGCGACCTAGTCCAACCGGCAACGCACTATCATGTAATCCCGCAATAACGGCGGGAAAATCGCCCTGCCAGTTCAGAGGAACGACCCGAGCGTTGTATTTGGGATAGCGCCCCCAGGACTCAAACTGGGGCGATCCCGGGGCAGGTTCGGGCGTGGCCGCGATGGGTACGAGTGCTTCGGGTTCGGCGGTCGGCGACAGGGACATACCTTTAGGATAGCGGTTCAGAGCGGTAGGCGTTTGCCCGATGAGAATAATGGTGGACGCAAAGACAACGGGCACGACCGCTTGGCCGTGCCCTTTGTCTATTCGGGATCGTACGGACTTAGGTCGCGACCGTCTCGCGTGCCGATTTGGCAGAAGCGAGCGCAGACTTCGCTGCGCCAGCCAGGGTCGCGAAACCCGTTGGGTCGTTGGCGGCAATGTCCGCGAGGATCTTGCGATCCAGCAGATTGCCGGCCAGCTTCAGTCCGTTGATGAAGGTCGAATAGCTCATGCCGTTCAGGTGGCAGGCCGCGTTAATGCGGACGATCCACAGCGCGCGATACTGGCGCTTCTTCTGCTTGCGGCCCGTATAAGCGAACATCAGTCCGCGCTCGACGGCCTCCTGCGCTGCCTGATATAGCTTGGACTTGGTGAGGAAGTAGCCGCTCGCGCGCTTCAGAATCTTCTTGCGGCGGTCGGTGCGCTTGGTACTCCGTTTTACGCGGGGCATGGTGAATCTCCTTTTGCGTGGTTCGGTTAAGCGGCTGGAGGAAAGGGTTCCTCTTCACGCGCTATGCAACTCCAAGTCTCGGTGGGTTTTACTTCGCAAAACCCAGGGGCCGTAACGCATCAACTGGCCCTTTGCTCTAATTTTGAGCGGCTTGACTTGAAAAACTTGGCGGTTCCCAACCTGAACTCAGGCGTAGGGAAGCATCCGGGCGATCTTCGGGGTATCCGCCTTCGAGATCAGGGCCGAGCCGCCGAGGTGGCGCTTAGTCTTGGTGGCCTTCGAGGTAAGGATGTGGCGCATCTTCGACTGGCCGCGTTTGAATTTGCCCGACGCGGTCTTCGAAAAGCGCTTGGCAGCGCCCGAATGAGTCTTTAACTTTGGCATGGTGTTTCCTGACGTAAAGTTACGTGTTTGACAGCAAGCTTGAGTCTATCAGAGGCGGTGACCGTCCGGCGGGGAAAATAGGTCTTAGACGGCACACAAACCCTTCCGCTTGAACCCAAAAAGAGTCGCCCGAACGTGCTATACTTAGGGGTGGATAAACGTCAGCGCAATCGTCGAAACTATTGATTTGGCGCACCTTTTGTGGAACTTTCGGGGAATCTCCCGGCCCTCGATCGAAGACCCTAATTTTGCGGCGTTCCCCGGCCGCATGGAGTGTGAATGGCATCGTCCGTAATCAGCCCCGAGCTCGAGACAAAGACCACCGTCGCAACGTCGCCGCAACCCGCAGCGCCTAAAGAGGGTGGCGGCTACTCGGCCGAAAATATCACCGTGTTAGAAGGCCTCGCGGCAGTCCGCCTGCGCCCCGCCATGTACATCGGTTCGACCGGCGAGATGGGTCTTCATCACCTCGTCTACGAAGTCGTCGACAACTCGGTCGACGAGGCGCTCGGCGGTCATGCCACCCGCATCGACGTCACCATCCACGTCGACAACTCCATCACCGTCGTCGATGACGGCCGCGGCATTCCCGTCGACGACAAGATCATCAACGGCGAGAAGATGCCCGCCGTACAGGTTGTGCTCACCATGCTGCACGCCGGCGGTAAATTTGACGCCTCCAATTACAAAGTGTCGGGCGGCCTGCACGGTGTCGGCGTAAGCTGCGTCAACGCGCTCTCGCAGGAATTCGACGTCGAGATCTGGCGCGATGGCTTTGCCTGGGAGCAGGACTACAGCAAGGGCGCGCCCATTAGCAAGCTGCGCAAGATGGGACCGTCCAAGCGCAAAGGGACCAAGGTCCACTTCCTTCCCGACAAATCCATCTTTACCGTCACTGAGTTCAACTACGACACTTTGGCGCAGCGCCTGCGCGAGCTCGCGTTCCTCAACAAGGGCCTTGTCATTCTGCTGACCGACGAGCGCACCACCGACCCCAAGACCGGCGAAAGCAAGCAACAGGAATTCAAGTACGCGGGCGGCATTGCCGAGTTCATCAAGCACCTGAACCGCGGTAAGCAAGTGCTCCACGAGAAGCCCATTTACATGGAGGCCGAGCGCGACAACGTCGCCATGGAGATCGCGCTGCAGTATAACGACGCCTACTCCGAGACCGTCTTTACCTTCGCCAACAACATCAATACGGTCGACGGCGGCACCCACCTCTCCGGCTTCAAGACCGCGCTCACTCGGACGATCAACGCGGTGGGCCAGTCCCTCGGCCTGTTCAAAGACGTCAAGGAAAATCTCTCCGGCGACGACGTCCGCGAAGGCCTGGTGGTCGTCATCTCAGTCAAGCTGTCGCAGCCGCAGTTCGAAGGCCAGACCAAGGGCAAGCTGAACTCCGACATCGCCGGCACGGTGCAAGCTTTCGTCAACGAGCGGCTCGGCGCATTCCTCGAGCAAAATCCTTCCATCGCCAAGAAGATCATCAACAAGGCCATTGACGCAGCTCGCGCGCGTGAAGCAGCACGCAAAGCTCGCGACCTTACTCGTCGTAAGGGCGCGCTGGACGGCGGCGGTCTTCCCGGCAAGCTCTCTGACTGCTCCGAACGCCAGCCCGATCGCTGCGAGCTCTACCTGGTGGAAGGCGAATCCGCCGGCGGCACCGCCAAACAGGGCCGCGATCGCCGCTTCCAGGCCATCCTCCCGCTTAAAGGCAAGATCCTCAACGTCGAAAAAGCCCGCTACGACAAGATGCTTGGCCACGAGGAAATTCGCGCCATGATCACCGCACTCGGCTGCGGAATTGGCAAGGATGACTTCGACGCCACCAAGCTACGCTACGGCAAGCTGATCCTTATGACCGACGCGGACGTCGACGGATCGCACATCCGTACGTTGCTGCTCACCTTCTTCTTCCGTCACATGACAGAGTTGATCAAGCGCGGCCACGTGTACATCGCGCAGCCGCCTCTCTTCAAGATCAAGAAGGGCAAATTTGAGCAGTACATTAAGGACGAGCGCGAATATGTGCAGGTGATGGTAAAGCGCGCCTCCGATGGCATGGTGCTGCGCCATGGTGATGGAGGAGCAAGAATCGAAGGCGAAGCCCTTACCAAATTCATGAGCCAGCTTAACGATTACCTCGGCTTCTTCGACAAGGTAGAAAAGCGTCTCCGCAACACGCCAGTCACCGAAGCCTTCGCGCAGATTTTCGCACAGGAGGGCAAAGACTCAGCACGCCGTGTTGACTTTGAATCGCCCGCAAAACTCAAAGAAATGCGCAGCCGGCTCAAGGACCTGGTGAAGGAATACCAGTTCCGCGAAGTGAGCGACGTGGCCTTCGACGAGGAGCACAAGACGTACTCGGTCAGCTTCACCGACTCGCAGGGCGCCGTGCGGAACATCAATTGGGCGCTCGCCTCCACCGCGGAGAGCCGCCAGCTGCTGGCCAAGCAAGCCCAACTCAAAGACCAATTGCAGCCGCCGTTCTACATCGAGTACGCACAGAAGACTGCCAAGGTCGAAGCCGAAGAAGAGGCTGAGGAGATCGCCGCCGAAGATGGCATCGCCGCTGACGCAGTCGCTCCCGGAACTGTGGCCGAGGCCAAGCCGGCCAAGCGCAACAGCAAAGTGTCTCACGATCCAGTCGAAAAGAAGACGGCTCGCGAAGTCTTCGAGTACGTCATCGAACAGGGTAAGAAGGAATACCAAGTCCAACGCTACAAGGGTCTCGGTGAGATGACCGCTCCGCAGCTCTGGGACACCACCATGGACCCTGAACGCCGGACGCTGTTGCAGGTACGCCTAGAAGACCTCGCCGCATGCGAGGAGATATTTACCACGCTGATGGGCGAAGACGTCGAAGCTCGCCGCAAGTTCATCGAAGAGAATGCGCTCGACGTGAAGAACTTGGACATCTAACGCTATCGTCGTCGCGTCGACGAAGCAAAAAAGCGACGTACAAAGCGGCTCCCCACACGGAGAGCCGCTTTTGTATTGCGAATTTAGCCTGTGACGCTCAGCCGTTCGAGCTCTACATCAGCTCTTCGACAAACCGCTTCGCCGCCTCTGCCGGAACGCGTATGTCGCGGTCGACCAGCGGGCCATCGTCGAGCACCGGCTCCGTCTCCTCCAGCGAGGGCAGATCGGTGCGCTCGTAGAATTTGCCAATCGGAATCTCCTCGCCCCACACCGTCGCCTTCTCCATCGCCGCGATCCAGTTGGTCGAATCGTACTCCGCATTGTCTTCGAGCTTCTTCACCCGTGGGCGAAACCATTGAAATGTATTGTCGTGGTTGTACGTAACGCACGGGCTGAAGATGTCGAGGAACGAAAATCCCTTATGCTGGATCGCCTGCTTGATCAACTCCGTCAGGTGTTTTTGCTCAGCGCTGAACCCTCGCCCCACAAACGTCGCGCCCGCCGACAGCGCCAGCGTTATCGGATTCACGGGAGTGTCCATGTTGCCATAGGGATTGCTCTTGGTCTTCATGCCAATGCGGCTGGTCGGCGATGTCTGCCCCGTCGTCAGGCCGTACACCTGGTTATCCAGCACGAAATAATTCAGGTTAATGTTGCGACGCATCGCGTGGACAAAGTGGCCTGCACCAATGCCAAAGCCATCGCCATCGCCGCCCGTCACCAGCACGGTCAGATCGTGGTTGGCTAGCTTCAGACCGCTGGCCACCGGCAGTGAACGCCCATGCAGCGTATGCATGCCATATGTATTGATGAATCCAGGAAAGTTAGACGAGCATCCGATGCCGCTGACCGTGGCCACGCGATGATTCGGAATCTGTAGCTCGATCAGCGCCTTCTGCACCGCCGCCAGTACGCCGAAGTCGCCGCACCCCGGACACCAGTCCGGATCAACCTTGCCCTTGAAGTCCGCCATCACCATCGGTTTCGCAGGTGTTATGTTAATCGTCGCCATCGTATATTTCTCCTTACACCATAACTTCGTGGGTTGGGATGGAAAGGGTGGTTGTGCCGGCAAGCTGGTCCCGCACCGCTTCGACAATGTGGTGCGGCATAAAAGGCTCGCCGTCATACTTGCGGATGTGACCGTCAGCCACAAAGCTGGTCTCGCTTCGCAGGTATCGCGCAAACTGGCCGCTATAGTTGTTCTCGACCATTATGGTCCGCTTCGCACCGCGCAGGATCTTCAGGATCGCATCGCCATGCAGCGGAACGATCCAGCGTATCTGAAGCTGATTCGTCGTGATTCCCTGCTCCGCCAGCATCGCCCGCGCCTCTTTGATCGTGCCATCGGTAGAACCCCAGCCAATCAACGTAACGTCCGCATCGGCCGGGCCATCAAGCACCGGCGGCACAACCGCAGCTTCGATTCCTGCAACCTTGCGCATGCGTTTGTCCATCATCACGCGGCGCTTGGCGTGGTTGGTGTACTCATCGCTGATCAGCACGCCATTCTCCTCGTGCTCGTCGCTCGACACCACATGCGTGAAGCCGGGAATTCCGGGGATCGCACGCGGAGATACACCGCTCTCGGTAATCTTGTAACGCAAATATTCGTCGTGAACCTCGCCGTTCGACGTGATCATCTCGCCGCGATCGATGTGCGGGTTGAAATCCAGCAACTTGGGGTCAACCGAAAGTCGTCCCTCAGACAGCAGCAGATCGCACAGCACAATCCCTGGACATTGAAAGCGATCAGTCAGATTGAATATCTCGGGCATCAGCGTAAAGCAGTCACCAATATCCAAAGGCGCCGCAATGACCCGCGGAAAGTCGCCAAACGCCGCGCCCAGCGCCTGCCACAGGTCCCCCTGCTCAGTCTTGGTCGGCACTCCAGTCGACGGGCCGGCGCGCATGCAATTGATCGCCACCACCGGAATCTCCGCCATAGCCGACAGGCCGAGGCCCTCGGTCATCAGCGCGAATCCGCCGCCTGAAGTCGCGCACATCGAGCGCACCCCTCCATGGGCCGCACCGATGGCCATATTGATAACGCCAATCTCGTCTTCTACCTGCCGCACCAGGATTCCCGCCTTGCGCCCATGCGCCGCCATCCAGTGCAGCACGCCGGTCGAGGGGCTCATCGGATACGCGCAATAGAACTTGCATCCCGCAGCCGCGCCGCCCATTGCCAGTGCCGTATTTCCGCTCAGCACCGCGTACCGTTTGTCGGTCATGGGCAGCGGCTTAGCAAAGGGCTTGAAGTTCGCAGTGGCGTATTCGTATCCAGCGCGCGCGATGCTGACGTTCTCGTTGACGACCGCCTCGCCCTTCCGACCGAACTGCGCCTGAAACACACCTTCCAGCACGTTGAATCCGACGCCCATCATGCTCAGAGCCGCACCAAGGGCAAGCGTATTTTGCGCCACCTTATTGCGGGTGATATCCGCCAGCGTGCTGACCGGCAGGGGGCAAAGTTGCACACCCTCGGCCGCTGTGCCAGCCTTGATCGTGTCCGAGTTATAGATGCAAGCGCCACCGTCAGTCAGCAATCGCAGGTGCCGCTCCATCGTGTCTTGATTCAAAGGAATCAGCAGATCGATCCCATCGCCCAGATTCGAAACCTCGTCGACACCGGCGCGAATGGTCAGAAACGTATGACCTCCGCGGATGATCGATTGATACGCATTATAGGCGTTTAGATGCAGGCCGCGCCGGCTGAAGAGCAATGCCAATATGTCGCCCGGTGTCGCAACACCCTGGCCCGCCGCGCCGCCAATACCAATGGCGAAAGTCTGACTCATATAGTTCTCTCCCAACTCAAGCCGCCGTAGTTGTTTCGTACTGCTTTTGAACCCGTTTGGAATCCGCGATCAACCAAAAACCAACAGGCCAGCCGCTCCAAACGAGCTTCGATAAATTCCGCCGCACCAGGTTTCTCTTCGACGAAAATTGCCCGGCAGAAACCTCCGTCCCACCGAGTGAAAACCAGCATACACGAATCGCTTCGGACTCGGCGGGTCCAACCACGCGCCAGGTTTTGGCCTCGCAGTAGGCTTTAGCAGACGGTCCGCTCCATGCAACAATGGGCAAAATGACTCAATCCTCAATCGCCTCCTCTGACAAGCGCGACTCTCGCCTTAGCAGACGTCGCTTCCTCGCCGCATGTTCGGCAGCAGGGATCGCAAATCCGCTTCTTCCGGGAGTTCTTCTCGCCCTCTCTTCCCAATCCTCGGCCGCACAGACTTCCGGGAAATCCGCTTCCGCAGCCGCCCTCAAAATCTCGCCCGAGATGCTGGATGCCGCAGCGGCAATCGCCGGAATCTCGCTAACAACCGAGCAAAAGAACCTGATGCTCAATGGCCTAAAGTCTCAGCGTGATTCGGTTGACGCCATCCGCGGACTGGACATACCAAACAGCGTTGCGCCTGCCTTCGTCTTCAATCCTGTTCCATCCGGCGTGGTGCTGGATACTGTAAAGCGGCCTATCCGGATCTCGCCCGCGCCTCACCTGCCGCTTGAAGCCCGCACAGCGACAGGCAGTACCCGCGAAATGGAGCGACTATGTTTTCTCTCCGTGCGCGAACTCGCAGAGCTGGTCAAGACTCGGAGAGTCAGTTCCACGGATCTCACCAAAATGTATCTCGGTAGGATGAAGCGCCTCGATGCATCGCTCCACTGCGTCATTACCCTGACCGAAGAACGCGCGCTTAAGCAGGCTGCCGCAGCCGACGTCGAGATCGCCGCCGGAAAATATCGCGGCCCACTGCACGGCATTCCTTGGGGCGCGAAAGACCTGCTCGCTGTAAAGGGATACCCAACCACGTGGGGCGCAGGCGGCTTCGAGCAGCAGCACTTCGAAGAGGATGCAGAGGTAGTGAAGCGGCTAGATGCGGCCGGTGCCGTGTTGATCGCGAAGCTCAGCATGGGAGCACTCGCCCAAGGTGATCTGTGGGGCAGTAAGGAGCACCCGATGCGCACGCGCAATCCGTGGAATCTCCGGCAGGGCTCCAGCGGATCGTCCGCCGGCGCAGCCAGCGCAGCCGCCGCCGGATGTGTTGGCTTCGCCATCGGCACGGAGACACTTGGTTCCATATCCTCGCCGTCGACCCGCTGCGGCGTCACCGGCCTTCGCCCCACATTCGGCCTGGTTCCGCGCACCGGCGCCATGGCTCTGAGTTGGAGCATGGATAAAATTGGCCCTATCTGCCGATCGGTTGAAGACTGTGCTCTGGTCCTATCCGCAATCTACGGTCCGGACGGGCACGATCTATCGGTACAGAAGGCTGCTTTCAACTGGGACGCGACCTTCAACTGGAAGACACTTCGCATTGGATACCTCAAGAGTGCATTCGACCCGAACGATGACCCTCTGCCTGTCAATGCTACCGGCCCGCAAAAAGCTGCATTCCAGCGCCGCGCCTATGACGCAACGTATGCCACTTCCGCACTAGCCGCGCTGCAGAAGATGGGCGTCTCGCTGATTCCGTTGGAGATGCCGAAGTTCCCCTTCGGAGACATCACCCCGGTGCTTGAAGCAGAGGCCGCAGCTGCCTTCGACGACCTCACGCGTAGCGGTCGCGACACGCTCCTGGCCGGTCAACTCGCGTTCGACTGGCCAAATCAATTCCGAATGGCTCGCTTCTATTCAGCCGTCGACTTCATCCAGGCCATGCGTGCCCGGACACTCGCAATCGCCGAGATGGCGAAACTATTCTCCCACGTCGATGTCATCGTCACGCCGTCGCAAGGAACTCAATTGGTTGCAACCAATCTCACCGGCCATCCCGCAATCATCGTGCCCAATGGAATTCGCGGAGACGATGCGCCTAAGCCAGCCAGCGACGAAGATGGCTCACTGCAGAATACCGGTGGCCCGGGAACAACCCTCAGCCTCACCTTTCTCGGCGCACTTTACTCCGAGGCACGCTTGGCCGCCTTCGCGCGCGCCTACCAGGACGCGACCGGATTTCATCGCTTGCATCCCAAACTGGACTGAGCGCCTACCGCCCCGGTTCGCCCATGTGCCGCACCGTCATCTGCAGAATCCGCGCATTCCGCGGCTGCATGCATGCGAACAAAATCGCGTCCGCGATCTCGGAAGGCTCCATCATGTAGGAAGTCTTAACACCCTCTTCCGTGCGCCCTTTGCCCACCGCAAACTCAGTCTTCACCCCGCCAGGACAGATCGTTCCCACCTTAATGCCGTACTTGCGCAACTCGCCGTACAGCGCCTGCGCAAACCCAATCTGCGCAAACTTGCTGGCGCAGTAAACCGCTTCGCCCGCGTAGCCCTGCAATCCAGCAACAGACGAGACGAATAATATCTCGCCACCTTTCTGCGCAATCATCACCGGCGCCGCATGACGCGTGAACAAAAAGCTCGTCTTCATATTCGAGTCCATCAGCTCGTCGTACTCACGCACACTCGTGTCGACAAGATTCTTGTAATTTCCAGCTCCCGCATTGTTGATCAGAATGTCGAGCCGGCCGAACCTCTCGACAGCCAACCCAACGCACTTCTCCGCCGTCGTTTCGTCCGCCCCATCTCCCGCTAGAAATGCAGACTTCCCGTCGTGTTCGCCAATCAGATCGCACAGCTCGACCAATCGCTGCTCGCGCCGAGCAGTCACCACCACATTCGCGCCTTGTCTGGCAAACGCAAGCGCAGTCGCCCAGCCGATCCCCGCGCTCGCACCAGTAATAAGGACTGTCTTTCCCGCAAGGCTGATCGCATCTGGCATGGCTGTAAAGCTCCTGATTCTGATTGAGGAGGCGCGCCTGTTGAACGCGGATCGCACTCATTGGGATGCTACCATTCCGGCTATGTCTCGACCCGCCGCCACGTCTTACTCCGATTCGGCGCTAACCGTCCCGCCCGCGCTCGTCGAGGCGCGCGGCCTGATTAAGGAATACCCACGCGACGCCGGAGTTACGCGCGTAGTCGACGACGTCTCCTTCGCCATCTTCACCGGTGAAACCCTCGGCCTTGTCGGTGAATCCGGGTCCGGCAAGAGCACCGTAGCGCGCATGCTTCTGCGCCTGGTCGAACCCACCGCAGGCGAGGTCCTCTACGAAAATCGTCCGCTCCCCCCGGCCTCCTCCAACGAGATGCGCGCCCTCCGCCGCCGAATGCAGATCGTCTTCCAGGATCCCTACGCCGCACTCAACCCGCGCATGACAGTCCGAAAAATCCTTGCAGAGCCCTTCGCCATCCACAGCGAGCCGCCCTCGGAAGGCCTGACCATGCGCCTCCGCGAGCTTCTTCACTCCGTCGGCCTCGACGAATCCGCTCTACAGCGCTATCCGCATGAGTTCTCCGGCGGCCAGCGTCAGCGCATCAACATCGCCCGCGCACTAGCGCTGCGCCCAAGCTTCCTCGTCCTCGACGAGCCGGTCAGCGCCCTCGACGTCTCCGTCGGCGCACAGGTCATCAACCTCCTGCGCGACTTGCAGCGCACACTCGGCCTCACCTATCTCTTCATCTCTCACTCCATGCCTCTGGTCCGATATCTATGCGACCGCGTCGCCGTAATGCAGCATGGCCGTCTGGTCGAAATCGGCGACGTCATGCAGGTATGCGAAGCTCCACACAATCCCTACACCCATCAGCTCATCGCTGCGACGCCAGAGATGCCGCACGCTGACCCACCCCTCGCTGCCCCGCTACAATAAAAAAGGATGATGTCCAGCCTAACTTCGCATGTTCCGTATCTCTGGCTGGTCGCGGCCTCCTTCATCGCAGGCGTCATCAACGCAATGGCTGGCGGAGGATCCTTCATCTCCTTCCCAGCGATGCTCGCCATCGGGGTCCCACCCATCCAGGCCAACGCCACCAACACCGTGGCTTTATGGCCGGGTCAGCTCACCTCGGTCTGGGCCTTGCGCAGCGACCTTCGCCGCGACTTGCTCGCCGTGGTCTGCTCCGCCTCGGTACTCGGCGGAGTCAGCGGCGCCGTAGTTCTGCTGCACACGCGCCAAGTCACCTTCATGCACCTCGTGCCGTGGCTCCTGCTCACTGCATCCCTACTATTCTGGATCAGCGGCCCGGTCTCGCGTTGGTTACGTCGCCGCTCCTCCGAACCTCACGTCGCACATGCGCCCGCGATGCTTCCTCTGTTCCTCACAATCATCCCGGTCACTTTCTATATCGGCTACTTCGGCGCCGGCGCAGGCTTCCTGTTGATGAGCGCACTCGCCCTCTTCGGAGTCGAAGAAATGAACGCGCTGAATTCACTGAAGGTCTTGGCTGCCTGCCTATCCAATTTCTGCGCCGTCGTTACATTTATCTTCGGCGGAGCAATCGTTTGGCACTATTGCCTCGTCTCCATGGTCTTCGCCGCCATCGGCGGATACGTCGGCGCACAGTATGCTCGAAGGATGAACCCCAACGTCCTGCGCACCATCGTCGTCGTCACCGGCTGCTCGATGGCAGCATACTTTTTCTGGAGACAGCCATGACACCTTTCAGCATCCGGCCTGTCGAAGACCTGGGTTTCGCCGCAGCCTTCTGCACCACCGCGGCCTATGTGCCCCAACTGATGCGCATCCTTCGCCTGCGTTCGGCGCGCGATATCTCGCTACCCACTTTTCTCTTGATGTCCGTAGGAGTATTTCTTTGGCTGCTCTACGGCCTCTACACCGGGTCAAAGCCCGTCATCGCATCGAACGTAGTAACGCTTGTCCTCTCCGTGAGCATACTGTACCTGAAATTGCGCTATGACCATAGCGCGGTCGAGGAGTTGAAACCATGAGTCACGAAGGAATACGCCTCGTCACCCCGGAAGAGGCCCAGGCCGCTGCCCATACAGACGATCGCCTGCCCGCAGACGCCGTAACACCCCTCAAAGTCCGCGTCAAGAAGAGCGAAGGCACCGGCGTCGAGATCGATTGGCGCGACGGTCACAAAAGCTCTTGGAACTTCCGATGGCTGCGCGACGCCTGCCCCTGCGCCACCTGCCACGATGAACGCGCAAAAAGTGGCCGAGCACCCGGTGTTCCCAAGCCCAAAGGTCAAGCCCTGTTGATGATGTACGAAGCTCCGCCGCGCCCCGTCGAAATCACGCCCGTCGGTAAGTACGCCCTCAAATTCAAATGGAACGACGGCCACGAAGCCGGCATCTATTCGTGGGATTATCTCCGCCGCGTCTGCCAGTGCTCGACTTGCTATTCACCAGTCATCTAGGCGATTCCAAGCAGCATGAGCGCCTCATCGACGCTACCCGCCACCATCACAATCGCACGGCTCTTTGCCTTCAACATGCCCTGCTTCACGCAATCGTCAAGAAACTCCAGCAGCTTGTCGTAAAAGCCATTCGAATTCAGTAGAAGAACCGGCTTGGCATGAATCTTCAGAGTCTGCCACGCCAGCACTTCAAATAATTCCTCCAGCGTCCCAAAGCCCCCCGGCAATGCAATAAATGCGTCGGACCGCTCGCCAATCATTGCCTTGCGAGTGTGCATTGTGTCGGTGACATGCAGCTCCGTAAGTCCATCGTGCGCCACTTCCAGATCAACAAGCACAGTCGGAATTACGCCGATCACGCGCCCGCCTTCTGCCAGTGCCGCCTCTGCGACCGCCTGCATCAGTCCAACCTTTGCCCCGCCATACACAACGCCAATGCCCCGTATCGCAAGCGCACGTCCAAGCTCGACAGCCACATCACGGTATTCCGGCTTTGCACCATCAGCCGAAGCACAGAACACGGCAATATTCTTAATTCTTAAATCAAGCGGTGGAGGCATCTATCTTCAGATTAGCCTCCACCCCATCCCGCAGTCGACTCAGTTGAACGAAATCGTTGCATTCTTCATCTCCGGATTGACCGCAAACAACAAGTCTCCCTTGTGATGCCCCATTCCCGTGCTGGCCGCATAGACCGGGGTTCCCGCCGGAGCCTTTATCGCTAGCCAGCCGTGCGATCCCACCGTGTAGACATGCCCATCCACCTTCACGTCCTGGAACAGTGGACCCTTGTTGTACATGAGGATGCTTACCCGCGAGTCCTGGGTCTGAGACGCGCGGGGATGCAAATGCATCAGCTTGCCAATCGGCGAGGCGTTAGCCGCAGGAACGATCGCAAGCGCTCCCGCAACCAGCAGAACAGCGAGCGAACTACTAGACACACAATTCATACGCAGCATAGGAATACCCTCTTGGCTTTCAATTGTCGACGGGATTCCCTGCCATGGTTCAGTAAAGCTCGTCGCACTTACCTCTACGCATTCAGTTCCGCGCCGGTTCCAAGTAATTGCGAAAAAAAGGGCAAGCGCTGCCCGATTCGCAATCCACGTCACAGACTATTAACATAGAGAGTGGAGTACCCCCGTGTCTCGCCTTCTCGATAACATGAACCCGCAGCAACAGGAAGGCATTCAGGCTGTCGATGGCCCTGTGCTTCTGCTCGCCGGCGCCGGCTCTGGCAAGACCCGCGTCATCACCCACCGCATCGCTTACCTCATCGAGGAGCGCGGAGTCCCTGCCGACTCCATCCTCGCAGTCACCTTCACCAACAAAGCCGCCTCCGAGATGGCCGAGCGCGTCGACAAGATACTCGGCCACAGTTCGCTCGCCAAGCCTCTGCTCTCTACCTTTCACAGCTTTTGCGTGCGCGTCCTCCGCCGAGACATCGAAGCCCTCCGCGTGAACGGCTCAGGCCTGACCCGCAACTTCGCCATATACGACGAAACCGATCAGCAGGCCGTCGTCAAGACCGCGCTCAAACGTCTCGCCATCGACGACAAATCGCTGAAGCCCCGCGTAGCTCTTGGTCGAATCAGTTGGGCCAAGAATCACATGATCGATCCACAGGAGTACTTCCTCGCATCGACCAATCCCATGGAAGAGAAGATCGCGCACATCTTCGAGGTCTACCGCAAGGAACTCTTCAAGGCCAACGCCCTCGACTTCGACGACCTCCTGCTCGAAGCTGTCCGCCTGCTCAAGGTCGTGCCCGAAGTTCGAGAAAGATACAACCGACGTTACAAATATCTTTTGATCGACGAGTACCAGGACACTAACCGCCCACAATACGAACTAATGAAACTTCTCGCCGGACCCGCGCACAACGTCTGCGTCGTCGGCGATGAAGATCAGTCCATCTACAGTTGGCGCGGCGCCGACATCAAGAACATTCTCGAGTTCGAAAAAGATTTCCCCGAAGTACGCACCATTCGCCTCGAACAGAACTACCGCTCCACACAGATCATTCTCGAAGGCGCGTCGGCAGTCGTCGCCAACAACACGCAGCGCAAAGGCAAGACGCTCTTCACGACGCGCGAAGGCGGTTCGCTGATCGGCTATTACGAAGCCCCTGACGGAGAGAACGAAGCTCTCTTCATCGCCGACCGCATCCAGCAATATATCCGCGCAGCCGGTGGTCAGGAAGACCTTCCCCGCTGCGCTGTCCTTTACCGGACCAACTCGCAGTCGCGGCTGGTGGAAGAAGCCCTGCGCCGCTACCAGATTCAATATCACATGGTCGGCGGCTTCTCCTTCTACGACCGCGCCGAGGTCAAGGACATCCTCAGCTACATGAAGCTCGTGGTCAATCCGCACGACTCCATCGCACTCAACCGCGTCGTCAACTCGCCCGCACGCGGCATCGGCAAAACCACAATGGAGACGCTCGAACGGATCGCCCTCACCACCGGCATCAGCACTTGGGACGCGATCGCCCGCGCCGTCGAAGATCGCCTGTTGCCCGCACGTGCGCTGACGGCTCTAAGCAACTTTCGCCGTCTAATCGAAGATGCACGCGCCATGCTAGGCACCAACTTCGCCGACAAGCTTTCCAGTGACGTCGCACTGGTCGACGCAAGCCCGAAATATGAAACGTGGAGTAGCAGCGATGAGCTATCGGGGAGTAGCAGCGGGCTTCAGCCCGCGGAAGCAGCCGCGCTGGCTGAACCGGGCTTCAGCCCCGGGGACTCTGCCGACGACGCAGCCGACTTCGAGTTCGGCTTCGCCGCCGAAGACGTCGCAGGAACCACCCCCGACACAACCTTCGACACCACCTTCAACTTCGGTTTCGACTTCGGCCCCACCGAAGAAATCTCCACCATCGCTCCCGAAAACGCCACCGACAGCGACGCCGCACATGCAATCGGCTCAGCCGACTTCAACCCCTTCGCGCCCATCGTCCTGAAGCGTTCCGCAAATACCACGCCCGAACGCGCGGCCGAGATCCTCATGGAAAATCAGGCCGACAGCGAACGAGTAGAAGGATTCCGCAAGCCTGGCGACGCCGCCACACTCCCCGAGCTCATCAAGTTCCTCAACGATCGCAGCGGCTACATCCGCGCTCTCGAAGAAGAAGCCACGCCCGAATCCTTCTCCCGCATCGAGAACCTCAAGGAACTCGCCAACGCCGCGCAGGACGCACAGGAACGCGGCGAAACCCTCACGCAATTCCTCGACCACGCCGCCCTCGTCTCCGACGCCGACTCCTACTCCGCCGAAGCGCGTGTTACGTTGATGACCCTCCACGCAGCTAAGGGTCTCGAATTCCCACTGGTATTCATGGCGGGAATGGAAGAGGGCCTTTTTCCCAGCTCGCGTACGCTGATCGACCCCAGCGGTCTCGAAGAAGAGCGCCGCCTCTGCTACGTCGGTATGACACGCGCGATGGATACGCTCGTCATGACACGTGCCCGGTACCGCCGCCGCTACGGCTCCGACATGCCCGAGACCAGCATCCCGTCGCGCTTTCTCGAAGAAGTCCCATCGCGCCTGATCGAAGACCTCGGCAGCCCTCCCGCCCGTACTCAGTTCTCGGGCTCCGCCTACGCCACGCCTTACCCGCAACGTAACCGGTCTGGACGTCCCGCCGATACCGACGACGCCACCGAGCGCCACTACAGCTACGAAGATGAGGATCAATCCGCCTCAGGCAGCTCGGCCAGCCGCGCCGCTTCTACCAAATTCTCCACCACCCGAGTAGCGTCCGGTTCACGCCCTGTCTCCGGCCCGGTCTCGGCCGGTGGCTCCGTAGACAACATCGCCAACTTTTTCGCCGCCCGTGGCCAGAAGAGCGTCGGCGGCCTGAGACCAGCCCGCCCCAAACTCGACATCCCTCAACCCACGGGCAAGACCGGTCTCCGCCAGGGCTCCCGCGTCCGCCACCCGAAATATGGCGAAGGAACCGTCTTTCGTCGCGAAGGCGATGGGGATGATGCGAAGATTACAGTACAATTTCAACAGCACGGCGTTAAAAAGCTGGTGGAGAAGTTCGCCCAGCTCGAAGCTCTCTAGCGACCCTTCTTGAGATCATCGCCCTCAAATTTCTTTTCAGGAAAGCAGTCACAGCACCCATGGCAGATACAAGCAGCATTACCGACAAGATCGAGCGCAAGAAGGTCAAGCGCGCATCCCGCAAGGCAGCCCCACCGAAGGCAAAGCGCACCGGCGCTCGCGGCGAGAACAAAGCCAAGATCAAAAAGGCATCGCGCGGCAAGGTCAAGCGCTAGCCCTACACAATCAAGGTGCTCCTGGCTCGTTTAGCGATCGGGAGCACCGCTCAAATCCGCACCAAGTCGCGTTGCCAGCCGTACTCTAAGACTTCGCCTCCAGGAGTTCGCCGCTGCCTCGACAAATCTTCGCCACCAAATCCATCGATAAGCTGATCAGCGATTCGGCGCTGCCCGAGAACGCCCTGCGCAAGACGCTGGGGCCACTGTCGCTCACCGCGCTCGGAGTAGGCATCGTCATCGGGTCGGGCATCTTCACCGTCATCGGCACCGCCATCGGCGGCAACCCTGCCACCAAAGCGTCCTGGTCGGAGTCGCCCGTCATAGACCTCATTTGGGGCGCGCTGCATCAAACCAGCGGAATCGTCGCCGGACGCCCCGGTGCCGGCCCAGCACTCGTCATCTCCCTCGTCCTGGTCGCGCTCGTCTGCGCGCTCACCGGCCTCTGTTATGCCGAACTCGCCAGCATGATCCCCATCGCCGGCTCGGCCTACACCTACAGCTACGCCACCCTCGGCGAGCTCGTCGCATGGATCATTGGCTGGGACCTCATCCTCGAATACGCCTTCGCCAATATGAGTGTCTCCGTAGGCTTCGCCTCTCATCTGGTGAACGCGCTCGACTGGTTTGGCATCCATCTCGACCCCAAATGGCTTGAGCCAGCTTACCTCCCACTCGGCGCCCAGAATCTGGCCGGCAAAGACATCTTCTCCCCCGGCCTGCACTTCGGCTTTGATATCCCCGCCTTCCTCATCGTTCTCATCATTACCGTCCTTCTCGTACGCGGCATTCGCGAGTCCGCCAGCACCAACAACATCATGGTGCTGATTAAAATAGGCGCCATCCTCACCTTCGTCTTCTTCGGCCTCAGCTTCGTCCATCCTGCGAACTACCACCCCTTCGCCCCCACAGGCATGGGCGGCATTCTCGCCGGTGGCTCCATCATCTTCTTCACCTACATTGGCTTTGACGCCGTCTCGACCGCCAGCGAAGAGTGCCGGAATCCGCAGCGCGACGTCCCTATTGGTATCATCGCAACGCTCGTCATCTGCACCATCCTCTATATAGGGGTCGCCGCCACCCTTACCGGCATGGTGCCGTGGCAGACAGTCGCCGGCGATGGCGCGCCCGTCGTTAACGCCCTGCAACGCGTAGCTCTTACTCCCGGAGCTCATCGCCTCCATTGGGTGCGACTCGCCGTGCTCTTCGGTGCCATCCTCGGCATGATTTCCTCAATCCTCGTCGGACAATACGGCCAGGCACGCATCTGGTTCGCCATGTCCCGCGACCGCATGTTGCCGGACAAGTTCAGCAGTATTCATCCCCGCTTCCGCACACCGGCGTTTGCCACCATCGTCGCCGGCATACTGGTCGCCATCCCCGCGGGCCTTTTCGACGTAGGCACTCTCGCCGAGATGTCAAACATCGGCACACTCTTTGCCTTCGTGCTGGTCTCTTGCGGAGTCATCGTCCTGCGCTTCAAAGATCCCACCCGCCATCGTGGGTTCCGCGTTCCCTTCGGCCCGGTCATTCCCATCCTCAGCGTGTTCTTCTGTATTCTGCTGATGGCTGGCCTGCCCGCACGCACCTGGATACGTTTCTTTGTCTGGCTCGCGATCGGCCTACTCGTCTACGTCTTCTACAGCCGCAAACGCAGCGAATTCTACGAGCCCAAATGACACGCACCTTCCTCACCGCCGAATGGCGCAAACTCATCATGGCGCAGTACGAAGTCGACCCTGCGACCCTCGCCCCATGGCTCCCACCCGGCGTCGAACTCGACCTATTCCAAGGACGCTGCTACGTCTCGTTAGTCGGTTTTCTTTTTGATAAGGTCCGCGTACTCGGCCTCCCCATCCCATTCCACACCCGCTTCGAAGAGGTCAACCTCCGCTTTTACGTAGCGCGCACCGAGCCCGACGGCACCCGCAAACGTGGAGTAGTCTTCATCAGCGAACTCGTCCCCCGCACCGCCATCACCCTGATCGCCAACTCGCTCTACGAGGAGCCATACGCCACCCTCCCCATGCGCCGAAGCATCGCCTCAACGCCCAACTCGCTAGCAGTAAGCTACTCGTGGCGTCATCACGGTATTTGGCAAAGCGTCACAGTTGAAGCCGACTCCACTCCCCAACCCATCTCGCCCAGCAGCGTAGAAGACTTCATCACCGAACATTACTGGGGCTACACAAAACGCACCCGCGGCAACACATCCGAATACGGCGTCCAGCATCCACGCTGGCAGGTCTATCCCATCCAAAGCTTCACCATCGACGCCGACTTCGCGGCCCTCTACGGCCCCGCCTTCGCCGCCCTCAACAATCAGCAGCCATCCAGCGTCCTGCTAGCCGAAGGTTCCGCCGTCAGCGTCTCCACAGGCACCCGCCTGCCCCGCTAAACCTGCGCAGCCGCCAGAATCCTCGCAAATCGCCATGGAACCACGTTTGGTACGCGATATCCACGGGTTTCTGAAGAAGAACCCGTGAACCCCCTTGTCTCACGGGCCTTCGCGTCGCATACTCGCATCAGAAGCCCCGCACTCAGCAAAGCACGGTTCCTGTCGAGACCAATACGTGACCCGATACAGCCGTCAAGACGTTCTTCGAATCCTGCATCTCCGAGCCCGCCAACTCACGGCTTGGGAGCGTGCCGGCCTAATTCCCGCCAACGAAAATTACTCCTTCGAAGACCTCGCCCAGCTGCGTACTTTGCGCACCCTGCGCGCCACACGCAATACCGCAAAGAGCATCCGCGAATCAGTCGAGGCCATGCGCAAGGCCGCCGGTATGGGCAATCCTCTCACTGAGGCCAGCGCAGTCGGACGAGGCTCCCGTCTCACCTTCCGCCATAGCGGCGCGCTGGTCGATCCCGTAACCCAGCAGCTTGCCTTCGACTTCGATGCATCACCCAAGCGCCAATTGAGCATCGTCGGAGCCGCAGGTCGCGCAGCGGGCCGCGACGCCAATGTACAGGAGATGTTCCAGCGCGCGGTGCAGTTGGAAGAAAGCCCCGCGACCATTCCTGAAGCAGCCGACATGTATCGCCGAATCCTCGCGCTTCGGCCTGGATATGCCGCCGCTGCCATCAACCTCGGCACCATCCACTACAACCTGCGCGAATTCGCGCTCGCCGAACAGCTCTATCGCCGAGCCACAGAGGCCGACCCCGACTATGCGCTCGCATTTTTCGATCTCGGCAATGTCCTCGACGAACTAAAGCGCCTGCACGACGCCATCGCCGCTTATCAGCGCGCCATCGCACTCGTCCCGCAATATGCCGACGCGCACTACAATCTCGCCCTCGCATACGAGCGCCAGGGACACCGCCGCCGCGCCCTTCGCCATTGGCTCACCTATGTGCGGCTGGACCCTGTAGGACCATGGGCCACACACGCCAAAGCCCAGGCAAAGAAAATCCTCAGCACGGAACGCCTCTCCATCGTCTCCCGTGCCGGACGCCTAGTCCAGGCCGGATAGCTCCACGCATGGCGAAAAAAGTTGTATCCGCAACGCCCTCGTGTTCTCATCTTCCTGTCCCTGAAAATCGCCACGGACGTGCGGCCCGCGGAGGCCACGAGGAGTCATTGCATGCTCTACCACGTCACACGCAACGGACAGAACTATGGCCCCTACACACTTGAAGATCTGCAGAAGTACGTCGCCAGCGGCAACGTTTTGCCTACTGACCTCACCAAGAGCGACGACATGCCCGACTGGGTCCCGGTCTCGCATGTGCTCGGCATGGCACCCGATCTTCCGCCGTCGTATCAGCCTCCGCCTCCCCCGACCTACCCCGTCTCCAATCTTGCCCCGTACCCCGACGCACCAAATCTCAACTGGGTCCTGGTCCTTCTATTTTCCTTCTTCACCTGCACACTGTTCAGATGGGTCTGGACCCTCGTCCTCGCGGCATGGATGAAACGCGTACAGCCGAACAGCAAGGCCATCTTCTTCTATGCGGCCGCAGCCGTTCTGGGGTTCTGGGAGGTCCTCCTCTCAAGCCACTCCCATGTAGTGTTACAGCCAGGAGTGCATTGGTGGGTGACCTACTACGGGGGCCATCCCCTCAGGGACGTCATCGTCCTGGTCAGTTGGGTGGTGCGGCTCATTGCGCGCTTCACAATGCGATCGGAACTCGAGCAGCACTTTAACACCGCGGAACCAGTCGGTCTCTCGCTTAGCGGCGTGATGACCTTCTTCTTCGGCTGCGTCTACTTCCAGTACCACCTCAACCGCATCAACGAACTCAAACGCATGGCCCGCTACCGAGGCGCAGTAATTTGATTCGCGCCTCTCCATGCCGGCGAAGATGGATTGCCAATTCCCTGCTGGCAACCGTAATCCTGTTGTGCGCAGTGCTCTACGCCTACCCGCCGGCGCGGACGAGCCTCTACCCTGCCTGCCCCATCCGCCAATTCCTCGGCATCGACTGCCCCGGATGCGGCACCACCCGCGCCCTCGCCGCCCTGCTCCACGGCCATCTCACAGAAGCACTCCGCCTTAACGCGCTGTTCATCCTGCTCCTGTCCATCGCACTTGCGGGCGCAATCGAGACCTATCGCCGAGCCATCCGCGCAACAAGTTTCGACTGGCCCAACCCACCTGCCGCATCGATCTACGCAACCCTCGCCGCCACCGCAATCTTCACCGTAGCCCGCAACGTATTGCACTAAGCGTTTTCGTCTCAGTGAAAACCTTCGGGTGCCCCATCCTTGGCGCGCCTTTGCGCAAAGGATAGGAGACCAAAACCCTTCGCCCGCTAATGACAGCCCAACCCAGAATGCCCAAGCCGCTAAGCAGTACCCGGTTCCGCGCCGGGCACGTGCCAGCTATCCCCAGGCTCAAGCAGAGAATTCGCCTCTTTCGGACCCCACGTCCCACGCTTGTAAGCACGGGCACGCATATGCTTTTTCAGCACCGGATCGACAACGGTCCACGCAGCCTCGACCGCATCTTCGCGCGTGAACAACGCTCCGTCACCAGCCATCGCATCGCCCAGGAGCCGCTCGTAGGGCGCCTCCTGCCCGGCCAACTGCTCGCACAGATATAGCTCCTCCTGCTCGCCAACAAATTCTTTTCCCGTTACCTTTATCCGCGCGGCAAGCGCGATGGCCGAGTCGGGCGACAGTCGAAACCGCAAATAGTTCGCCCGTCCCGCCTTAGGCGCTGAATCCTCGAATAGCCTCTGCGGAGCCGGCTTCAACTCCACCAGAATCTCGGTTGCGGTATCCGGCATGAACTTGCCCGACCGCAAGAGAAATGGCACACCTTGCCAGCGCCATGAGTCGATAAACAGCCGCAGCGCGCAAAACGTCTCCACATCGGAGTTCTTCGCCACGTCCGGCTCCTCGCGATAACCCGCGTACTGCCCGCGGACCACATCTTCAGACTTCAGCGGCCGCATCGCCTCAAACACCTTCGCTTTCTCCGTCTGCACCGCGCCGTAGTCCCTCGTGGCCGGCGGCTCCATCGCCAGCAGCGCCACGATCTGGAACAAGTGATTCTGAATCACGTCGCGCAAGCAGCCCGCCGTCTCGTAGAACCCACCCCGCCCCTTGATTCCAAAATCCTCTGCCATCGTCACCTGCACGCTGGCCACGTAGTTGCGGTTCCAGATCGGCTCCAGAAAAGAATTGGCGAATCGGAAATAGAGAATATTCATGATCGCCTCCTTCCCCAGAAAGTGATCGATGCGGAAGACCGAGTCCTCCGGGAATGCCGCATGCGCCACCCGATTCAGCTCCTTAGCCGAAGCCAGGTCACGTCCAAACGGTTTCTCCACAATGACCCGCGCGTTCTTCGCTAGCCCCGCCGTACTTAGGTTTTCAATCACCGTCTCGAAAAGCGATGGAGGAATCGCAAGATAGTGCGCAGGCCGCCGTGCGCCCGCCAACGCCTGTTTGATTTTCGTGAACGTCGCTAGATCTTTGTAATCTCCACTTACATAGCTGAAGTTCGCCAGCAGTTTCTTAAGCGCGCCTTTATTGTCGATCCCACCTGCCCGCTCAATGCTCTGCGTGATCCGTCTATGGAGCCGCTCCAGGCTCCAGTTCGGGAACGCGACACCAACCACAGGCACATTAAGCTCGCCGCGCTTTACCATTGCATACAGTGCCGGAAAAATTTGCTTATGAGCCAGATCGCCCGTAACTCCAAACACCACCAAAGCATCCGAATGCGATCGAGCCATCAAGCAGTTCCCTTCTCTTGTGGAGTCTTCTCCACATGTCCGCCAAATTGAAATCGAAGCGCCGACAGCAGCTTATCGGCGAACTCATCCTCGCCGCGCGAACTAAAGCGCTCATACAGCGCCGCACTCAGCACAGGAGCAGGAACACTCTCGTCGATAGCCGCGCGAATCGTCCAACGACCCTCGCCCGAATCCGACACATGCCCGGAAAATTTATCGAGATCGGGATTCTCGATCAAAGCCCGCGCCGCCAGATCCAGCAGCCACGACGCCACCACGCTGCCGCGCCGCCACACCTCGGTAATGTCAGCAAGGTTCAGATCGTACTGGTAATACTCCGGGCACCGCAACGGAGTAGTCTCCGCATCGATCTCACTCTTCTCCTTGCCCGCATTGGCGTGACGCAGAATATTCAAACCCTCCGCATACGCCGCCATCATGCCGTACTCAATCCCGTTATGAACCATCTTCACCATGTGTCCCGCGCCGCTTGGACCACAGTGCAGATAGCCATGCTCAGACGTGCCACCCATATTCTCGCGGCCCGGCGTGCGCGTCGCCTCCTCCATGCCGGGGGCAAGGCTCGCGAAGATCGGGTCGAGGTGCTGCACCACTGCCTCGTCGCCACCAATCATCAGGCAGTAGCCGCGATCCGCGCCCCACACGCCACCGCTCGTTCCCGCATCCACATAATGAATTCCCTTCGGCTTCAACTCCCCATACCGCCGAATATCGTCGTGATAATACGAGTTGCCGCCGTCGATAATAATGTCTTCCGGCTCGAGCAGCGGAACCAGCTTCGCAAGCGTGTTATCCACCACGCCCGCCGGAACCATCAGCCACATCGCACGTGGCTTCTGCAGTGTCTTCACAAACTCTTCCAGCGATCCTGTCCCGGTCGCACCCTGTTTCACCGAAGCCTGTACTGCGGCCGCAGACATATCGAACACCACGCAATGGTGTCCTGCCTTCTGCAGCCGCACCACCATGCTCGCGCCCATCCTGCCCAGCCCAATCATGCCAAGTTCCATGTTGTCCCTCTCGATGAGCACAGTTTCACAACCTGAGTCCGATGCTATAACGGTATCCCATAAGTCCATCTTGCATTAATTAGAAAGAGGCCTGAGCTTGTCGCCCGGGCCTCTGAGAATGCGATCCTTAGTCCTTCCAAGGATCGAACTCGTTAGCTCCTGCCATCGCCACTTCAAGCGGCGTAAGCGTGCTATTTGCATGGGCAATGTAGTGAGGTCAAAACCAATTCCATCAAACCGATCTCGAGCAAGACTATAGATGGGGTGAAATTTAATCTCGTCCATATCTGGGGTCTCCATACAAATACGAGCCTGGGCTGTCGCCCAGGCTCGATGTGCTGCGGAGGCTTCCGAAGGCCTATGCCTTGTTCTCCTCTACTGCAATCTTCGTCTGAGCGACGGTCCAATCCGCCGCGCCAACCTTGAACCGCGCGAACCGCCGTACCGAGATATTCTCACCAAGCTTCGCAACCTTACCCGCAATCAGCTGCGAGATCGTCTGCGTCTGCTCCTTGATAAACGGCTGGTCCAACAGGCAGAACTCTTCGTAGAACTTCGCCAGCTTACCCTCAAGAATTTTCTCAATCACCGCCGGTGGCTTACCGGTCGCCGCAGCCTGCGAACGATACACATCCTTCTCGCGCTCGAGATCGGCCTCAGTCACTTCGCTGCGGCTTACAAAACGAGGATCGGTCGCGGCAATATGCATCGCCACATCGCGCAGCAGCTCCTGGAAGTCATCCGTGCGCGCCACAAAGTCCGACTCGCAATTCAATTCCACCAGCACGCCAACCTTGCCGCCCGCGTGGATATACGTACCCACTGCGCCTTCATTCGTAGTGCGGCTGGCCTTCTTCGCCGCCGACGCCATGCCACGCTTGCGCAGCACTACGAACGCGGCCTCCATCTCGCCCTTCGCCTCCTGCAAAGCCTTCAGGCAGTCGCCCATCGGCGCGCCGGACTTGTCGCGGAGTTCCTTCACCAGCTTTGCATCAATCTTCGCTGCGGTCTCGGTAGTCATTATTCTGTCCTTCTCCTGGTACTGGCTGTTAGCTGTTAGCTCCTAGCTAAAAGCTAACGGCTAGAAGCTGAGTTACGCAGAAAGAGCGTGGAGCGGATTCTCACCGACCTCCACGCTCTCGTATTGAGAAAAATGGAGTGCTATGCGCCAGTCGCGGCGTGCGCTGGTTCGGGCTCCGCCTCGTCCTCGGTAGCAGCAACCGGAGCCTTGCGAATGTTCCCGCCAAGCACCGCTTCGAGATCAACATTGTCGTCGTCCACAACTTCTTCGGTCGACGCTGCAACGGCCGCCGGCTCGGCAACTCCATCGGCTCCAGCATCACCCTCTTCGCCAACGTACTCTGGAGCAACCTCAGCCTGCTGCACATCCGCAACCTCGGTCGCAAACGCCTTCTCCGAAACCATCTGCACGCCTTCAGCAGCCGAGTCGGCAATCTTCGTCGTGAACAGCCGAATTGCGCGCAGAGCATCGTCATTGCCAGGAATCACATAGTCAACAACGGTCGGATCGCAATTCGTATCCACCACGGCAACCACCGGAATCCCCAGCTTGCGAGCCTCAGCAACCGCAATGGCCTCGTTATTTGAGTCCACAATGAACAGAGCATCCGGCAGCCGCTTCATGCTCTTGATACCAGACAGATTGGTAGAAAGATGCTTGCGCTCCCGCTCCAGCTTGATCACTTCCTTCTTGGTCAGAAGCTCATACCGGCCGTCCGTCGACATATCGTCGAGTTCCTGCAAGCGCTTCACCGACTTCTGCACCGTAACCCAGTTCGTCAGCAATCCGCCCAGCCAGCGGCTGTTGATGTACGGCATGCCGCAGCGATTCGCCTCTTCAGCAATGGCGTCCTGCGCCTGGCGCTTCGTCCCAACAAACAGCACCAGCTTGCCCGACGAGGTCAATTCGGTCACAAACTTCGACGCCTCTTTAAACATCTTCAGCGTCTTCTGCAGGTCAATAATGTAAATACCATTGCGCTCACCAAAGATGTATTCCTTCATCTTCGGATTCCAGCGCTTCGTCTGATGTCCGAAGTGGACGCCAGCCTCGAGCAGTTCTTTCATCGTGATATTTGCCAAGTGAGTCTCCTTGATTAAGGCAGCCAGGTGTAGCCACTGGTGCCCGGATTAATCCCTCGTAAGGGAGATTTAGGTCCGTGCCCCCACGGTAAGGCGGGAGGTGAAGCTCTCAGCTCTTAGCTGTTAGTCCCTAGCTAAAAGCTAAGAGCTAACGGCTAAGAGCTGTCCTACTATCTCTTCGAGAACTGGAACCGTGCGCGAGCGCCCTTCTGCCCGTACTTCTTGCGTTCCTTGCCGCGTGAATCGCGAGTCACAAGTCCCTCAGCCTTAAGCGTCTTCCTCAGCTCAGGGTTGAAAATCATCAGAGCGCGCGCAATGCCCAGCTTGACCGCATCGGCCTGGCCCATTACGCCGCCACCCTTAACGGTCGTGATCACATCGAAGGTCTCGCCAATATCCGCGATCCCAAGCGAACGACGTGCGGCCGCCCTCTGCTGCGCGGTGACAAAGTACACATCGCATTCCTTCTTGTTGACCGTGAACTTGCCGCTGCCGGGACGTAGAAACACGCGCGCAATCGAAGACTTGCGCCGTCCGGTTCCGTAGTATTGGATCAGATCTGCCATGATGCTCCTAAATAGCTGCTAGCTTTTAGCGCAAACAAATGCGCTCAAATCCTTGTCGTCGTTAGCTAATAGCTGGAAGCTAATAGCTAACAGCTGCTTACCCTTCGAGCGCAACACCCTTCAGCGGCTTGGGCGCGTTGGAAGCATGAAATTCAAGCGCCATAGGCTGCTGTGCAAGATGCGGATGATGCGCGCCTTTGTAAACTTTCAGCTTGGTCCCCATCTGCCGGCCCATCTTCGACTTCGGCAGCATGCCCTTGATCGACTGTTCCACAATCGCCTCAGGACGCCGCGCCAGTAATTTCAAAAACGACTCTTCGCGCAGGCCGCCAGGAAATCCCGTGTACCGGCGATACAGCTTCTTGTCCGCCTTCAACCCGGTCAGCACAATCTTTTCGCAATTGACCACAATCACATGGTCACCCATGTCGATGTAGGGCGTATAAAGCACATTATTCTTGCCGGCTAGAATGGACGCGGCCGTCGTCGAAAGGCGGCCCAGCGTCTTGCCCGTGGCGTCGATGACGAACCACTTGCGCTGGATATCTTTGCCGCTAGGAATGGTGGTGGTGTTATTCATGGTGCTTGCTTACTCCCTGGTTCTGCCGTCTTCCTTGTAGCTGGATTTCCAGCCGCTGGATTTTCATCACTGAAATATCCAGCTAGCCCGGCGTGGTACGGAAGAGAATGACTGTGCCTGCGTTGAACTACCATGCGAATCGCCACAATCTATCGACGAAACGCCAAACTCAAACTTTAAACCAAGCCAGACAAAAGGAGAAACGAAGATTGTCAGGAAAGGGCTAAATTCTGTCCTTATCTCAATCACAGCGTCAAGCCAAAACAACAGCCCTGAGCCGGATATAGCTCCCTGTACAAACGCGGAAGACCGAACCGCCCGGGATTCGCGCATTGCCTGGAAGGTGAGTGCCTAAGAACAGCCCTCTTACCTGGCTGAACCCGGGAATGCACCACGGTTGTCCCATCCTGCTGCATTATTTACTTCAGATCTTCCCAAACAGGGCAAAACCCGCCGCAAACGTGCAGACACGAGACTGCGCGAGCCTCAAGAATACCCGAGCCTCCCACCCAAGTCAACGCATATGCCAACAAATCCCCGTGCTCCTCAGGCCGGGCACCCAGGGACCTCTGGACCAGCGCAATTCGAGCTCGGCTCTAAATTCAATCTGTCGCCCGGGCAAAGCAGGCCTTAGGTATTTAGAAAAGCAGCTTGAGCGCGAGTTGACCGATGCGGGGATCGTATCCTGCACGGACCGCACCCGCTTCAGTTGCCGACAGGTTCACGCCCTTGGCCACGATCCCATTGCCAGACGTATCGGTCGACGAAAGGCCTGGGTTGAAGTAATTGTTGTGATTGAAGACGTTGAAAACCTCCACCTTGAACTGCATGCGGACCCTCTCGGTGAACAGGGGCGCTTCTTTTGACAAGCCAGCGTCGAGGTTCACATAGTTTGGGCCACGAAACTGTCCTTTTGCCGCATTCCCTATCTCACCTTGAGCCGGGAGAGAGAACGCTGCGGTATTGATGAAGTTGATGCAGTGTGCAAGGATGCCGCAGTTACTCTTTCCGTATGGATTCAGGGCGGGGTTGTAGACGCCGCGGTCTGAACCGAGCGCACTTGCCGATTGATCCTTGCCTGCGAGGACAGTGAGCGGGGTTCCCGACTGCGCTTGCACGATGCCGCTCAACTGCCATCCGCCCACTACATACCCGAGCGACCTATTATTCTCAAACTTTGGCGAGCGATAAACGAACGAAGCGACGAAGCGATTGGTGCGGTCGAACTCAGACGGGCCGCGATCGAACTGGTGGCGGCCTGGAAGATACCAACGGACGGGGGAGGCGAGCGATGATCCACCCGCGTTGGCCAGGCCGACGGTTGTAATGCTTTGACCGAAGGGAAGATCGTCGATGGAGTGGGAGAAAGTGTAGTTCGCGAGAATGGTGAAGCCGTGCGAGAAGTTCTTATTCAACGTCGCCTGCAGCGAGTTGTAATTGGAGTTGATGTCTTGGGTGGCTTGACCGATACTGCCGAATTCCGGATAGTAGCGGCGAGCGTCCGGCGCAAGCGTTGAACCTTGAATATACTTCGCCGGAGATTTCTCAATCGTATCCGTCAGACGAACGCATGTTGACAGCTACAGATTTCTAGCGGCCCATGCGGTGGGCGTGAGTTGTGGAAGTCTGTGGATGGATAAGTTGGCGAGTCCTGGCAGGACAGCGGCGAGGTAATCGCGGACGGGGATTTT